>NZ_JBDXMW010000008.1:0-200059 GCF_039939215.1 Marinomonas sp. 5E14-1 | reverse complement strand
AAATAGAATGGCCTGTTGAGTTTTAGTTGGATGTGAAATATGGTGGATTTATATTAATTAAATCGGCTGGGAATGAGTAATTCTACAGCCTCGTTAGTTGCTTAAGTATCATCAACGAATATGGATAAGTATGAAAGAAAAAGAATTCTGGGAATCGTATAAAGAGCTTTCTGCTCAACTTGCATCCGAATTGCCCGAGTTAGTGGTGCCTTTTGGTGAATTATTTGTTATTTGGTCACCATTTATTATGCTGGTTTTTTTGTTTTTTAAAATGATTGACCTATTGTTTAAAAGTGCATCTATCAAGTTCTTAGCCAATGGCTTCGTCTATTTATGCAAGTTTACTTGGAACGAAGCATATAAAGAACCTGAGCATAAAGGCTTAATAATCGAAGCATCAATTAAGGTACAAAGAGCTTTCCATAAAACATGCGCCTGGCTTCAAGGTGTTTGTGGTTTCATAATGATTATCTATGCCATTTTTATAATTCTTTTTTTAATGTTTTTTTATTTCAAGGGAGGATTTGCTTTCGAAGATGGACTTATACTGATAATCCTTTCCGCAGCTGGCATCTTTGTCGGTCTCTTACAAATAGGGTTGTGCCACCAATCAATTAAATTGGCAAAATCCCTGCCTCGCAACTAACAAGCGCATTAAACTCGCTTTCTTCGGTCGCCGGACGATTGCAAGCTCGCGTCGTTTATGGTGGCATTACATTCCCCATTAATCACCGTAATGCCCACCAATCGCAAAAGTATAAATGTATTCGTTATCAAATTTGTAAGTTAATTGACCCTTTAGTAAAAAGGAGTGTGTTTTGAAACCCTCTACCCATCCCATTTTCTGGCGCGATAGCGAGTTGCCTTACGTTGAATTACGGCAAGTTTTGGATGGCCGAAAAGTAACTTATACGCCACATTCTCATAGAGAGTGGTCGATTGGCGCTATCCTCGATGGTCAGAGTGAATTTCTTTGTGCTGGTCGATTACATCAGGTTGAGCAAGGCGCTTTGGTGATGATGAATCCAGATCAAGTGCACGCCTGTAATCCAAAGCAAGACTCTCCTTGGGCGTATTATATGATGCATCTCGACAAAGATTGGTTAGCCTCTTTACTGCATGAATCTCATGTGAGAGACGACATAACTTGGATTGATACGCCAATGGATACCTTATTGTCAGATGCGTTTTATGTGTCTTTTGTCACACTTTGTGATCAGCTCATGTCAACGTCGAGTACGAGTAAAGAGAAAGAAGCGCAATTGAGTCGCTACCTTGTGTCTCTGTTTGAGCATATCAATACGCTGGACAGCCAAGCCAAACCTCACACCTTATTGCCTAGCAATGCACTTTACCAAGTGGCGGATTATTTGGATCAATCCTGTTTGGAAGACATTTCGATAGAGGCCATTAGTGGGAAATTTGGCTTTAGTACCAGTTACTTAGTTCGCGCCTTTAAACGCCACTTTAATATGACGCCTCATGCTTATCGGTTAAATCGCCGTGTTCAGCTAGGTCAGCACGCCTTGAAAAAAGGCCAGCCCATTGCGGACATTGCTCAGGCAGTAGGTTTCAGTGATCAAGCACATTTTCAACGAACCTTTAAGCAAAGGGTTGCCGCGACACCAGAACAATACCGACAAAGTAGAGCGTAATAAGGTAAAGCTCCGACAATCGATTGCTAAAGCAATATCAAGCCACAGCTTCCTGCGAGTAGAATCGCTAAGCTTTTATTGAGTAAACGCATTTTCCTTGGGCTTTTAAAAAATTGCCCTAATGCCTTTCCTATCCATACCCAAACGCTTAAAGATAACCAACAAATAGGTAAGTATAAACTGGCAAAGACCACAATTTCTGTCGTCTCAGCATTCGGGATATAAGCCGAAATACCAGACAATGACGCTAACCAAGCTTTTGGGTTCAGCCATTGCATAATCGCGCCAGTCATGAAGGTTGGTGCGTTGTCTGACGAACCAGAGTTGAGATCGCCATTGTCCATAAACAATTGGTAACTTAAATACAGAAGAAAGGCGATGCCGAACCATTGCAGCGCTTGCGTGATCCAATCTAATTGATCAACCAAAAAGCCCAACCCAAAACCAATCAATAAAAACAGCGCAATAAAACCCAGTGTCGCGCCAGTGATATAAATTAGCCCAACGCGTGTACCATAACGGGCGCTGCCGCTTAATGACAGAAGGTTCACAGGGCCGGGTGACAAAGACGCGGCCAAGGCAAAAAAAGACATAGAAGAAATTAATGATAAGGTCACAAGAGTATTCCAGAAGTAAAAAACGTAGAGCGACTATCGCTTTTCTGGGATCATGAGTATTGAACAAAATTGACCTACCGGAAGGGGTTTGGATTTAAATATGGAAAAGATACGTTTATTGGCTTTGTCTGGCAGTTTAAGAGAGGCTTCTTTCAATACCAGTGCATTAACCGCTTTGTCATTGCTGGCGCCAGACTCTATTGAAATCTCGATATTTCCTTTACACGACATGCCTTTATTTAACCCAGATAAAGAAGATGAAAGCAGCCCGCTGTTGACGGATTTAAAAGCCATGTTGGCATCGGCAGATGGATTGATCATTGCTAGCCCAGAATACGCACATGGCGTATCTGGCGTTATTAAAAATGCATTAGATTGGTTGGTGAGTGGTCATGAGTTTGTTGATAAGCCGATCATGCTGATCAACACCTCTCCCAGAGCATCGCATGCGCAAGCATCATTGCGAGAAATCTTAACGACTATGTCTGGTAAGCTAATTGACTCTGCTCATGTGTCGATTCCGTTATTGGGTGCCCAGTTGGACGTTCAAGGTATCACCAAAAATTCTGGCATTGCGGGTGCTTTAAAGGCGGGGTTGGGTAAATTCTGCCAAGCAATCCGTGGCGAAGAAGAGAGCAATACAACCACGGCGTTGATGATGATCGACATGCAAAAAGGCATGTCGTGGCCGCAAGCAGGCATAAGAAATAATCCAAACGCAGAGCAAGATATGGCGGAATTATTAGCCCATTGTCGTCAGCGAAATCAGCCTGTTATTCATGTGCGCCATCATTCCACAGAGCCTGATTCTTTGTTTTGGCCTGAGCAAGAAGGCGTAGAACCGCAAGGTGCTTTTTTGCCTTTGAAAGGCGAAAAGGTGGTGGTGAAGTCGGTGCCTGATGCGTTTACCCATTCAGACCTTGAAGTGTGGTTACGAAAGCAGAGTATTGGTCGCCTATTGGTGGTTGGTGTGAGCACCAACAATTCTGTGGAATCGACTGTCAGAAGCGCAGGCAACTTAGGTTTTAATACCTTCGTGGTCGCGAATGCTTGTTTTGCGTTTGAGAAGGAAGACTTCGACGGACAACATCGCAGCGCCCAAGAGGTTCACGCCATGTCGCTCGCCAATCTTGATAGCGAATACGCCACCGTGATTCAGCAAGAGGAAGCGTTAGGCTTATTTTCTAATCTTGGCGCTTAATCGCTCTTATTCCACGACACACATTGGTGTGTTGGCGATTGGGTCTCGGTGGATTTGTGCGTCTAATGAGAAAACCGTTTTCAGCATGTCTTGAGTGAGGACGTTTTCTGGTTCCCCTTGGGTGATGATTTCGCCGTCTTTCATGACGATCAAGTGGTCACAATAACGTGCCGCTTGGTTGATGTCGTGAAGTACTGTGATGATGGTTTTGCCAGACGAATTCAGCTTTCTGAGGGTTTGCATTAACTCCACTTGGTGGCTCAAATCCATATAGGTCGTTGGTTCGTCTAATAATAAATACGGCGTGTCTTGCGCTAATGTCATAGCCAACCAAGCGCGTTGGCGTTGTCCGCCAGACAGTTCGCTTACGAGTTGTTCACCCAATTCGGTAATGCCCACTTGCGCCATCACATCGTTAATAATGCGATTGTCTTCCTTGTTTAAACGCCCCCAAAAACCTGTGTAAGGGCTGCGACCGTAAGCCACTAAGTCTTTTACTTTCACGCCTTCTGGAATCGGTTGTGTTTGTGGCAGCAGAGCCAGTTCTTTTGATAACTGGCGAGAAGGCATTTGATGCAAGTCTTGATCGCTCCAAAACACTTGGCCTGTCATGGGCTTTAGAATGCGGGCCATGGCTTTTAATAAGGTGGATTTTCCGCAACCATTTGGTCCTAACAGAGCGATGATTTTTCCCTTCGGAAGCTCAAAGCTCACCTCTTTTACAATGGCTTTACCGTGGTAGCCAACGGATAAATCTTGAGTGCTAAGTGACATAATGTGTTTCGTCCGAACTATTTGTTTTTAAATAAAAGCCAAAGAAAGTAAGGTGCGCCAATAATGGCCGTCATAATCCCAGCGGATAATTCAATTGGCGGGTCAATGGTGCGAGCCACTAAATCCGCAAATAACAGTAATATTGCGCCAACCAGCATGGTGCAAGGCAATAATATTTGATGCTGTCCGCCCACTAATTTGCGCGTCAAATGGGGTGCAACTAAGCCTAAAAAGCCGATTGGCCCACAAATGGCGACGCACGATGCGGTGAGTCCCACTGCAACCGCTAATGATGTTAAACGCAATGTATTGGCATTCACACCGAGGCTGATCGCGCTGTCGTCGCCTAGTGAGATTAAATTCAGAGATTTGGCTAACCAAAGTGCGATGGGAATCAAACCGAGCCAAGGCAACAATATGAAAAATTGATTCCAGCCGCGTCCCCACAAACTGCCCGTTAGCCAGAGCAAGGCATTGTTGATTTCTAAGGGTTTTACCAACATCAGGAAGTCGACCGTGCTGGCGTAAAGTGCGCCCAAGGCAACGCCTGTGATGGCAAGCTTAATGGCGCTGCTGTGATTGCCACACAACCACCACAAAATAAAGGCCGCAGAAAAACCGCCCAATAACGCCATGGCAGGCAACCACGCAATGTCGGATGTTGGGAACAAGGTCATATAAGTCACAGCGGCTAAGCCAGCGCCATGACTCACGCCAAGCACATCTGGCGAGGCTAACGGATTGCGGATCACACCTTGAACAAGCGCGCCCGCCAGCGCCATCATGGCACCCACCATCATGGCTAACAAGGTGCGAGGAAAGCGGTATTCGTAGACGGTGAAATAGTGCTCACTGTCTGCTTGAAAGCCGTTTAATATTCCCTCGAAGGAAATAGAAACCGCGCCAAACATTAAGTTCGCCACCAGTAAAAGGGACAGAATAACGAGTAATAACGGCCATGTTTTGAGTGACATTACGAGGCCCTTTTCTTAACAAGATAGATGAAGAAAGGCGCGCCAATGAGAGCTAATATGGCGCCAGCGGGTGTCTCTAATGGGAAAATAATGCCACGACTTAAGGTGTCTGCAAGTACCACCAAGGCGCTGCCCATTAACATGGATAAAGGTAGAAAATAGCGGTGATCTTGTCCGCATAAGATTCTTGCCATGTGCGGGACGAGCAAGCCAACAAAGCCGATGCTGCCAGATGCGCCGATGGCGGAACCGACTAAAATCAGCACCAACACACTGCCAGCCAGTTTTGTCCAAATCAGTGAAATGCCTAAGTTCTGAGCGTTGTCATCGCCCAGCTGTAATAAGTTGAGTGTTGGCGTGAGCAATTGGCTGCCAATCAAGGCGAATAATGCGACAGGCCAGAAGAGTGACCAAGTGTCCCAGTTGCCATTAGCGAAACTGCCAGCGAGCCAAGACAAGACAGCGGATGCTTGATCTTCTTCCATAATCACCAACGCCTTGGTAAAAGCGGCACAAAGGGCTGAAATCGCCACGCCAGCTAAAACCAAACGGCCAGTGTCGCTGCCTCCACGCCACGCGCTGCCGAGAATCATCACTAACGTCCACGCCACGCCACCGCCGATCATTGCCGCCATGGAAATACCGAGCAAGCCGAACCAAGGCGTAATGGTCGAAACCGCCGCCATACCAAGCGCCGCACCAGCGTTTACACCTAGAACAGCAGGAGAAGCAAGCGGGTTTTGTGTTAAGCCTTGCATCACCACACCCGCCGCAGCGAAACACGCGCCAACGGTGGTGGCAAGCAAGGCTCTTGGCAGACGAATGTCTTGTACGATTTGTTGCGCAATGGAATCTTCGCTTGGTGACAACACGCCTTCTATGGCGTCCATAGCAGAAATAGGAAAGCTCGACCACGTGAACAAACTGGCCCAAAAGCTAAGTAACAGCAGCAGGAAGAAGAGCAAGCAGTAGCTTATGTAAATAAAGGAGGAAGGTTTCATAGCATCATTTTGAAGTCAGCAGCTCGACTAATTGCCCAGCAATGCTTTCAGCGGCAACAACGCCACGGCTGCGAGACCAAATACTCGGATTGTAAATGTGATAAACATGCTCGTTTCGCACCGCTTTGAGTATTTTCCATAATGGGGATTTTTGCCATGTATCTGAAATGTCTGAAGAGGTGTAATGGCCAAGAATCAAATACTCAGGATTGCTCGCCAATAACTGCTCTAACCCTGTGTGAACGGAACTGACTTCATTTTCTAACATGGGTGGCGTTTTAAATCCCAAAGACTGTAGCAAGGAACCCACATATGATTTTCCCGGGTGGAGCGAGGCGTGTTTTTCCATGGCGTTACCGAATTGCACTTCAATGCCTTTTGGCAATTGGTCTGCAAAGCCTTGCATAATCTCTTTATGCTTGGCGAGGCGTGCTTGCATGGCGTCTTCTTTATCCAGCACTTTACCAATAATCGCGGCGGCTTTTAGGTTGCTCTGATAAGGCTCGCGACGAGACGGCAAAATCAAGGTCGGCGCGATTTTTTGCAAATCTTTATAGACGGTTTGGTGGCGGCTGAAATCCGCAATGATTAAGTCTGGTTTTAACGAGGAAATAACTTCTAAACTGGGTTGTGAGCGTGTGCCAACAGATTCCCAAGGTGTAATTAACGCGCGTATTTCGGGTGAGATTCGTGCAGAGTCTTTGTCGTCCGCGATACCAATTGGGCTGACGCCAACAATGGCGAGAGCGTCCACAAAAGAGAATTCCAACACCACAATGCGTTGCGGCACATAATCAATGCTAAAGCTTCCTTGGCTATCTTGAACGGTGACCGCAAAAGTCGACAGAGAAATAAAGAAAGAAAGGCACGCGAAAAAGCGTTTCATACAACAAAACCTTAGCGAATAAATAAAAACATGAGAATAATAACACTTCCTAATTGCGCATAAAGTGTTATTTCCTTATAAGAAATCATGTTTAGTAGGTTTTGTGAATCTAAATACTCTCTCCGGGTTCTATCTTGAAGGGTAAGTTAATGATTCTTTCTGTGACGGGATTACCTTTTAAACGAGATAACAAGTGCTCAGCGGCCAAACGACCTATTTCTTCTCGAGGTGTAATAACTGTAGCCAACAATGGCACCATAACTCTTGCGATATCGTGACCATGAAAGCCTGCAATTCCCATTTCTTCTGGAACTTTAATGCCAGCCTTTTGGCAAGCGAAGAGAGCGCCAATTGCTAAATCGTCATTTGTACAAAAGATGCCATCTGTATCAGGTTGTTTTTCTAAGGCTTCTTTCATGAATTGTTCACCCAATGAGAAAGACGAGGCGCTGTCTGTAGTGATACAGAGTTCAGTCAAACTATTATCGTTCATTGCTGCTTTGTAGCCTTGCAACCTTAACAAAGTTCTTTGGTCCATTCGGGCAGCAAAATACACAATTTTAGTATGACCTTTTTGAATCATGCATTCTGTCATAGCGTAAGCGGCTGCTTGGTTGTCGATACCGATTGCTTGCTCAATTGGTTGTGATGTGGAATCCATGATTTCAATGACTGGAATACCTGCCACACTAAGCATCTTTCGAACACGCTCGGTATGATAACTTTCCGAAATAATCAGGCCGTCAACATTGTAAGAAAGTAAGGTTGCAATTCTGGCTTCTTCGGCTTCTTGGCTGTAACCATAATGAGCTAACATGGTTTGGTAACCAGCAGGTTCTAATATGGATTCAATGCCACGAATAACTTCGGCAAAAACATGGTTAGTTAATGATGGTAGTAAAACTCCAATCGCGTTGCTTTTAGACTTAGATAAAATATCTGGCGCGCGATTAGGTATGTAGCCTAAATCATCTAAGGCTTCTTTGATCTTTATTCGTAGAGGAGAAGAGACTTGATCTGCATCTTTAAGATAACGACTCACCGTCATTTTTGTCACGCCGACTAAATTGGCAACATCTTGTAGTGTAGGGCGTTTATTTTTTATGCCTGAGCTTTTCATATCAAGAGATTTATCCATGAATTGTTACCTGTAACATTAGCATAAGCAATTCATGGCTAGAAATAAAAAAGGTAATTTAGCGTGACTGTGTACAAGGGCATAACAGCTTAATTATGCCTTTGTATCTTCCTCTTTAGGTTTTAGGGAGAAACGAAAGGGCTTCGTTCAGAACCGCATCCGCATCTTGAGAGATATCAATAACAAATGCTTCTTCTTCTGTCGGCTCGACCAAGATCGCAAACTGGCTTTCTAGCATTTCACGACCGTTAAAATAATGACCATCGCGTTTTTGGTGTCGTTCCCAGATAGTATCAATATTGCCTTTTAAGTAGATCATAGCAACATCATTCAGACCCTGACGGAGCATAGTTCGATATTCAGGCTTCAAACCAGAACAGGCAATGACCGCAGTTGGATTATCGATTAATAATCTGTTAAGTACCGCTAGCCAATCTTTACGGTCGTCGTCTGTAAGAGGAATTCCTTGGCTCATTTTTGCTACATTTTCTGCACTGTGAAAATCATCACCATCAAAGAAACGATAGCCAAGTTCATCCGCGATGTTTTTACCTATTAAAGACTTACCGGAGCCTGAAACGCCCAATACTACAATTTTTTTAATCATCTTCTTAAATCCTTATGCCTTGCTGTTATCAGCAAGGCTATATCGTTCGAAGAACCGCTTGAACGGCATTATTTCTTGCTGTCTATTTCCACCAAAGTGCTAATTCTGGGAAGAATATGACCAAGGCGAGTACGACAACCTGAATGCCAATAAAAGGAAGCAAAGAGCTGAATATTTCACCTAGACTTATATCTTTGGGTGCAACAGATTTAAGGTAAAAAGCGGCAGGGCCAAAAGGTGGTGATAAGAAAGAAACCTGCATATTCAAACAGAACACCACACCGAACCAAATTGGATCTAAGTCGAGCCCTACAATAATGGGTACAAAGATAGGCATAGTTAACAATGCGACACCTACCCAATCTAAGAACATACCTAAGACAAGTAAGATAACCATCATGATCATAATGGTACCCATAATGCTGCCGCCACTTAGAGCAAGAATGATTTCTTCAACAAAATCGATACCGCCCATCAAGTTGTAGACACCAACAAGAGCGGTTGCACCAATACCAATCCAGATGATCATGCCACATGTGCTCATAGTCGCTTTGGCACTGTCTTTGATCATAGAAAAATCAAGTTCGCCACGAATAGCTGCACTAATTAAGATACCGACTACGCCTAGAGCAGAAGCTTCTGTTACCGATGCAACACCTAAATAAATACTGCCAAGAACCGTCATAACAGTTAGTAGAGGAAAGAAAAGCGCTTTGAAATAGTTGATGTCATCATCAGCGGCAAGTTCTTCTGCTGTTGGTAACGGCGCGTATTCTGGATGAATACGGCATAGAATAAGGACGTAAGCCATGTAGGCAAAAGCCAATATAAAAGCAGGTAAGAACGCAGCTTTAAATAAATCACCAATAGAAACGCTGGCCGTTAAACCGTAGATAATTAATACAATGCTTGGAGGTAGCATAGTGCCAAGTGCGCCACCTGCACAGGTTGTTCCGATTGCTAACTTACGGTTATAACCAAGGCGTAACATTTGAGGTAAAGCTAGAATACCCAACAGAACGGTTTCACCACCAATAACACCAGACATAGAGGCTAAAACCATCGCAACCAATAATGTTTGTACGGCAACACCGCCACGAAGTTTACGGCCGAAGACCTTCATAGCATCGAACAAGTCTCGCGCGATTCCAGACCTATCTAAAAGTGCCGCCATTAAGACAAACATAGGAACAGCGAGGAAAACATAACTGCCAACAAAACTATATAAGCGACTGGTAATTAGTGGCAATGCGCCAACACCAAACCAACCAATAGCAAAAACCAGCGCGACAAGAGCAGTAACAAAGGCCAACTGCATGCCAGTTAACAATAATAGAATCATGGAACTGAGCATGAGTAGGCTGCCATAGCCTATGCCCATAGTGGATAAATCAAACATCTTTGCGTTTCCTAAGGCCGTTAATCTCTTGAATCAGGTGCAACAAAAACTGCACAAACATGATACTTAAAGTAAGAAAAATCATACCTTTTACTAATGCTGGGAAAGCAGGGTTCCAAGCTGAACCAGATGTCTCTAAACGTATTTCACCAAATGGTGAGAACCAAGAATCTTGTACTACTTGATAAGCTGCCCAACTTAATAAACCAGAAAAAATCAGCCCCATAATATGGTGGAAAACATTTAGCCAACGTCGAGTTCTGTCTGAAACCATATCGTAGATCAACACGACGCGAACATGTTTGTTAATCGATAGTGCATAAATTCCACCGAAAACAAATAAACAACCACCAAGGAATGAAGCGGCTTCATGTACCCATATTGTGGGGGCGTTGAATATATAGCGCATTAATACTTCATAAAAAGAAATCGCAACAGTGAGGATAAATAATAGACTCAAGATATTGCCAAGCTTATAGATGAAACGATCTAAAGCGTTTCTTGGCTCGTCCGAGTTATCAGTAATAGGAGGATGAATAGCTTCTTTCATAATCAGGTCCAATGAAAAGCAGGCGCAATATTACACCTGCTTTGCGTGGCTTAATAAACCGTCTTAGTTGTGTGTTTACAACTTATAGAAGACCGTTTGTTTCTAAGTAGCTTGTAATGGAATCATATACTTTCTGAGCATTTTTAGACCCCTTAGCAAACTCTTCCCATTGTGTACGGGCAATTGCACGGAACTTTTTACGCTCTTCAGCAGACCAATCATGAATGGTGATATTTGGATCAGCTTGAGCTGCTTTTACTGCGACCTGATCCGCAATATGTAATTGTGTTGTCATATCTTGAGCAAAATCACGTACTGAGACAGTAAGGATTTTTTGGATATCTGCTGGCAACTTATCCCATTTTTTTTGGTTCATTGAGATATCGATCAATGGCAAAGAATGGAAGCCAGGTTGTACAGGATGTGTCGCGATCTCATTCATGCCCGCTTTTTGGTTTGTGGAGAAAACCGTATAGTCGGCTGCATCAATAACGCCTTTACTTAGGCCTGTGAATACTTCAGAACCTGGTAGGTTTACTGGAGCAGCACCTGCAGCGGCAAATACACGTTGAACTAGACCTTCTGGAGCGCGAAGTTTCAAGCCTTTAAGATCTGCAACGCCGTTCAATGGAACACGAGAAACAAAAGACTCGACACCAGTTGTTGAACCACCGATGAATTTCACGCCATAAGGTGCATAAAGTTCAGTCATTAGCTCGTAACCACCACCGTAGTTTACATACTGTAGAAGTTGTTGAGTACTTGACCATGCGCCAACGGTATTACCGATTAGTCCAAATGCTGGATCTTTACCAGAGAAAAACTCTGTCGCAGTGATGTGGCCATCTAGGATGCCCATTTTGATTCCATCAAGGGTTTCAGTATGTTTAAAAACACTGCCTACAGGAAGTAAATCGATATGAACACGACCACCTGTCATGGCTTCAACGCGTTCCGTCCATTCTTTTTGAACTTGGAAATTTTTGTCGCCAGCTGGATCAGAAGACTGGAATTTGAATTTATAGTCTGCAGCAATGGCAGAAGTAGATAGTGCGCCAGCTAAAGTGGCAGTCAGAAGAACTGTGCTAATCTTGCTCATAATATAACTTCCTGATGATTATTTTTTTTAGGAAAAGAGTATTCAAATCCGATTATATGTTACCGGTAACTCTTGGGCAGATGTTACCGGTAACTTTTCCTTCTAGTCAAGCATTTGATGGCTAATTAAATAAAAGATCAGATAGTTGATTGATCTATATAAGAATTTAGTACCAGGAGTAGGGCGGATAACGGTAGCTGGAAATACATAAACTGCTTTCCTTAGCTTTAGACATTGGTCTAAAAAGCATTTTGTTCTGAATAATAAAAGCGCACACTTCAGATGAAGAACAGATGAAGAACAGATGAAGAACAGATGAAGAACAGATGACGAATGCTAAATGAGAAAAATAATATGGCCGCCATAGACATTCCTGAAGTGCATAAATTTATTGCGACGGTTCCCCCTTTTTCCAGTTTGAATTTAACAGAAAAGAAGCAGCTGTTGACGGGCGTGTCTATGCTGTATGTGCGCCAAGGTCAGGTTATTTCCCTCAAAAATGGCGCGGCGACAGTGCATTTAATTCGTCGAGGTGCCTTTGAAATTCGTACCCCCAAAGGCGGGCTGGTGGATCAGATCGCAGACGGTGAGTGTTTTGGTTTATCGAGTACCATGTCGCAGAATCCAGATGGTTTGCAGGTTGTGGCAATGGAAGACAGCCTTGTTTACCGATTCGAGAAAAAGCGCTTTTTAGACGCCGTGGAGCAGAATGAGGCGTTCGGCCTTTTCTTTGAGCATACGCGACACAATCGCCTCCGAAAATTATCCCGCAGCCAATCAAGTGAACTCTCTTCTCCGGCGTTGCAATTGTCTATGCCGGTGACGCAAATTATGTCTCGGCAATTGATTCAAGCCTCGCCAGATGAAAGTGTACAAACCGTTGCTATGCGTATGACGGAAGCGCGAGTTAGCTCGATTCTGGTTCTAGAGAACAAGCGCTTATTAGGCATAGTGACTGACCGAGATTTGCGTTCACGTATCTTGGCTGTGGGCGGATCATCAGACATTCCAATTGAACAAGTGATGACGAAAGATCCCGTGAGCCTGAAAACCGATGCTTTGGTAATGCAGGCTCAGACCTTAATGAGCGAAAGCAATATTCACCATTTACCGATTGTTGATGACGCGCTGAACGTGATGGGAATGCTCACGGTAGCGGATTTACTGCGCCATCAAGAGCTAAGCCCTTTGCTTTTGGTGAATCAGATTCATCGCCAGCACAGCGTGGAAGGTCTTGCGCAAACCTGTAAACAATGGCCGACCTTAACGATTAACTTGATTGTGACCGATATGAAGCCCGTTGATATCGGTAAGGTATTGGCGACGGTAAGCGATAATTTAACTCGTCGCTTAATTGAACTGGCATTAGAAACATTGGGGCCAGCGCCGATGGCGTTTCAGTTTTTAGTCTTTGGTTCACAAGCTCGTCGAGACCAATCTTTGGGGAGTGATCAAGATAATGGTTTGATGCTGGAAAGAGAGCCAACTGACGAAGAGAGTCAGTACTTCGCGATATTGGCTGAGTTTGTCTGCAATGGTCTTGGCGCTTGTGGGATTCGACTTTGTCCCGGAAACATTATGGCGAGCAACCCACAATGGCGAATGACGACCCAAGGTTGGCAGCAGAAATTTACCTCGTGGATTCAATCAGGTTCACCGAACGCTTTATTAAATGCGAGCATCTTTTTTGATATTCGTTGCGTGTATGGCGAGGCTTCTGTGGTTGATGAATTGATTCTCAAAATGCAGCAAACCATCAGTAAAAACAGCGTGTTTTTGGCGACCTTAACCCGCAGCGCATTGTCTACAAAACCTCCGTTGGGATTCTTCCGTCACTTCTTATTAGAGTCTTCTGGTGAGCATAAGCATCAGTTGGATTTGAAACACCAAGGCTTGGCCTTGATTAATGATCTCGCAAGGCTTTATGGCTTGTCTTGTCGAACCTACCGCGTGGCGACGCTGGATCGTATCGAACAGGCGATTCGGGAAAAGTTAATCAGTGTGGACACGGCACGCAACCTGATGGACGCGTGGGATCAATTAAACGAACTGCGTTTGGAAACCCAAAGAGCCCATTGGCAATCCACAGGTAAGGCCAGCGCTTATTTAGACCCTGAAAGCCTGAGTTCTTTAGAGCGTAAGCATTTAAAAACGACATTCGGCATTATTAGTGATGTGCAGGATGTGGCTCAACAACGTTTCTTGCGAGGGTACAGTTAAATGTTGGCTGGGTTAATGCAGAGTGTTAATGAACGTTGGATGTCGTATCAGGCCAGTAAGCATGTTTGGTCTGAATGGAATTATTTGATACTGGATATCGAAACATCAGGGTTAGACGCCAAGCAAGATCACATTGTCAGCGTTGGCTGGGTTTGTATTCAAAATGGTGTGATTGAGTTGGATACCGCTCGCCATATTGTGATTGAAAGCACAGATGTGGGGGAAAGCGTCGGCATTCACATGATTACGGATTCAGACATAGAGTTGCACGGAAAACGGCAAGAAAGCGTGTTGCGCTACCTTCGCCACCTTTTAAGAGATCGTATCTTAGTCATGCATCATGCGCCGCTGGAATTAAACTTTCTAAAACAAGCTTGGAAGAAAGAAGTCTTGCCTGCTTTTTCGGTGAATTGGCTAGACACATTAGCCATAGAACGCGCCAAAGCCAACAGAACCCAACAGCCAATTCAAGATGGTGGTTTTCGACTATGCGCTTGCCGAGAACGCTATGGTTTACCAGATTACGATGGTCATGACGCACTAACAGATGCTTTAGCGACAGCAGAACTGTTATTGGCTCAAATCGCCTATCAAGGCGTTGACTATCGTCTGCACGACCTCAACCAAATGGGCGGCGGAAAAACGTCCTTCACACCGCGTTAATATCTCGCCCGTCAAATCCCCTCCCATTTCTTCAAGGGGAGAGCTTATGTCTGGCTCTTGTAGGTCAGCCTTTAGGCTGACAAAGCTTTGCGCGTTTGTTCTGGTAGATAAATAAAAAGTCTTTTAGTATCAAGTAACAAGGTTTGTAATGTTGAAATAGCACTTTATAGAGATATTTGAAGTTTTTTGAAACTGTGTAAATGTGCAAGCGAACTATTAAAATATTGGCCATAAAAGAAAGTACAAGCATGGACGAAATCGAAAAAATAATAAGTCGGTACAATGAGGCATATATTGCAGATAGCTTCAGATCACTTGATGACATAAATAAGTTTACTGGTACTTTCGTAAAGGATGTTGCAGAGATCTATGATTGCATTACGAGGGTGCGAAATATTGATCGAAATCCTACTGGGTTCAATATAGAAGATGCGCCTATCTTGGGGCTGTTAACCAGAATATGGAAACTACTCAAGGAAGTCATAATTTACTACGAGAAAGATAACGCTGAAATAATAAGTATATTAGAAAGGCCATTGATTGAAGCGGCAGTAACGGCAGAGTATTTGCTAATGAGTGATTCGTCTGTAATTGAAGATTATAGAAAGTGCTCATATAAAGATCGATTAAGGATACTGCGTGAGCTAAAGGAAGGCTCTAGATTCTTTGAAACAAAGGCGGGAAAGCGACTGCTTAAATCAGTTCAAGATAAAATGGATTTAGAGGGCTTCTCAGAAGATGACTTCAAGGTACAAAAGAAAAATAGGTGGAAGCTTCAAGGGAAAACATTTTTCGACATCTTCGGTGAAATTACAGATGATGAGGATCTGTACAAATATACTTATGGAATGATGTCCGAGTCTATTCATGGATCATGGAACGAATCTATGGATTGGTGTCTCCAAAAGAACGAAGATTCAACATTCTCTGTGTATCCATTTTATCATGGTGCTGATGTTAGGTTTATATGTCCTACACTTAAATTTTGTAATGAGCCATTCAGGTTATGGTTAAAGCGGATTGATTGTGAGGATGAGAATATGATTAATGTTCTCAATTGGATTGAAAGAGTTAATACAAGGATATTTATGATTTTTGATCAAAAATACGATGGACAAGGTAGCTAACAGAGTTAGCCAGAGAGCCCTAAAGAACTCGGCTTCGTTATGTTGTCTCATCCCTGCTGACGGTGTTTTAAAAATTCATCCCACCATCTCACATCACCAAATCTTACAATCACAATGGGCTGTCTAACACAGCCCATTCTTCCATCAATTTAACTGTTTGATGGAATCGGCTCATATCCCCATTCTTCTTGCTTAGGTTCTGTTGCCAGCATTTTAGGCTGTTCAGACCAGTGCAATAAGCTGAGTTCGCCTGCGGCGGATTCGGTTAAGGCGGTGCAATGTTCGACCCAGTCGCCGTCATTGCAGTACAGGGTGCCGTCTTTCATTTTAAAAGAAGCGAAGTGAATATGACCGCAAATGTAGCCGTCTACTTTGTGGTTTTTTGCGGATTTGAGCGCGGCGGTTTCAAAGCGTTCGATAAACTCTTTGGCTTTGCTGATGTGGCTTTTTAAATAGCCTGCTAGTGACCAATATGGCAAACCAATAAAACGTCTTACACCGTTAATCCATTGATTGAGTGACAACATGAGGCCATGGGCTTTGTCGCCAATGGCGAGCATGAGTGGGCTGATTTTCACCATTTGATCGAACTCATCGCCGTGGCTCACATGGAAGGTTCGGCCGTCGGCGGTTTGGTGGCGAGCGTTCATTCTGATGTCAATACCAGACAAGGTTTGCCCAACAAACTGACGAAAGAAAGCGTCGTGGTTGCCCGGAATGTACACAACCTTGGTGCCAGATTTTGCCATCTGTAGCACTTGTTCGACGATTTGGTGGTGAGTGTCGATGAAGTAGGCTTTATGGCGCATTTCTTGTAGGTCGATGATGTCGCCAACCAGATATAAAGTATCGGTTTTAATCGTCTTCAAGAAGTCCAATAAGTGGGTTGCCTGACAGGCTTTTGTGCCTAAGTGAACATCGGAAATAAATACGGAACGAAATGTCGTCTGCATAAGCTTCTCCTCATGAGTTACCTTTAGACTAATTCCCATTTATGACAGACTTGTGTGTTCTTTATGACAATTAGATCACAATAACTAAGACGGTTATTTTGCGATTTCAAGGGAATTAGAAGGGAGAAAATGGACATAATTCCCTTCGTATTCTTTAGCCGATTTTTTCGCGTGAGCGGCCATTTCGGCCACTTGATGGTGATTGCTGCATTGTCTGGCACTGGTTTTGATGACGCCAATGGCCAAGCTCAGAATGGCGTGAAAGCGCATTTCACCTTCTCGGTTCTTGGTCCAAACACCGCCTTCTTGTAGGGTTTCTGGTGAATAGAAGTCTCTGATCTCTTGCGCGAATGCCGATAAAATCGCTTCGCATTGTGGCCTCCAGTCTTTGTCTCCAAAAATCACCACAAAATCATCGCCGCCAATATGGCCGATAAAGTTATTCTCTGGCGAGACAAAATCTTTGATAAGTGAGCCGACCAGCTGAATGACTGTGTCGCCTTTTGCATAGCCGAAAAAGTCATTAAAAGGTTTGAAATCGTTTAGGTCAAAGTACGCCACATGGAAATCTTCATCGGCTAATAAACGTCGGCTGACTTCTTTATGAATGGGTACGTTGCCGGGTAACAAAGTCAGCGGATTTGAATAGGTGGCGTTTTGTATTTTTAACTCTGTAATGCGCTTAAGTAAGTCTTTTAAATGCCCTGTTCCTGAGTATTTTCCATTACGGACAATAATAATCTCGTTGTTTAATACGTCGGCTTCTTGGTCTGTTATCAGTGTGGAAACGGTCGCAAGGCTAATGCTGCTTTCAACCACTAATGCATTGCTGGTTAATAATTGAGTGACTGGCTTTTGTTCGTATAAAGCACGGCCGTACGGCGTCGAGAAGATTTCGTGCAGTTGGTGACGACGAATAACGCCAATAGGGCAATGCTGGTGGTCGAGAATCGGAATGACAGTCAGTTCTTTGTGCTTTTTGAAATGCTTGGAAGCATCGTCTAATACGTTGTTCTCGTGCAAATAGGGCGTTGGGCGACAAAGAGATTGAACACTTTCTGAGTTCTCTGCATTGAATTGTGGTGGTTTTTTCACTTGTGTAGCCAAATCAAGGTTGGTCGCAAACTTTGGTGAATCTGTCGGGTGTCCAAGGAAGTAACCTTGCCCTAGAGTTACGCCCATTTTAATGAGGAGTGCCAATTCTTGTTTGGTTTCAATGCCTTCCGCAATGACGGTGCAATTGGTGCTCTCGGCAATACAGATTATGGCGCGGATGAATTCTTGTTTGATCTTGTCTGTATCTATGTTCTGAATAAAATGTCGATCTATTTTAACAATGTCGGGTTGCAGCTCGGACCAAAGTTGTAAACCTGAATAACCAACGCCCAAATCATCAATAGCGATTTGGAAACCTATGTCTCTGTAACCTTTGATACGGCTGTGAGTTAACTCCATACATTCGTAAGGATATTGTTCAGATAGCTCTATAATAATCTGGTTTTTGTCGATTCCGAGTTGATCAAGCTCCGATAAACTCATTTCTGATTGGTGTTCAGGAGAAAAAAATAGAGAGGCGCTAATGTTAAGAAATAGCTTACCTTCTAATGCTAATTTGGAAAATTTAGACAGGGCTTTTTTTCGGCAAAGCAGCTCTAGTTGATGTAGTTTTCCTTCTTTCTGAGCCAAATCAAATAATAGAATAGGCGAGAATAAAGCAGAGCTTTTTGGCCCACGAGATAAGGATTCATAACCATGTACTGTGCCATTGGTTAAATCGTAAATAGGTTGAAAGTAAGGGGTGATTAACTCATCTTTGAGAATCCGATCAAATAGAGCGTTATCATTGATTTGATTCATCGTTTCGCATACTTCGCCTGATTATGGATTAGCCGCGGGTTATATTATGTCGTGTTTGTGACAGACTAATGACAAGGCGAGATTGAGATAAAAGAGCAAAGGTAGGAAAGGGAAAATCTAAGGAATTGAATCAGAAAACGCTGTTACCGGATCGCTATTTTTGTTTTGCCTGTCGATCATCGGATACAGCTTGTTTAGAGTCTTACGCTGACTTTAATGGGCGGTTCACTGTTAGGTTAGTGAAAACGCTTTTAATGCGAGTAACTGCTTTTTTAATGGCACTAGCGTAATAATCTCGGCGTAGTTTGTACGCTTGTTCTACGTAGTAATCTACATCAACATTATTAAAAGTGTCGTATTTGATATCGCTTTTCATGGTGGACCTCCTATCAATTAATGAGTGTTTCAATATGGTTATGATAGGAGTTGGTCGGCTGTACATCAAACGATCATATTTCAGCTAACAGGTTAGAAAAAGTCACTCTTATTCCAGTCGTGTGAGCCAAGTAAACATGGCGTTTATTGCCTGATTTGCCCAGTTTTCAGTGGCTTTACTTTGAGCACCTTTCTGGCTTGCTGCAATGCCTCTGGCGCTGACTGTCCATGATGCTAAGCGGGAGCCGTTTGGGTCGATAAGCTCTAATGCACCTTCTTCAAACACGTAGAAACGACCGGATTGTATTTCCTGATGTTGGTCTGTTTGGCTTTGCAATGTAAATAAGCCATCGGCTTTTGGCGTGAAGCCATATTGAGATAAGGCGCTTGCCAGCTGATTCGCCTGAGCCGTGTTTGAAACATCAAAACCATAACTCAATAACGCTTGATTGAGTTGTTTTTCTGTCGCCTGAATGTCGCTGTCTGCTTTTCCTGCGAGTGTGCGCTGAGTGGAGTAAAGGCTGAGCTCTTCTTTATAGGATTTTCGTTGTGCGAAATGAGGAATGAGGCGCATATAATGAGGCCAATCCTCAGCGATTGGGTCTTGATCAGAACGCGTACTGAGTGATTTTGCTTGCTTACGAATAGTGCCATCTAAGTCGTTAAGTGCGTCGGTTAAATTGGCGATAATTCGTGATCGATCAATAGACTGTAAGGCGTAAACGTAGTTTTTTCCCACAAAGCGGTCTTCATTGAGAGCTTGTTCTAATTCAATGGGCGCTGTGGTGACTTGTGTGTAAGCGCTTTGAACTTTTAAGACTTGTTCATTGCCTTGTATTGAGGTGACTTGAGTGTCTTGGGTATTGGTTTGGCTAACTTGGGTTCTTAGCTGCTGGGCAATTTGCGCATTGCCATTTTGCTCGGCTTGAATAAATGCCAAGGCAAGGTTTTCAATGCGCGCAGAGCTACCAACACCATAAATATGTGTGTTGTCTTTCGGAGGAGAGACAACCCATTCCGGCAAGGCTTCGGCCTGCTTTGTTTTGGTGTTGGTGCCGATGCACCCCGTTAAGCTGGACAGCAAACCTAGGGTCAGCATCCAGTGAGACGGTTTAGAACCAAAGGCGCTTTTCATCTTTAGAAAAAGCCTTTATCCGCTAACTTTTTGATTTTCTTCTGGCCGTTCCATACTTCGCGGTTGGTGGTCATATCAATCAGTTTTAAATCCACTTGGTAGAAGCTCACGCGTTGGTCGCCATTTGAATCAACGATAGAGTTAATGGTGCCGGATAAAGCAAAACCTGCACCTTGCTCTAGACCAAATTGAGCCACAGTGTCTGGTGCAGCGTTGAGTGCTTGTTCTTCACGTTCGTTGCGGATTTCTTCCCGCTCTTCACCTGATACAACAAAGTCCACTTTGTCTGCCCGTAATAGGCTGCGTTTGATGTCATTTACGAAGGTATCAACAGGGATGTGCTCAGAGGTTTTGTTGCGAATGGTCTGAACAATGACGGTTGGATTGCCTTTTTGGCTGAAGTTGTAATCACGGAACCATGGGAAAGTGAGCATGTCTCCCATCATTTCTTCCGCGACAAGGCGTGAATCTGTATCGTTCCAACGGTCAGAAAGCGCGACTTCTTCGTTCACATCAAGGCGTTTCACACTGCCACTGGAGCATGCTGTTAATACGATAAGCATGGAAAGGGTGACAAAATTTCTGAGTGAAACTTGTGACCATAAAGGCATTTTAATCTTGCTTGTGTGCATAATATTTTCCTTACGTTCGATTTTCCCAATACTCATTTTGCGTAATGTTAAAGGGGTAGTGTAATCAATTTAGTCTGGGTTGCGTAGATTCCATATCTTTATTTTGTTGGCTTCCAGTGAGACCTCGCCCAGTGAAAATTGTTTCTCATTTATTCGGTAATTTGGTGAGTAATTCCCAGGTGGAAGCGGCTCTCTTGTTAGTCTTATTTGCGCTGGTAGTGTTAGCCAATTACGTGTGTCAGCAGCCGAAGAGGCAAACACAGCAACTTGTCCAATTAAACCTAACAGCAAGCTGGCGCTATCATCTTCGACATTCGCAGCGACTTGGTAAGCCAGCCAACTACGCAGCAACTCACGGATCAGGCCTTCATAAATGTCTCGTTGTGCTTGCGCTAGCTGCTCTTGAAAAGCGATGTCGGCCAAGGATGTCATTCTTACGCTCTGTGATGTTCTGGCATTGTTCACTTCTAATACAGGTTGGTTATTATTCAATTTGAAGCGCGAATAATAAGGCACAGTGACACGAATGGTCTGACGTGTCAGTAAGGAGTCTACGTTGGCGGCTTCAAGTTGTCGCCATACTGGGCGACCTAGAATCACTCGTTTGGTAAAGATGCCAGAAAAGGTTCCCCAAGCGCCGCCCGCTTTATAGTTGGCGATGAGGTTGAGTGGATTAATATCCGCATACACCATGGTAAACCAGCGAAATGCATCGTTTTCTTCTATTCTTCCGCCGCCATGAAGAGGCTCTAGTATTAAGGAATAAGCTCGTGGATCAGCGTAAAGCAAGAGTGTCATTTCTTCTTTGTGAGGAATGAAGCCTTGGTGCTCTAAAACAACCAATTCTGAACTCTTGTTTTGGTATTTTTCTAGAGTGCTTTGCATGCTTGAGGTAAGCTTCTCGGTGATTTTTTTGTCGATCTCATCTTGGCTGAAACCGCCTTTTTGCATCATCCGAATCGTATCCAGCCACGCCCGCTCCGTGGTTAAGTCGGATAAAGCATATTGTTTAGCGTAACCGGCTTCATAAAGTTCGGCTGCTTTCTGGTAGCTGATTCTGGCATCATCGAATTCTTGGCTGTTTTCGTACTGCAAGCCTTCCATGTAACGGGCCCAAGCGTCATCACGGTAGAGGTATTTATCTGTGTCTCGTCCGCCCGCATAAAAGTCACCTAACCAGTTTAGAGCTTTCAGATAAAAGGCTTGGTTGTTTTTGTCGTCTAAGTCTTGGTAACTTGGGTTTTGTGCTCGAATTTCATTGAGCTTGATGTCTATGCGTCGTATTTCAACCAAAGCTGCATCTTGCAGTTTGAGTTTTTCAGTAGATGTTTTGGCTTGTTCTGCTAAGGCGAGGTAGTTGAGGGATTTTAAGTAGCTGATATAAACGCGTTCTAGGCCGTTGCCGCGATAATTGCTTTGTCTTGGGTTGCTGAGTAAGGCCCAAGATCGGTTGGAAAAACTGTCTTTTAGAAAGGTGTCGCTCAGCGATTCGGCTTGTTCCAATAAATCGTTGCTGCGTTCGTAATTACCTTGGTTTTGTGCCAGCGTGCCGATTTCCAAATAATAAAGAAGCTGGTCTTGGGGGGTGTTTAAAACAGGTTCTAGGGTGTTTTCTGCTTTAGCCCAATTGCCTTCTTTTGCAAGGTTTAATCCTTCGTCGATACTTTGCTTATAAGTCGCACATCCGCTGAGCATCGCGACAAGAAACCAAAGAAGAGCCTTCCGCACGCTAGATTCCTTTCTCTAAAAACTGGTTAACAATTAGAACAGCAAAAAGCGAGAAACAGCCAAGGTAGAGAATCAACCAACGAACTTTAAGGCAATATGGACAAGGCTTTTTCTTTTTCATCACAATTTCCATTCTAGTGTAAGGCGCTAAAGAATAAACAGGGCTTTCCTTTGGTAAGCTCGGGTAATGATACAAAAAAAGGAGACTTAAGTAGTCTCCTTTTTTAATGGCGATCTATTTTTAAGTAGAGCGCTTTAATACCTAACTTCGCTTACTGCTGTGTTTCAGCCTGTTGCTTTTGTAGGCTTTCAACATACAGTGCATCGAAATTGATTGGTGCAAGCATAAGAGGAGAGAAGCTACCTTTTACGACAACTGCATCAATGTTTTCTCGAGCGTACGGGAAAAGTGTCGCTGGGCAGAATGCACCCAAAGCGTGGTGTAGTTGTTGGTCGTCTAGACCAGAAATTACAAATAAACCACCTTGTTGAACTTGAACTAGGTAAGCAGATTCACCTTTGTTCTTCACAGTAACTGTGATTTCTAGAACTACTTCGTAAACGTTTTCACCAACTTGGCGGCTTTTCGTGTTCAGCTCCATGCCAACTTCTGGCTTCCACTCTTCTTGGAAAACCATAGGAGAGCGAGGAGACTCGAAAGAAATATCTTTTAGGAAAACGCGCTGCATAGATAGTTGTGGTGTCGGTGCTTCTTGTGTTTCTGCTGCTGCGTTTGTTTCTGTTGCCTCTGGCATGATTGCTCCTTTCTTATATCGTTAGACTAGTATGTTGCTGCAATTTTAATGAAAAAATGCTTATTTATTGAGTAAACCATCAAGCTGCTTTTTATGCTCTAGATCGTAAAGATCATCGCAGCCACCAATGTGTTTCTCGCCAATCCATATCTGAGGAACAGAAGTACGGCCACTTTTCTTCGTCATTTCTGCACGAACTTTCGGCGCGCCGTCGACTCGGATTTCTTTATAATCTACATTTTTAGACGAAAGCAGTTGTTTTGCTCTTGTGCAAAATGGGCAGTAATTGCTTGAGTATATCGTTACAGTAGCCATTATGTGCTTCTTATCCTTTTACTAAAGGTAGGTTTGATGATTGCCATTCTGCAATCCCACCTTGAAGTTTAAATACTTTGAAACCTTCTTTTTTAAGGTCTTTTGCCGTTGCACCAGAAGTCATTCCTGATTTGCATACAATAATGATTGGGACTTCTTTGTGTTTCTCAAGTAGATTGAGATTTTCTTTTACTTTAGCGGCAGGGATGTTGATTGCGCCTGTGATGTGTCCTGTCGAGAACTCTTTGGCTGGACGAGTGTCGACCATAACCGCGTTGTCTGAGTTCATCAGATTAGTTGCCGCAGAAGGCGAAAGAGCCTGAGCCCCATTTTTACTTTCAACAAAAATAACAGTAGTCAGAATCGCAAGGAAAACAGCGACCATTTCCCAGTGGTTTAGTGAGAATTCAATAAGTTGGTTCATCATAATCTTAAAGCCTAGTTAAAAACTGTCCGCATTATACACGGCAAGCGGAATCGGTACATACTCTCAAATTAAGGTGACAAAGATATGATGGTCGAGAAAGAAAGAGTGAAGCAGGCAGAAAAAGAAAACGAGCTTTACAGCTCGTTTCAGGAGTGGCTTTTATTTGGTGTTGGTTGAGTCAAAGATTTTGTCTGCGTTACCTTCAATAAAACTGTCAAATAAAGAGCCATTCGGTTGAACATGACGACGGGCAAACTCGTAGAAACAGCTTGGGATGCTCTTTTCGATACCGTCTGAAAAGATGTAGGTGATTTTATCAGCCATAGTCGATGATTGCTCTAAGAATGAAGTCGGTGAGCCTTTGACTAGCCCGCCAACTTTGTTAAGTGCGTAACCTTCATTTTGTAAGAGAGAGTTTACCGACTCAATGGTTGGGAATTGTTTTAAATGATTAATGCTAACCGTGAAGTGGTTTGCTTGTAAGCCTATCGTAGATAACCAGGCTGCGTACTCACTGTGTTCAGCTAATGTTGCGTATTCTTCTGATGTCGGTGTTCCCCATAACTTTCCAGCCCAAAAAATCGCAGGGCTTTGTACGGCATCTGCTGGAATCTGACCAATAAACTTAGCAATAATGGCTTGGCAGTTTTCTGGTAGTTCTTCGACTAGGAGTTCAGACAAAAAAATCTTTGGAGAATCGGCATCTGTTTCATGTTTATAACAACGTGCTTTTAGGTGTTTGCTCTCAAAACGAAAAGCACCGTAAGCCTTATAGCCAATTGCCTTAAGTTGAGGTTCTAATTTTTCCAATGCAACAGGGGAATTATTAAAAGTACGAAATGCCACATGATCGTTTAATACTGTCTCGCCATGGCTTTCAAATAATTTTTGAATGCGTTGAGCTTGAGGTGTTACCTGAGTGTAGCTATCCCATAACGCATTAAAAAAATCAGACGGTTTCATAATAGAAGTCCTGCAATAAAGCGGTTTTCGTTAAACAATTTACCCACTCTAAAGTAGTTAGGGGGAGAGGTGCAAAAGATATAAAAGCATTATGTGATTCGTAAAAAGCATGCGAGCTGATATCTAAGATGTGACATTCTTCAAAATATTTTTTGTCTATCTATTGATAAAAAGTTGCTGTCTAGCAGACAAAATAGTATCGATTAAATGAGCCGGAAAGCTGCGTTCTTTATTGTGAGCCAGTCCAACAACGCGTTTTAGCTTTACATCGTTGAGTGGTCTTAAGCACAGATCACTTCGTCCTCTTGATGAATGTTCGGGTATCAGGGAAATCCCCAAGCCTGCTGCTACCAGGTCAAGTGCGTATTCTTCTGTTTTTACTTCTGCTCGCACGTCAGTGGTGAGCTCCTGCTTTTGCATTAGGTAATTCCATGACTCCAAAATGTCGCAGGGAGTACGAGAGATAAAGGGTTGTTTATCAATTTGTTTAAGAGATAAAGATGAGAAGTCAGCAAGCCAGTGGTTTAAAGGCATAGCAATAACATAATCATCCTCCCAAATAGGGTAGAAAAGGTCTTCTTCAGTGGTATAGCGCTCACAAGTAAATCTCAAATCTGCGCTTTCTGATTTATCGACCAGTTTTAGGGTTAAGCCTGGCACTTCATCTAATAGTGTTTTGATGACTTGACTAATAAGCGCACCTGATAAAAAGGGTGCCAATGAAATAGATAAGGTGATGGGCGTAGGCGAGTTAGCGAATAGGTTACGAATGCCGCTGAGGTCGGTAACCATTTTGCACGCGTGCGGGTACAGCTGAGAGCCACTGTCTGTTGGTGATACGCCTTTTGAATGTCGAACAAATAACTTGGTGCCGAGGTGTTCTTCTAATTGTGAGACCGTCGTCGAAATAGAAGGTTGGGCGACAAAACAGCGTTTGGCAGCCGCACTTAGGCTTCGCTCTTCATAAACAGCAATAAAGTATCGTAATGAACGAATATCCATGTTTGCTCTCCTCTTATCTTCGTACTTTCAATATACCTATAGAGTTGTTGTCTTGGCTATAGGTAAAAACTAGACCATAGGCAGGAAATGGGTATTTCTCATTATGTTTTAGGCTCGTTATTGTGAATAGCATCGAAAAGTTATTTTTTAATCCATTAGGAAAATATTTTTAAGAGGTTGCATATGTCATTAACTTGCTTAGATACATTAGGAATGAATACGCTGAAAAAGAACGGTGTGTTTTGTAGTCAGTTAACTGGCAATACTGAATTATTAGGGGAGGGCAATGCGTTTTCTGTTCGCAGTCCGATTGATGGTGTGGCGTTGTCTACTTTCAACAACGCTACTACTGATCAATTAAATAGCGTCAATGTGGAGTTAAACGCAGCTTTTAAGGTGCTGCGCACTATACCAGCTCCACGTCGTGGTGAGTTAGTGCGCAGTATTGGTGATGAAGCCCGTAAATACAAAAATGAACTTGCTGAAATTATTTCTCTAGAAGCCGGAAAGATAACGCCCGAAGCATTGGGAGAAGTTCAGGAATGGATCGACGTATGCGATTTTGCTGTTGGTCAATCACGAATGCTGCATGGCTTGTCTATTGTGTCTGAGCGACCAGGGCATCGTATGATGGAGCAATGGCAGCCGTTGGGGCCTATTGCCGTTATTACGGCGTTCAACTTTCCTATGGCCGTTTGGGCGTGGAATACCATGCTGAGTTTAATTTGTGGCAACCCTGTATTGTTAAAACCGTCTGAAAAAGCACCTTTATGTGCTTTGGCTATGTATAAAATTGCACAAAATGTTATTGCAGATATGCCGGATATTCCAAAGGCTGCGGTTTCCGTGATGATCGGTGACCGTGATTTGGGGGAAGCGATTGCAGCAAGCGAGACCTTCCCATTGGTTTCTGCAACGGGTTCTACAGCGATGGGGAGAGCAGTGGCAAAAACCGTTGCTGGTCGCCTTGGACGCTCTCTGTTAGAGCTTGGTGGGAACAATGCCATGATAGTGTCTGAAAGTGCAGATCTCGATCTAGCTTTACGAGCCATTGTCTTTTCCGCTGCGGGCACGGCTGGGCAGCGTTGTACAACTTTGCGCCGTCTGATCGTTCATGAGTCTGTTGTGGATGGTTTGGTTGAGCGTTTGGCGAAGTCTTATGCTTCTTTGCCTATCGGTAACCCATTAATCGAAGGTAACTTGGTTGGTCCACTGATTGACGAGAATAGTTTTAATCGTATGCAAGCAGCATTAGCGTCGGCGCAACAACAGGGTGGAGACATTATTTGTGGTGGTGAGCGAGTAATAGACAATGTGCCAACGGGTGGCTTTTACGTGAAGCCTGCCATTGTACGTATTGCTCACGATGCTCCTATTGTTCATGAAGAAACCTTCGCACCTATTTTATATGTTTTGACGTACCAATCCTTTGAAGATGCGATAGATATCCAGAATGAAGTTCCTCAAGGCTTATCGTCTGCTGTTTTTACGGAGAGCATGCGTGAAGCAGAGTTGTTTATGTCTCCTGTAGGGTCTGATTGTGGTATTGCTAATGTCAACATTGGTACATCGGGAGCGGAAATTGGTGGTGCATTTGGTGGTGAAAAAGAAACAGGTGGTGGTCGCGAATCGGGCTCCGATGCATGGAGAAATTACATGCGCCGAACAACGAATACGGTGAATTATGGTGGTGATTTACCTTTGGCTCAAGGCATCGTTTTTGCTTAATAGAATGGGTGAAAGTTCTATGTGGGCGATCTCTAGGTAGGTGTTTTTTTAATAATAATGATATGCAATCGCGTAAGAGGGTTTTGATATGCCTGAACAGTTATGTGATTCCTTGTGGCGTGCTAGTTCCGTAAAGGCACCTGAGTTAGCGCAGTTAGAAGGCCGTTTGTCTTTTGATGTTGCCATTGTTGGTGGTGGTTTTACTGGATTGTCTGCAGCTTTGCATTTGGCAAAGCAGGGCATCTCGGTTGTTGTTGTTGAAGCGCAAGAGATTGGTTTTGGTGGCTCTGGGCGGAATGTAGGGTTAGCGAATGCTGGGCTGTGGCTTGAGCCAGATCAACTCGATAAGGCGATTGGTGCTGAAGCTGGTAAAACACTCTACGATGCTTTGGCTGTAGCACCGGATTATGTCTTTGGGTTAATTGATGCATACGATATCGATTGTGAGGCTGTCCGTCATGGCACTTTGCATGCTGGTGTAGGCAAGTTAGGGCTGGCACAACTAGAGCGCCGTTATGAGCAAATGGCTCGCCGTGGTGCTCCTGTCACCTTGTTGAATGCTGCTGACGCTCAATCTCGGATTGGATCAGAAAAGTTTAATTCAGCTTTGTTTGACCCAAGAGCAGGCACGATTCAACCTTTGGCTTATGCAAGAGGGTTAGCTTACGCGGCGATAAAAGAAGGTGCTCAATTATTTGATTATTCTCCTGTAAGTAAAATTGAACCAACTCAAGATGGCTGGTCGCTTCAAACAGAAAAAGGGGAGGTGCAGGCAGGTAAAGTTATTTTGGCCACTAATGCTTATTGCGAATATGGAATCAAAGATCAGGCGCGAAAATTTGTGCCTATCTTTT
Source organism: Marinomonas sp. 5E14-1 (assembly GCF_039939215.1). Classification (NCBI taxonomy): domain Bacteria; kingdom Pseudomonadati; phylum Pseudomonadota; class Gammaproteobacteria; order Oceanospirillales; family Oceanospirillaceae; genus Marinomonas; species Marinomonas sp. 5E14-1. The sequence continues at coordinate 171,424 of NZ_JBDXMW010000008.1, read as the reverse complement.
ATTCTCAACTGGCAAGTAAGCCTCTGACAGAGCAACAACTTGTTCAGGTTTTACCCAATAAAGAAGGCGTTTGGGATACTTGTACTGTGATGAGCTCGTTTCGTTTAGACAAACAAGGACGGTTTATTTTCGGAGGAATGGGAGGTCAGGGTAATATTTTATCTAATTGGGCTTCTCAGCGAGTGACAGAGATGTTTCCTGCTTTAGGTAAATTGGAATGGGATTATTGCTGGACGGGTAAAATTGCATACAGTGAAGATCACTTACCCCATTGTCAGCAACTACAAAATGGCTTGTTTAGTGTGGCTGGCTACAGTGGACGAGGCATTGGTCCAGGTACTGTTATTGGCGCAGAGTTAGCTCAATGGTTAACAGGACAACGAGAGGACTTATCAATTCCAACAACCTTATTAAGGGACATACCTTTTAGAGAACTGAAGCGAATGTGTTACGAAGTAGGTGCTCGTACTTATCATCTTGGGCAACAAACTCATGCTTTAGGTTAGGTGTATCGGGCATATTTCAGAGTATTAAGCGGTTGGGAATACAATTAATATAGGATAAAGTGGTGGTCTTCTGTATTGGATTTTATGAGTAACGTCTGGATGCGCCGCTATATCCCATCATCAACGGCTTTAAAATGTTTTGAAGCCTCCGTTCGTCATTTGAGTTTTACCAAAGCGGCTGAAGAGCTTTATCTCACTCAAAGTGCTGTCAGCCGCCAAATACGTAACTTGGAAGAGTTTCTCGCACGGGACTTGTTTATTCGGCTTAATAAGAGGCTAGTGTTGACAGGTTCTGGAGCGGCTTATTACAAAGAAGTGGTGCCTTTGCTTGATGGAATGGAAAGCGCATGTTTGCGTATGTTGCATCGAGAAGATGAGAAAATCACGTTAACAATTTCTTCCTTACCGACATTGGCTTCTTATTGGTTAATGCCTCGTCTTGCTGGGTTCCAAGCGGAATACCCTCAGTTCCAAGTCAAAGTCCAATCGCTAGATGATGCAGCGAAAATCGACCCTGACAATATCGATATTATTTTACATTACGGCGGCGATCATTGGCCGAGAGCCGTTTCTCATCAGCTTATACGCGAGCAAGTGGTTGCTGTTTGTTCTCCTGAGTTATTAATGAGAGTCGGCGGCGAAGAGCGCAAAGAATGGCATGTTGAAGACGTTACCTTGTTTCCTTTTTTGCATCTGTCGTCACGCATTAATGCATGGCCTGATTGGATGGTGGCGCAAGGATTAGAAAGTGGATCGTTTTCAGGCGCATCTTTTGCGCATTTTCATATGGTATTGGAAGCCGCCAAAAATGGCATGGGGATTGCCATTTTGCCGAGTATTTTGGCTGAAAGAAGCTTACAAATTGGGGATCTGGTTGCACCGTTTGGCGAGCAAGTGATAACACCCCATGAATACCTTTTATCTTACCCTGCTGATAAAGCGGATTTAGAGCAAGTCATGATTTTCCGTGACTGGTTGTTGGCGAAAATGAAGGCGTCATAACTAAAATTAATAATCTGAATAGGCAAGGTGTGCTGTAACAAAATTACAAGCCTGTGGTAGTATCAAATGATAATCACGATCAATTTGCGGGATAGATTACTATGAACAAAAAAACGACAGCACTTTTTATTCTTGATGGCTGGGGATACAGCGAAACGTCTAAATCTAATGCGATTACAGCGGCCAATACGCCGAATTGGGATGCGCTTTGGAATGATCGCCCACACTCTTTGATTAAAACATCAGGTATGGCGGTTGGCCTTCCTGATGGACAAATGGGTAACTCTGAAGTTGGTCATATGAACATAGGTGCAGGTCGTATTGTTTATCAAAACTTTACGCGTATCGGTAAGGCGATTGAAGATGGTTCTTTCTTCGAAAATGATGCATTGGTTAGCGCTGTCGATAAAGCGGTTAAAGCGGATAAAGCGGTTCATATCTTAGGTCTATTATCAGCGGGTGGTGTTCATAGTCATCATGAGCAAATCATGGCAGCCTGTGAATTGGCTGTAAAACGTGGCGCAACAAAAATATACGTTCACGGTTTTACTGATGGTCGAGATACGCCACCACGTTCGGCTCAAGCTCCTATTGCTGAATTAGAAGCAAAATTGGCTGAGTTAGGTGTGGGTAAAATTGCAACGCTTACTGGTCGTTACTTTGCCATGGACCGTGATAATCGTTGGGACCGAGTGCAAACTTGCTACGATGCGATTGTGCTGGGTAAAGGTCAATTCCAAGCCGCGAGTGCCCAAGAAGCCGTTCAAGCGGCTTATGACCGTGATGAAAATGATGAATTTGTTAAAGCCAGTGTGATTGGTGATGCGGTTCCTCTAGAAGATGGCGATTCAATCATCTTCGCTAACTTCCGCCCAGACCGTGCTCGTCAATTAACTCGTGCTTTCACTGACGCTGGTTTTGCTGGTTTTGAGAGAGCGGCGACACCTAGTTTAGCGGGCTTTGTTACCTTTACTGAGTTTGCATCTGATATTGCGGCGGATGTGGCTTTTCCTCCTATCGCTTTGAGCAATACTTATGGTGAAGTGTTGGCTAAGAGTGGCAAGAAACAATTGAGAATTGCGGAAACTGAGAAGTACGCACACGTTACTTTCTTCTTTAATGGCGGTGAAGAGTCTCTATTTGAAGGTGAAGAGCGCGAACTGATTGCTTCGCCAGATGTGGCAACGTATGACTTGCAACCAGAAATGAGTGCCCCTGAGGTAACAGATAAGTTAGTTGAAGTAATTGAAGCTGGTAAATACGACACGATTGTTTGTAACTTTGCGAATGGTGACATGGTTGGTCACAGTGGTGTTTTTGATGCGGCGGTAAAAGCTGTTGAAGCGGTAGATGCTTGTCTGGGTCGTATTCTTGACGCTCTAAAAGTAAATGGCGGCCAATGTTTGATTACGGCGGATCACGGTAATGTTGAACAGATGTTAAGCGAAGATGGCTCGCAACCATTAACGTCTCATACTATTGGCCCTGTGCCATTGGTATTGGTATCTCCAACAGAAGGTTTGGCTCTAAAAGAAGGGGCCTTGTGTGACCTTGCTCCAACATTGTTGGATATGATGGGTCTTGAGCAGCCAGCCGAAATGACAGGCGTAAGCTTACTTACCCGCTCATGAGGTTAAAATGAAAGTAATAACTCGCGGCTTTTTATTGTGTTTGATGATGTTGTCCAGCTTTGGCTGGGCTGCAGGTGAGCCACAAACGCCCGCGGAAGCAAAACAGCAAATTCAGGCTTTGCAAAAAGATCTGCAAAAACTGAACTCGTGGCTGAAGAGTCTTAAATCAGAACGATCTAGTGTAGAAAATCAACTTGAAGGCAAAGAAAAAGAGATTCAAGACCTACTGAAAAAGATCCAGACGATTCAAGAAAGTCTCAAGAAAGGAGAAAAGCAGCTGAGCGAGTTACGCGTCCAGCAGCGGTCACTTCAACTGAGTATTCAGCAACAAAACGAGCAAATAGCCGCCCAATTAAGGGCGGTTTATCGTTCCGGTGATGAAGAAAGTATTAAGCTCTTACTGAATGGTGATGACTCAGAAGATTCAGAGCGTTTGGTTCAATACAATAGGTACTTTTCCACGGCTCGTCAGTCTTTGATAAATGGTTTTATAAATGAGGTAAGCGATTTAAATCTCGTTGAGAAAAGCATTCGCAGTCATCGTGCTCAGCAAGCCAGAGAAGAAGTCGCTCTAAAAGAAGAAAGGACAAGGCTGACAGGGCAGCAAGCAGAAAGACATAGTTTATTGGCTAAATTGAATAAAGATTTAGCAAATGGAGATAAACGCTCCCAGCAGCTATTGAAAGATCAGCAAAACCTACAAAATATGTTAAAACGTTTGGAAGAAGCGTTAGTCGATATTCAAATTCCTGACCCAGATGTGCCTTTTGCTTCACAGCGAGGAAAGTTAGTTCGGCCTTTAAATAAGATCACTCGCTTGCCTTCAGATGGCAGTATTAATTTGGGTGGTGTGACATTGAAGGCGAAAGAAGGGGAGCCAGTTCGTGCAATTTTTCAAGGACGAGTTGTTTTCTCTGATTGGATGCGAGGTTTTGGTTTTCTGCTAATTTTAGATCATGGTGACGGTTATATGTCACTATATGGCTACAACCAAAGCTTACTGAAAGATGTTGGTGAGTGGGTTGGCGCTAATGATGTCGTTGCTATGACTGGCAGTTCAGGTGGACGACAAGATTCGGCTCTATTTTTTGCAATTCGTCATAATGGAACACCTTTAACACCTCTTTCTTGGGTTGTGTCTGGTTAGCGGTTTCCATATCTAATACATTTAGCATTGGTCTGATGAGCTATTTTAACGAGACTTATGCTCGATAATTCGCAGCCGCTTAATTGGCTAGAAACATATAAACAGTAACAGGTATAAATATGATCAAAAGTTTGTGTCAACGAATTTCCAGTCTGTTCATGGCTCTGATGCTGTTGCCTATTCTGTTTTCTAGTATTCAGGCAAAAGACGCTTTACCTACGGCCGAGATTCAGTCTTTCGTTGAGACTTTTGAAACCATACACGAAGGCTACGTTGAAACGCTTTCTGACGAAGACATACTACGCAAAGCATTGAAAGGCATGGTGTCTGGCCTTGACCCTCATTCTGAATATTTCACCAAAAGCGAACTGGCAGACTTTGATGAGCTTACATCAGGGAATTACGCTGGTATTGGCGTAGAAGTCGAGATGAAAGATAAGATCTTGACGATTATTGCTCCGATTGATGGCTCTCCCGCGGCAGAAGCCGGTATCTTACCCGGTGACGTTATTATCCGAATCGACAGCACATTGATTTCCGATTTAAGTATGCAGGACATTGTTGGCTTAATGCGTGGGGATGTTGGTTCTAAAGTGAAGTTGGCAATAGAGCGTGAGGGCGAAATCAAAAATTATGAGCTGACTCGTAGACTGGTGGAAGACGCAAGTGTATCGAGTAAATGGTTAGGCAATGGTATTGCCTATTTTCGTATCAGCCAGTTTCAAAGTGACAGTAGTCGAGAATTTTCTAATGAGATTAAAACGATGACCAAAGAGAGGCCCATTCAAGCGGTTGTTTTGGACCTTCGTAATAATCCAGGCGGTGTTTTACAAAGTGCGGTGGGCATAGTTGATGCTTTTGTTGATAAAGGCTTAATTGTCTACACAAAAGGCAGGCACGAGCTTTCTAGAAGTGAATTTACGGCCATTGAGAAAAACACCTTATTAGGAAAAGTTCCGGTAGTTGTTTTGATTAATGAAGGCTCCGCTTCTGCATCTGAAATTGTTGCGGGTGCTTTGCAAGACCATAATCGAGCGGTGGTTTTAGGAACGGAAAGCTTCGGTAAAGGTTCCGTTCAAACAGTTATTCCTCTATCAAATGGCGATGCCGTGAAGTTAACGACAGCGCTTTATTACACGCCAAATGGCCGCTCTATTCAAGCTCAAGGCATTACGCCTGATCTCATTGTGCCGCAGGCGACTTTGTCTGTGGAAAAAGGTCAGTTCTTCGTCAAAGAAGCCGAGTTAAAAGGTCATTTAAGCAATGGTACTGGTGGTGAAGAGCGAACAAGCGCTGACGCTCAACCCGAGATTGGTGAGCTAGCAAGCTCGGATTTTCAGTTATTTCAAGCTGTGAGTATTTTGAAAACCTTGCCGAAGTTAGTTCAAATCCAGTGATTTCTTATTCAAAACAATTTATGCCTCTCTACGCGTTAAAAGGCTCCTGCAAAACTTGGTTTACTGGGGGGCTTTTTTTATTTTTTTCTGTTACCTGTGCCGCCGCAGAATTCAATGATGAAACCTCTACTCTTGTGCATCCTGAGTCGCTTGGCCCTGTCATAGGAAAGTCTCAAGGTGACGTGGAGTTTTTTGGTGAGCCAATTATTTACGCTACTAAGCCTTGGCAACCAGCGCTTGTGCCTTTTTTGGATGAGCAGCTGAAATATGAGGCGTTGAAAAATGCATTACCCAAGGCTCAATCGACTGATGAGCTACCATTAGTAGAAGGGCCACAAAACTCAGCACCAGAGCCAGTTATTGCTTCTGAGGCTGAGGTTGAAGTGGATCAAGAAAAGATTTTGCCTCCTGATACAGAGGCTGTGGATATTTACCCAGAGCAAGCTGTTATCGCCATTTTGATTGATGATTTGGGTTACAACCGACAAGGTATGGAAACCTCTCTCGCATTACCTAAAGAAGTGGCTCTCGCGATCTTGCCAGAGACACCTTATGCACAAAAAACGGCTATTACCTCTCAGGAGCAGCAACGCATTACCTTATTGCACGCTCCTATGGAAAACCAGCGAGAGTTGGCGCTTGGCCCCGGCGGCTTATATGCAAAGATGACAAAAGAAGAGTTGAAGACGACACTAAAACAAAATCTTGATGGTTTGCCTGGAGTTCAGGGTGTTAATAATCATATGGGAAGTTTACTCACAACGAAAGCAGACTCGATGACGTGGGTAATGGAGGTGTTACAAGGTCGTTCGCTTTTCTTTATCGACAGTTTAACTAGCTCAAAAAGTGTCGCGGAAAAAATAGCGAAAGAGCATGGTTTGAAAACAGTGACACGAGATGTGTTCCTAGACAATATTCGTACTGAACAAGCGATTGATAAGCAGTTCTCTCGTTTGATAAAGCTTGCTCGACGCCATGGTAGTGCGCTGGCAATTGGTCATCCTTATCCAGAAACAACGTCCTATCTTAAAAAACGTTTAGAAAGCTTAGAGCAAGACGGTGTTGTTCTCGTTCCTCTATCGAGGATTCTATTGACTCCTGATTTAGCGGAGTCCTCAAATAAATAGAAAATTCTGTTCTATTTAAGTGACAAATCCTGCTTGAGGGTCTTTATCTAGTGATTTGTTTCTCATCTTTTTCATAAGGCAAAATATAATTCTTTTTTTTGTGTTTTATTGGCGCACTAGCGTTGAGCAATTTTTAATCATGAGTTCAGCTTGTAGCATTGAGATGGTGCACATTATTTGAGCTTTCATGAGTATTTTTTTTCATCCCCCTGCTTTTCTAACGCCTGTATTGATTGGAACACTTCTTGCTTTTAGGTAATAACGATAAAATCCAAAACAAGTAGAGGCTTTTCTTATGTCAAATACAGTGGTTAAAAGAACGTTACTTTCTCTTGCTATTGCAGGTGCTGCAACTGTGGCTCAGGCAGATGTCGTCATAGGTGTTGCTGGTCCTCATACAGGTGCTTATGCAGCATTTGGTGAGCAACTTTGGAAAGGGGCTGAGAAAGCAGCAGCTGATATTAATGCCAGTGGTGGTATTAATGGGGAAATGATTAAGTTGGTGAAAGCGGATGATGCTTGTGAGCCAAAGCAGGCTGTTTCTGTTGCTAACCGCTTAGTAGACTCAGATGATGCCGTTGCTGTTGTTGGTCATTTCTGCTCTTCTTCTTCTATTCCTGCATCAAAAATTTATGAAGAAGCGGGTGTATTAATGGTTACTCCAGCCTCTACTAACCCAACATTAACTGATCAAGGTTTACCAAACGTTTTCCGAGTATGTGGACGTGACGATCAACAAGGTGATGTGGCTGCAAGCTATATTATTGATCAATTAGGTGCGAAACGTGTTGCGGTTATTCATGACAAAGACACTTACGGTAAAGGCCTTGCTGATGCAATGAAAGCGACGCTTAATGCTTACGGCACAAAAGAAGTTATGTATGAAGGTTTAACACGTGGCGAGAAAGACTTTAACGCCCTTATTACCAAAATCCGTTCTGTCGATGCAGATGTTGTTTACTTTGGTGGCCTTCATTCAGAAGCGGGTCCTTTAGTTCGTCAATTACGTGAGCAGGGTTCCAAAGCTATCTTTATGTCCGGTGATGGTATTGTGTCTGACGAGTTTGTTTCTGTTGCTGGATCACCAGAATATATTGATGGTGTACTTATGACATTTGGTGCGGATCCAACCTCTTACGCAGCAGGTAAAACAGTTGTTCAAGGCTTCCGTGATAGCGGTTATGAGCCTGAAGGTTATACGCTTTATTCTTACACAGCGATGCAAGTTGTTGTTGAAGCTTTATCTAAGAATGATCTTGACCCAATCAAGGGTGCTGAGTGGTTGAAGTCTAACTCTGTTAGCACAGCAATGGGTAAGAAAAGCTTTGATGAAAAAGGCGATTTGACTATTTCTGATTATGTTATGTATGAATGGGATGCTGAAGGTAAATATAGCCAAGTAAACTAACTTTTCAATCTAGTAATTACGCTTACCAACGAAAACTAAGTTGGTAAGCGTCCTCTCTGTATTTTCTAACACCCCCACGAGGTTTTACATGGATATCGTTCTCCAGCAGCTGGTAAACGGTCTTACTCTAGGTTCTGTTTACGGATTAATCGCAATTGGTTACACCATGGTATACGGCATTATTGGCATGATTAACTTTGCCCATGGTGATGTTTATATGGTTTCTGCTTATATTACAGCTATTGCTATTGCTCTTCTTACATTTTTTGGCATCGAATCTTTTCCAATTATTATCATAGGCACGTTATTTCTTACGGTTGCCGTAACTGGTGTTTATGGTTGGGCTATTGAACGTATTGCATATCGGCCATTACGAAATTCTAGTCGATTATCTGTCTTGATTTCTGCGATTGGTATGTCTCTTATTTTACAAAACTATGTTCAGCTTAGTCAGGGAGCGAACCAGCAAGGTGTTCCTACTCTTCTGACTGGTGCTATTCGCTTCACAGTAGGTGATGGTTTTGTGCAAATCACTTATATGAAACTGCTTATTTTATTTATTTCCTTCCTAGGAATGGGGGTACTCACCTATGTTATTCAGAAGACAAAACTGGGGCGCATGTGTCGTGCAACTCAACAAGATAGGAAAATGGCTTCTATTTTAGGTATCGATACCGATAAAGTGATTTCTACTGTTTTTGTCATTGGCGCCATGATGGCGGCATTAGCAGGTGTGCTTATTACATTGGATTATGGCGCATTTGATTTTTATGTTGGTTTTATTATTGGTATTAAGGCATTTACTGCTGCGGTATTAGGCGGTATAGGCTCTTTACCGGGAGCGATGTTGGGTGGCTTGATTCTTGGGCTTTCTGAAGCGCTTTTTGCTGGGTTAATCAGCTCTGACTATAAAGACGTATTCTCATTCTCTTTATTAGTACTCATTTTAATTGTTCGCCCAAGTGGACTGCTTGGCAAACCTGAAGTGGAGAAAGTATAAATGAGCCAAACAACAGGAATAGATTTTAAAAAAAGCGGCATTGATTCTCTTATTGCAGGTTTTCTAGCCTTAATTTTATTTGGCCCTATTGTTGGGGTGTTACTTAATGGCTATGACTTTACTGCTGAGTTTGATCGTGTTGCTTGGATGGTTGCAATTGTAGCGCTTGGTCGCTTTGTCATTTCCTGCTTTTTTCAGACTGAAAAAGGTGTGGCTTTGTCATTTAAATACGCTAACCATGACGAGGGGGTCAAAGTCCTCTCTCCTGATCACAAATCAAAAATGATCTGGATCATTCCGTTAGTAATAGCTATTGGGCTTTTAGTACCTTTTATTGCTTCTAAGTATGTTCTTACTGTGATTATTTTGGGGCTGATATATGTCTTGCTTGGTTTAGGTCTTAATGTCGTTGTAGGTTTGGCGGGATTATTAGACTTAGGCTTTGTTGGTTTTTATGCAATAGGTGCTTATGGATTGGCTTTGGGCTATGAGAACTTAGGTTTAGGTTTTTGGTCTATGTTGCCAATTGCTGCGATATTAGCCGCTATTGCAGGTGCTATTTTGGGTTTCCCAGTATTGCGAATGCATGGCGATTATTTGGCTATTGTCACTTTGGGCTTTGGAGAGATCATCCGCCTTGTTTTGACTAACTGGGCTTCATTTACCCATGGCCCTAATGGTGTTTCTGCTCCGTTGCCTACATTGTTTGGATTAGAATTTAAGCGCCGATCACGGGATGGTGAAACTTTCCATGAATTCTTCAGTTTGCCGTACGATTCTGCTTATAAATACATGTTTATCTATTTGGTTTTATTCGCGGTTGTTTGGGCGGTTCTATTCATCAAGCACCGTTTAGTAAAAATGCCGATTGGTCGTGCTTGGGAAGCGCTTCGTGAAGATGAAATCGCGTGTCGTTCTCTTGGTTTGAACCATGTGTTAGTTAAACTTTCTGCCTTTATGCTTGGAGCGTCAACCGGTGGTTTAGCTGGAGTGTTCTTCGCAACTTATCAAGGTTTTGTTAATCCATCCTCCTTTACTTTCTTTGAGTCTGCTTTGATTTTGGCCATTGTTGTTCTAGGTGGCATGGGCTCGACGCTTGGTGTTGTTATTGCTGCGTTCTGTTTAACAGTATTGCCTGAAATCTTAAGAGAGTTTGCTGAATATCGTGTCTTGATGTTTGGTATCTTGATGGTGGTTATGATGATTTGGAAACCTCGCGGTATTGTTCGTGTCACGCGAACGGGCTTCTCAGCAAGAAAAGGAGTCGTTAAATGAGCCAGGAAAATATTTTAAAAGTTGAAAACTTAGTGATGCATTTTGGTGGTATCAAAGCCTTAAATGATGTGACCTTTGATATAAAAAGAGGTTCTGTCTCTGCTTTGATTGGGCCTAATGGTGCTGGTAAAACAACGGTATTTAATTGTTTAACAGGGTTTTACAAGGCGACTGGCGGGAATATTCTTTTATCTGCAGCAGGTAAAGAAACCAGCATTATTAAAGTGCTTGGTGAACCATTTGAAGTATCCGATTTCTTTTCTCCTATCGCATTTTTTAGCCGCCTGAAATATAAAATGTTTGGTGGTTCGCATTTGGTGAATCGCGCAGGTTTGTCTCGGACTTTCCAAAATATTCGTTTATTTAAAGAAATGTCGGTTGTTGAGAATCTGCTCGTGGCTCAGCATATGAGAGTGAATCGCAGCATGATCGCTGGTATTTTGAATACCAAGGCATATCAAGCAGCAGAAGAAGAGGCTTTAGAGCGTGCTTTCTATTGGTTAGGGGTTGTTGATTTAGAAGACTCTGCAAACCGTCTAGCGGGTGAGCTTTCTTATGGGCAACAGCGTCGTTTAGAAATTGCTCGTGCTATGTGTACTAACCCTGAAATTGTTTGTTTGGATGAACCGGCTGCAGGCTTGAATCCTTCAGAGACAGAAGCGCTAACCAAGATGATTCGTGTATTACGTGATGAGCATAATACAACTGTCTTGTTGATTGAGCATGATATGGGAATGGTCATGGATATTTCTGATTACATTGTTGTCTTGGATCATGGGCAAGTCATTGCTGAAGGCGGCCCTGAAGATATTAAAAGTAATCCAAAAGTGGTGGCTGCTTATCTTGGTGCAGAAGAAGGTGAGGAGATAACGTTATGAGTACTTTAATGGAGTTTAAAGACGTAGACGTTCATTACGGACCGATTCAAGCTTTAAAGAAAATCTCTTTATCAATCAATGAAGGTGAAATTGTTACCTTGATTGGCGCAAATGGGGCAGGTAAATCTACCTTATTAATGTCGATTTTCGGTCAGCCACGTATTTCTTCTGGACAGATTATTTATCGTGGTGAAGATATTTCACAAAAGTCAGCGCACTATGTTGCATCGAATGGTCTTGCTCAATCCCCAGAAGGGCGGCGTATTTTCCCGAGTATGTCAGTAGAAGAAAATCTACTGATGGGAACCATTCCGATTGGTATGGATCATGCGGAAGAAGATATGCAAAAAATGTTTGAGCTATTTCCTAGATTATTGGAGAGGCGTAATCAAAGAGCCTCAACCATGTCTGGTGGCGAACAGCAGATGCTCGCCATTGCGCGTGCGTTAATGAGTCGTCCAAAGCTGCTTCTATTAGATGAGCCTAGCTTAGGTCTTGCCCCTATTATTGTTAAGCAAATTTTTCAAATTCTTAAAGATGTTGCAAGCACAGGAATGACTATTTTTCTTGTTGAGCAAAATGCCAATCATGCATTGAAGTTGGCTGATCGTGGCTATGTAATGGTGAATGGTGAAATTCGCATGACAGGAACTGGTGATGAGCTATTAGTGAATCCTGATGTGCGAGAAGCCTACTTAGGTGGTCATTAGTAACTGCTTTTCTGCTCTTTTAAAATCCTTTCATTGAAACTACTGGAAACGATCCCTTGTTTAGTAACAAAGGATCGTTTTTTATGTCTGTGAATAACTTATGTTGTTTTACACAAGCTATCTGTGTGTCATGCTCTGAAAAGTGTGTCCGAAAGGATGTCTCTAACTTGTGATGGCTGGGAAGCACCGCCTAAGGGTGCATCATAAATAGCATCGACTTTTCTGCCAAAGTAAGTGCTTACTTCTATTGCTGTCATTGCTGGGTCTAATCCTGCAGGGTTGGCTGATGTCGATACAAGCGTGCCTTGGAATGCTTCGCAAAGTGTTTGGACTGGTTTGTGTTGAGATAAGCGAATAGCAACGCTTTGGTGCTCGCCTCTGACCCAAATTGGAGCGATGTTTGTGTCTGGTACAACCCAAGAAGTTGGTGTTTCATTAATACTAAGGAGTCGATCGGCAACCTTCGGCTCTAAGGTATTTAACCAAGGTGTTAATTGTTGTTTAGCTCCTGCAATAAGAATGAGCCCTTTGTATTCTGGTCGAGACTTAAGATCTAGAATTCGCCTTACGGCAGACTCATTGAAAGGATCACAGCCTAGACCCCAAACCGCTTCTGTTGGGTAGGCAATAACCCCACCTTGTTTGAGAATAATGGCAAGCTCAGAAGGCGAACGAACAAGATTCATAAAAGTAACACTCAAAAAGAAATAGTAAAACGGGAATTGTAGCGGGATATATTGGGTGGGGCTAGTGAGACATTGGCTGACTGTGTTAGTCAGCCAATGTGAGCAGAAACTAGGTATGTATGTTTCAAGAAAGCCAAATTACATGGCGTCAATTTTTTCTTTAATTTCTTGAATTTTGTTCGTCATGACTCTTTCTAGGTGCTCAAGCTCTTTCACTAGATCTTCTTTGGAAGCTTTCTCTTCGTGCTGTCTCCCAACGATTTTTTCTAGCTCTTCCATTGCTCGTAAAACAGTTAAGGAAGGTTCTTGTACCTGACGATAAGTTTGTTGACCACCGTCAGCAAGTACGGTTTTTGTAGAACGGCCAAATTTGAACTTTTTGCTTTTTGGAAGCAGAGAGCCTTTTTCGCGACGGTAATAAATTTTTAAAACGTCGTTTCCACCTTCATAGCGAAGCGTGAATTTTTCAATATCCTGGATGCTTGTGATGCCCATGGATTGAAGTGTTGGATACATAACTATTTCCCTTCATTAATAATCAGTTAACAGACTTTATTAGTATGGGATTGCACGTATAAAAGCAAGTCAAAATGCGTAGAAAGTTGAGATAGCACAGACAATGACGTATTAACACAGTCTATGCTATCTCATCTTAATTGGAGGTAATTAATCTTCGTCTTGCTCTGCGTGATCAATATTCAATTCTTTGATCTTTCTGGTAAGCGTATTTCGTCCCCACCCTAATAGAAGAGAAGCATCACGACGACGACCGCCAGTATGCGCCAAAGCGGTTTCTATCATAATGCGTTCAAACTTAGGGACAGCTTGATCAAGAATGCCTTTTTGACCTGTTGCTAGAGTACTGTCTACCCAGTTCTTAAGCGCGTCTTCCCAAGAAGCAAAAGGTTGTTCTTGAGGGACGGAAGTCAGCAACTCTGGTGGTAAATCTTCAACTAGCACTTCTCTGCCAGACGCCATAACAATTAGCCAACGACAGGTGTTTTCTAACTGACGAACGTTACCTGGCCAATCGAGTTGAGTAAGGTAGTTTTCTGTTTCTTTAGTGAGTATTTTCGGCTCTACAGATAATTCTTCTGCTGCACGGCTCAAGAAGTGACGGGCAAGCTTAGGAATGTCTTCGCGGCGTTCAGCAAGTTTAGGCAAATGAATGCGAATCACGTTTAAGCGGTGAAATAAATCTTCACGGAATGAGCCTTTTTGCACCAAGGTTTCTAAATTTTGGTGAGTCGCGGCAATAATGCGTACATCTACTTTTACTGGTGTGTGACCGCCAACGCGATAAAACTCTCCATCAGCCAAAACGCGTAACAAACGAGTTTGTGTTTCAGCTGGCATATCACCAATTTCATCTAGAAACAGTGTGCCGCCATTTGCTTGTTCAAAGCGCCCGCGACGCTGTGTGTTTGCACCAGTAAATGCACCTTTCTCATGACCAAATAATTCGGACTCGATTAAATCGTGTGGAATGGCCGCCATGTTCAAGGCGATGAAAGGATTCGTTGAGCGAGGACTGTGAGTATGGAGTGCTTGAGCAACCAACTCTTTACCTGTGCCAGATTCACCATTGATTAAGACGGTGATATTGGAATTGGCAAGTCGTCCAATGGCACGGAAAACCTCTTGCATAGCCGGTGCTTCACCAATGATCTCTTTGTCTACTTGAGGAATAGTTTCTTCCTCTGGCATATCATCCGTACTAGGTCGTGAGTTTTTGTGGTGCAGCATGGCGCGTTTTACAAGGCTTACTGCTTCTTCTACATCAAATGGCTTTGGTAGATACTCAAATGCACCGCCTTGATAAGAGGCAACGGCACTTTCAAGATCTGAGTGTGCCGTCATGATGATAACAGGTAGGTAAGGGTGATCATTTTGTAGCTTATCAAGAAGCTCTAAACCGTCCATGCCAGGCATACGAATATCACTGATGATAGCGTTTGGTTGCTCTTTGTCTATCATGTTGACGAGGTTTTCGGCCGAGTCAAATAAACGACATTGGATGCCTTCTTGCTCTAGAGTCTTTTCCAATACCCAGCGAATAGAGCGATCATCGTCAACAATCCATACAGTTTCATCTTGTGTCATGTGTTTTTCTCCTCGCCTTGGACTGATGTCTCAATGGGAATTAATATGTTGAATTCGGTGTGTTGTGGGTGGCTATTGCATTCGATGATGCCATGATGCTGATGAACAACCGATTGAGAGATAGATAAGCCCAGTCCGGTTCCGTCAGCTCTGCCACTAACCATGGGATAAAATAACGTTTTCATAATGGATTCAGGTATGCCTGGGCCATTGTCGATAATGCTGATTTTGCAAACCAGACGGTGTCGTTTTGAGCCGATAGTGAATTGGCGCAAGGTACGAGTGACCATGCGAATCGTCTTTTTCTGGCTGTCTTGATCTTCCATCAATGCTTGCATGGCATTCCGAGTAATGTTCAGCAGCGCTTGTATTAGCTGAGATTCGTCGCCGATTAAATCTGGAATACTCGGGTCATAATCTCGAATCAATTTAATTTTGTTGTCTGTTTCAACAGAAATGAGCTGTCGAACACGCTCAAGTACTTTGTGAATATTTAATGGTTTGTTTTTAGGGATTTGTCTTGGGCCGAGCAAACGATCAACAAGGTCTCGTAGCCGATCGGATTCTTCAATAATGACTTGGGTGTAGTCATTTAAAGCCTCGTCAGTAAATGCACGGCTGATTAATTGTGCAGCACCACGAATTCCGCCTAATGGGTTTTTAATTTCATGGGCAAGTCCACGAACCAATTCTTTGCTACTTTCGTGGTTTGCAATAATTTCGTCTTCTTGGGAAATTCGCTTCATTCTATCGCGAGGGTAGAGTTCTATTATGAGGCTTTTTGTCGCATTTGATGACCCCATGATTGGCGTCACAGTGTAATCACAGAACAGCTTTTTTGAATTGACCCGCTCAATTTCCGCTTCACGTTTCGTAAAGGCATGACTTGTCTCAATAGCAGAATATAAGGCACTGATGCTGTTCTCGTTTTCACGAAAAGCAGAGCTTAAGTCGTTGCCATAAATTCGGCGACGGCTAACTGCAAGCAGCATTTCTGCGGCAGGATTTAAGTATTCTATCTCTAATTTATTATTCACTTGAATGATAGCGGTAGATAGATGATCGATTAATAAACTATACAAAACAAAGCCTCTTTATTGACCATTCACTATGTGCAAAAAGCGAACCAACATTGGGCACTTTGAAATGGCTTATATATATAAGGTATCTGTTTTAAACAAAAAATAATACGCACAATTGTGGTGCGTCATGTGGCGTGCATTTTTTAAGTGCAAAAAAAAAGCCTCGATCTAAATCGAGGCTTTCGTTTTTACTGAACAGTTTTAAAGATTAAACACTGTAGTAAAGTTCGAACTCAAGAGGAGTTGTTGTCATTGCAACACGTTGAGCTTCATCTGCTTTAAGGTCGATGTAAGCATCGATCATGTCGTCAGAGAATACGCCGCCTTGAGTTAAGAACTCACGGTCTTCACTTAAGCACTTAAGAGCTTCTTCTAAGCTTGCTGCTACTTGAGGGATAGCCGCTGCTTCTTCAGCTGGAAGGTCATATAAATCTTTATCTGCTGCATCGCCAGGGTGAATCTTGTTTTTGATACCATCAAGGCCAGCCATCAACATAGCTGCGAAAGCTAGGTATGGGTTAGCGGTTGGATCAGGGAAACGTGCTTCAATACGCTTACCTTTAGGGCTAGCAACGTAAGGGATACGGATAGAAGCAGAACGGTTACGAGCTGAGTAAGCTAGCATAACTGGTGCTTCAAAACCTGGAACAAGACGCTTGTAAGAGTTTGTTGAAGCGTTAGTGAACGCGTTCAATGCTTTAGCGTGCTTGATGATACCACCGATGTAGTAAAGAGCCGTTTCAGATAGTCCAGCGTATTGGTCACCAGCAAATTGGTTAACGCCATCTTTCCAGAAAGATTGGTGAACGTGCATACCAGAACCGTTATCGCCAACGATTGGTTTAGGCATGAATGTCGCTGTTTTGCCGTAAGCGTGAGCAACATTGTGTACACAGTACTTAAGGATTTGAACTTCGTCAGCTTTTTTAACTAGAGTGTTAAATTTAGCGCCGATTTCATTTTGGCCAGCTGTTGCTACTTCGTGGTGATGAACTTCAATTTCTAAGCCCATTGTTTCCATTGCACCACACATTGCGCCACGTAGATCGTGGTGAGAATCAACTGGTGGTACTGGGAAGTAGCCGCCTTTTACTGTTGGGCGGTGACCCATGTTGCCGCCTTCAATCTTCTTGTTAGAAGCCCAAGCAGCTTCTTCTGCGTTGATTTCAACACAAGAACCTGACATGTCAGTTTTCCACTTAACATCGTCAAATACGAAGAATTCTGGCTCAGGACCGAAGAATGCAGTGTCACCAAGACCTGTAGATTTAAGGAATTCTTCTGCACGTAGAGCAACAGAACGAGGGTCGCGATCGTAACCTTGCATAGTAGAAGGCTCGATTATGTTACAACGAACAATAACAGTCGCTTCTTCAGTGAAAGGGTCGATAATAGCCGTATCGTCCTGAGGCATCATGATCATGTCGGATTCGTTGATGCCTTTCCAGCCTGCGATGGATGAACCATCAAACATCTGACCAGTCTCAAAAAACTCTTCGTCTACCGTAATAGCTGGAATAGATACGTGTTGTTCTTTACCTTTAAAATCAGTAAAGCGAAGGTCAACCCACTTCGCGTCATGCTCAGCAATCAAGGCAAGGGTCTTGTTTGACATAGTTGTTCTCCAGTCGTCGTTAAAAGTGAAATCACTTTAGAATAGAAAATATGCTTTTTAATAAAGCGCCATTTTGTCGTATCAGAAAGCACAACTTGTGCCAGAATGTTGTGCGAAGTGAAAAATCCTTCTATAACAATGTCCTAAAAGGTTTGCATATTAGGGTGCACTTAATAGTAGCTTTTAAAATACATTAAAAAAACATTTTTGCTTTATTTTGGTGCGGAATTTGTGTTTTTTGTTTTGGTTTGGTGCGCATTTAATGTTTTCGTATCCAAAGTCTTTTCTTTATACTGTGCGCCTTTTTTCTAATCACAGATACGTAGCTCAATCCCTATGAAATTTATTGTTAAGTTCTTTGCTGAAATCACCGTTAAAAGTCGCCCTGTAAGAAAGACTTTTATTAAACAACTGCGCCACAATGTAAAACTGGTCCTGAAAAAATACGATGCAGAGGTGACGGTTTCAGGGAACTGGGATTTTATTGAGATTTATTCTGAGCGTGATGAGCTGCGTGAAATCTTTATTGAGGCGCTCACAAACATCGCTGGCATTGCCCATTTTCAATACGTTCGTGAGTTTCCGTTAGTGGATTTGGATGGCATTGTTGATGAAGCGCTTGTGTCTTATGGTGACGTTCTTAAAAATGCCGTTTTTGCGGTGCGCGTAAAACGTGTTGGTAAGCATCACGATTTCACTTCAGTTGAAGCTGAACGACACATTGGTGGTTGTCTAAAAGCGCGTTCGGGGGCATTGGCCGTTCGTTTAAAAAATCCTGAAGTGTTAGTGCCGATTGATATTCGCGATGATCGTGTGTGGATGATTGAACAGCGCGTTGAAGGTTTAGGTGGTTATCCATTGGGTTCACAGGATCCCGTTTTGTCGTTGATGTCAGGTGGCTATGACTCTACGGTAAGTTCCTATTTAACCATGGCTCGTGGATTAAAAACGCATTTTTGCTTTTTCAATTTAGGCGGTGATGCCCATGAAATCGGTGTGAAGCAAGTGTCCCATTATATCTGGGAAAAGTATGGATCTTCTCTTAATGTGAAGTTTATTACTGTGCCATTTGAAGCCGTAGTAGGGGAAATCCTTACTAAAGTTGATAATGCTGAAATGGGTGTGATTTTAAAACGCATGATGTTGCGTGCCGCTTCCCAAGTAATGGAGCAAGTAGGTGCAAAAGCCTTAGTGACAGGGGAAAGTGTGGCGCAAGTGTCGAGTCAAACCTTGATCAACCTTAAAGTCATTGATCAGGTTACGGAAGAATTGGTCTTGCGCCCTTTGGTCACTATGAACAAGCAAGAAATTATTGATAAAGCCATCGACATTGGTACCGCTCCTTTTGCGGCCAGCATGCCAGAATTTTGTGGTGTGATTTCTGTGAAGCCAACCACTCGAGCGAAAATGCATCGAGTAGAGAAACAAGAGTCGAACTTTGACTTTTCGGTGCTAGATAAAGCAGTAGAAAACGCCAATGTAATGTCGATCCAGAATGTCATGGATGATGTGGCGAAGCAATATCAAGGGGAAGTGCCTATTGTACGTATGCCCGTTGGTGAGCAAGTGATTGTTGATATTCGTCACCCTGACGAAGCCAGCCATCGTCCTCTTAAAGTCAGTGGTCGACCTGTCAAGGTGATTCCTTTCTTCGCGCTAGAATCAAACTGGGCGGAAATGGACAAAGACACAATGCACTTGTTGTATTGTGGTAAAGGTGTGATGAGTAAAATGCATGCCTCTTATTTGCTTGGTAAAGGTTACGAGAATATTGGCGTTTATTTGCCATAGACTTAGCCTTAAAAAGCACAAGAAAGCAGTAGCATTTTTGTAGTATATCAATGCTATTGTTTTTTGATTAACGCGTATGACTGTTATATGGCCGTCTTTTTGTGGATTTTTTTATCTACTTTAATGGAGATGTTGATCAATATAAGAGTATAATTGCGCGAATTTTATCCCGCACCAAGATTCGAGACGCTTGAAGAGCTTACCCGCTAAATCAAGCGGCGTTTGTCTTTTTGCTCACTCTAAATGCAGAGAAACTATAAATGTCTAATGATATCAGTAAGTTACGCAACATCGCGATCATCGCGCACGTTGACCACGGTAAAACAACGCTAGTTGATAAGCTATTAAGCCAGTCAGGCACACTAGATCGTAAAGACGAAGGTGCAGAACGCATCATGGACTCTAACGATCAAGAAAAAGAGCGCGGCATCACCATCTTGGCAAAAAACACTGCCATTAAATGGAATGATTACCGTATCAACATCGTAGACACACCTGGACACGCCGATTTTGGTGGTGAAGTAGAACGTGTACTTTCTATGGTTGATTGCGTATGTCTATTGGTTGATGCCGTAGACGGACCAATGCCTCAAACACGTTTCGTAACTTCAAAAGCGTTTGAACAAGGTTTGCGCCCAATCGTTGTTATCAACAAAATTGACCGTCCGGGTGCTCGTCCTGATTGGGTTATGGACCAAGTTTTTGATTTGTTCGATAGCCTTGGCGCGACAGAAGATCAATTAGATTTCCCTGTTATCTATGCTTCTGCAATCAATGGTATTGCGGGTGAAGACCCAGATAACATGGCAGAAGACATGACACCGCTTTATCAAATGATTATTGATAGCGTACCTGCGCCAGACGTTGATCCTGAAGGCACGTTCCAAATGCAGGTTTCTGCATTGGACTACGATAGCTACGTTGGTGTAATCGGTGTAGGCCGTATCACACGCGGTAGTTTGTCTCCTAACCAACAAGTTGTGGTCAAATCTGCCGACGGCTCTGAGCGTAAAGGTAAAGTCCTTAACGTGAAAGGCTATCTTGGTCTTGATCGTATCGATACAGAACTTGCGACAGCGGGTGACATCGTTTGTATCAATGGTATCGATAAGCTAAGTATTTCTGATACTTTGTGCGATCCAACATGTGTTGAGTCATTGCCAGCGCTAAGCGTTGATGAGCCAACAGTAAGCATGAACTTCATCGTAAACAACTCTCCTTTCGCTGGTAAAGAAGGTAAGTTCGTTACGACTCGTAACATCAAAGACCGTCTAGACCAAGAGCTTATCCACAACGTTGCGTTGCGTGTTGAACAAGGTGATACACCAGATAAGTTTATTGTATCGGGTCGTGGTGAATTGCACCTATCTGTGTTGATTGAAACAATGCGTCGCGAAGGCTTCGAAATGGGTGTATCCCGTCCAGAAGTAGTTGTGAAAGAAATTGACGGCGTGAAGTCTGAACCATTCGAAGTGGTTGTTATTGACGTAGAAGAACAGCACCAAGGTGCGATCATGGAAGAGCTTGGTTTGCGTAAAGGTGAACTAACGAACATGGAGCCAGATGGTAAAGGCCGTGTGCGTCTTGAGTTCATGATGCCTTCTCGTGGTTTGATCGGCTTCCGTGGTTTGTTCCTAACCTTGACATCTGGTTCTGGTATTTTGACCAGTGTCTTTGACCATTATGGTCCAGTGAAAGACGGTGAAGTACAGAGCCGTAAAAACGGTGTGTTGGTGAGTATGCTAACGGGTAAAACTGCCGCTTACGCGTTGTTTAACTTGCAAAGCCGTGGTCGTATGTTCTTAGGTCATGGTGTTGAAGTGTATGAAGGCCAAATCATTGGTATTCACTCACGTGATAACGACTTGGCGATTAACCCAGTTAAAGGTAAACAGCTGACTAACGTACGTGCTTCTGGTACGGATGAAGCGTTAACACTTACGCCGCCAATTAAACAAACGCTAGAACAAGCGCTTGAATTTATCGAAGACGACGAATTGGTAGAAGTAACACCAGAAAGCATTCGTGTTCGTAAGAAATTCCTAACTGAAAACGAACGTAAACGTAACGGTCGTAAGTAAGTCGTTGCATAAAACGATTCCGCGAATCGTTTTAACAGAGCAGCAGCAAATGAGCCTATGCAAATAGGTTCAGGAGCGACATAAGCGCCTTCGGGCGCTTTTGTTTTTTCTGGGCGTTGATATGTGCAGATTGGCAGATTATGTTGAGATAATCGCTAGGTTGATACAAAGCCAAACCGAAAAGGAGTCATGATGAAAGTATTGGTACAGCGAGCAGTGAATGCCAGTGTTACGGTAGAGGGTGAAGTGATTGGCGCCATAGATCACGGACAGCTTGTTTTGGTTGGTATTGAAAAAGGCGACACAGAGGCCGATACACAACGTCTTGCGGATAAATTACTGAAATATCGCATGTTTGGTGACGATGACGGAAAAATGAATCTGAACGTACAACAAGCAGGCGGTGGTGTTTTATTGGTCTCGCAATTTACCTTGGCCGCAGAAACTAAAAAAGGTTTACGACCAGGTTTTTCTAGTGCAGCCGTTCCAGCAGAAGGCGAACGCTTATTTAATGATTTCGTGAGTAAAGTGCGCGCTCAGTATGGAAAAGTCGAAACAGGGCGATTTGGTGCCGACATGAAAGTGGCGTTTATGAACGATGGCCCTGTTACCTTTATGCTCGACTAGTTTTTGTCAGGCTTCTTCATGGACACTTCGGTGGAGGTTCGCCTTACTTTGGGCGCTTAAGACGAATCGCTTGCCCTACATTATCCGGCGTGTCTAATGTATCGTGAGCCGCTTGAATTTTATCAACTAAAGACTGGGTGTGAGGCAAAAAAGGTGCGGCTCTGTGGTTTTTCATATCCATGTGAAGCAGCAAGGTTTCCATAGTCGCGAGAGTGTCGCCACTGTCTGCATGAGACATGGTTAAAAATAAACGTAATTTTTTGGTATCGCTTTCCAGCAGTTGCGCTCTAACGATTAAATTTTCTCCTTCGGACACTTCTTGTAAATAACTCACCATACTTTGCAGTGTGTAAATCGACACACTGTGCTCTGAGCGAAAAGCCTCGTGTAGGTCAATTTTCGACATGAAGCCTTCTACCGATTCGCTAAAAGCAACCACATAACAGGCATCATTCATGTGTCCGTTGTAATCAATCCATTCTGTTAAAACTGGGCTTTCAAACACAGTGATTGGCTGTTCTATTTGTGATGCTGCGTTCGCGCAAGTTGACGTCATTTCTCACCTAGTAAATGTGCCATATAAATTCAATGGTCTGTCTTGGGTTTAAGTAATAAGCGCGTTAGTGTCACCTAAAACGTTATTGATGGATTCTATAATAGGCATAAAAAATGCTATTGAATTGATTGAAGTCGCATACTTATTGCTATTAAACGACCAGTGCATTTCTTTCATTCATGGAAATAGATAAATGATTCCGCATAATCTGAAAAGTACCAACACACAAAAAATTCATTTTTTACTGACGCCTCACACGTCACTATTTGGTCTGAGTTCTATGCTTGGTGCGTTACGTCATGCCAATGATATCAGTGCTTTACCCTTATATGAGTGGGCGCTGATTTCGGAATTTGGGGGCTTGATTACCAGCAGTGATGGTATCGACATCATGACGGACATGAGCATTCAAGACAGTCCGACATGCGAAACGCTGATTATCTGTGCAGGCTGCACTGACCCTCAAACTGTTTCTACGCCTTCTGTATTGAGCTTTATTCGTCAACAAAGCTATTTTGGTGCCATGATTGGTTGTCAGGATATGGGGGCTTATATTGCCGCGGCGGCAGGTATTCTAGACGGTTATCGAGCGGCAGTGCATTGGGAAAACCATGAAAGTACTCAAGCACTTTTCCCTAATGTGAATTTTGTACAAGAATTGCTGGTGATCGATCGGACGTTCTTTTCTTGCCCCGGTGGTTTATCTGGGCTGGACATGATGCTGTATTTCATTACGACTCAGCATGACAAACAATTTGCCACTCAAGTGGCAGACGAGCTTATTTACACCCATCAAAGGGACCACAAAGGGCCGCAACGGCGCTCATTGCAAATTCGCCTTGATAGTCGTAATAAAAACTTGACTGAGGCGGTGCAATTAATGGAATTGAATATCGAAGAGCCGTTGCTCATATCTGAACTAGCAGATCACATTGGCATTTCGAGTAGAGAGTTGGAGCGTTTGTTTAAAAAGAATGTTCATCAGTCACCGAAAGCGTTTTATCGTCAACTAAGACTTGAAAAAGCACGAAACTTGCTCCAACAAACAAAACAGAGTGTGACGGAGGTTTCGGTGGCGTGTGGTTTTGTTTCTTTGTCGCATTTTACCCGCTCTTATCAGCAACTGTATGGGAAAAAACCAAGCCAAGAAAGGTAAAGGTTCACTTAGAAATTTTTTACTTTTGGCATTATGCAGGATAAGTTGTGCGTAATAGGTTCGCCTCCTCGAGGCAATGTTAAACCTGAGGAGCACGGTATTTATCATTAGTGAGTTCACTGTTTTTAAGTTAAATATTATGGAGATATTAGACATGTCACACCCGATTATTAAAGACTTAGAGAGTCGCCATACGGCTAAGCATTACGATGCCTCTAAAGTCATTTCAAAAGAGGATTTAGAGGTTATTTATGAAGCGTTACGTTTGTCGCCATCTTCAATAAACTCCCAGCCTTGGAAGTTCATCGTGATCGAAAGCGATGCGGCGAAGCAACGTTTTTATGACACTTTTGCCAATAAATACGAATTCAATAAAAAGCATGCTAAAACGGCGTCACACATTATTTTGTTCGCTCATAAAACGCATTATGGGCGCGAAGACTTTTCAAAAATTGTTGATATCAATGTTGATATTGGGCGAATTACAGAAGAAGAACGAGATAAAGCCTTTGGTTCGTTTGCCTTTGCTGAAATGAATGCCGATGAGCAAGGTTGCAATGTCGCTTGGACAAAAGCACAGGTTTATATTGCGTTAGGCAATATTATGCATGTGCTTGCCCGCCTTCAAATTGACTCTACGCCACTTGAAGGTATTGACCAAGAGCTCGTTGGAAAATTGTTTGAAACAGAGCTTGAAGGGTATCAATGTGATGTCGCGTTGGCGATGGGGTACAACGATAAAGATTTAGACTTTAATGCAGGGTTGCCTAAATCCAGATTACCAAAAGAAAGTATTATTACCGTACTTTAAGGTGAGAAGGAGGGGTCAATAATGACCAGTTAGGCTCTTCCTTTGCCTCTAGAAATATCGTATTTTTTAAAGATATGTCATCATTTTTTTAACCTCTTCTTATTTTAAAAATAAGATTTCCCCTCTATAAAACGCTATATGCCTAATTGCGACAAAGGACTTTTAATGTCATTTTTAGGCAAAGAAACATCGTATTTTGACAAAATAAAACTCTTTCGACGTGTAGTTTAAAAAGGGCTTAGTTTCTAGAGTTCATTAATATTTGGACTTTTCTAGTGCTTATTCGTCCAATTTAGAGAGTCTTTATAATGAATCAAGATGTCATTATCACTTGCGCAGTCAATGGTGCTGCCGATACCGCGGCGCGTAATCCGAATGTCCCAGTGACACCGAAACAAATTGCCAACTCTGTTATTGAAGCGTGGAACGCTGGTGCCGCCATCGCTCATATTCATGTGCGGGATCTTGAAACAACTCAAGCGTCTCGACAAGTCGATTTATACGCTGAAGTCTGCGAGATCTTGCGTGCTTCTGATTGCGATATCGTGATTAACCTAACTGGCGGTATGGGAGGCGATTTGTATGTCGGGCCTGAAGAAAACCCTGCTGATTTCGGTAAAGATACAGACTTGATTGGCGCTATTGCTCGCCTTGAACATATTGCGTTATTGAAGCCTGAGATCTGCACACTTGACTGCGGGTCGCTGAACTTTGGGGATGGCAATCTGGTGTATATATCAACACCGGACATGCTGAGATTAGGGGCTGCGCACATAAAAGAGCTTGGTGTGACAGTAGAGTTAGAGATTTTTGATACGGGCAATCTTTGGTTTGCCTTACAAATGAAAGAAGAAGGATTACTAGCAGACAACGCCATGTTCCAACTTTGTCAGGGCATTCCATGGGGAACACCGCCAAATGCAGCGTTGCTCAAAGGCATGGTAGATATGTTGCCAGAAGGTACCAATTGGGCGGCATTTGCCTTGGGTCGTAATCAATTGCCTTGGGTCGCTCAGTCTGCCTTATTGGGCGGTCATGTACGAGTGGGTTTAGAAGACAATTTGTATCTTAGTAAGGGCGTGTTGGCGACGAATGGCCAGCTTGTAGAGCGAGCGGTCAATATTATTGAAAACATGGGGTCGCGGGTTCTTAGTCCTGAGCAAGCGCGTAAGAAACTTAATTTACGTGGCACTCAATAATTGTTGGAGAAACGTTATGGCTCGTCCAAATCCAAATGAAGTAACAAAGATTGGTGTCATCGGTACAGGTGTTATTGGTGGTGGTTGGGCATTGCATTTCTTACGTATGGGCATGGAGGTTGTTGCTTATGATCCAGGGCCTAATGCCAAAGAAAAATTAATGAGCATGATTGAAAATGTCTGGCCAACCATTGAAAAACTTGGGTTACGAGAAGGCGCGAGTATTGAAAATTTACATTTTGTTTCTTCATTAGAAGACATGGTGTTGCGTGTTCAAGTGATCCAAGAAAATACACCAGAGAGGCTTGGCGCAAAACGTGCTTTGTTTGCAGAGCTAGATCGAATAACACCACCTGACGTGGTGATTATTTCCAGCACATCAGGCTTTCCCATGACTGAAATGGCAGTCGATTTACAAGAACAGCCCGAACGCTTTGTGGTTGGGCATCCTTTTAATCCTCCTTATCTCATGCCTTTTTGTGAAGTTTGTGGTGGAGAAAGAACCAGTCAGGATGTTGTGGATTGGACGGCTGAATTCTATGAAGCCATGGAAAAACAAGTGGCCAAAATGGACAAAGAACTTCCGGGCTTTATTGGCAATCGCTTGCAAGAGGCAATATGGCGAGAAGCTTTGTACATGGTGAAAAATAAAGAGTGCACTGTCGAAGACATTGATAAAGCCATTATCCATGGAATGGGTTTGCGTTGGGCCATTATGGGGCATTGTTTGACCTTTCATTTAGGTGGTGGCCAAGGTGGCATGGAATATTTATTGGACCACTTTGAAGATTCTTTAGACGCACCATGGACTCGGTTGAAGGCGCCAGAATTAACTCAAGAATTAAAAGATGACATGGTGCAAGGTTGTTTAAATCAAGCCAATGGCGCTTCGATTGATGAACTCGTTCAGGAAAGGGACGATTGCTTGATTCGCATCATGCAGACTTTAAATGAATATCGTACTGAAAAAGGTATTAAACGTTAAGTTTTGAAGAGAGAGGATGGAAACGTTTTAAGCGTCAGAAAGCAGAAGCTAGTTAGACATTCTAATAAATCTTTGATGGTTTCTCATCAAAAAATGAAAAGTGGGCGGGCTAGATTAGATGTTAAAAGAAAAAAAGAAAAGGGTTGCGATAGAGTGCCTAAATGTATGGAAAATATTTGGTAATCGATCGGTTGAAGCGTTGCAAGCAATCAAGAGTAGAGGCTTAACCAAAGATCAAGTCCATGAAGAGTTTGGCTGTGTCGTTGGTGTTGCAGACGCCAGTTTCCAAGCCATGGAGGGAGAAATCTTCTGCATCATGGGATTATCAGGAAGTGGTAAGTCCACGTTGGTGCGACATATTAACCGATTGATTGAGCCAACTGCTGGAGATATTTTAATTGAAGGGCGGGACATTAATCACCTAAACGATAGGGATTTACGCAAGGTAAGAGCGGATAAAATCGGGATGGTTTTTCAACATACTGCGCTACTGCCTCATCGTACTGTTCGTGAGAATGTTGCCCTCGGGCTGGAATTGCGTCATGTTGATGAATCTCGCAGGCTTAAAATTGCAGAGCAGAAACTTGCTTTAGTGCAGTTAGACGGTTGGGAAAATCGAATGCCTTCTGAATTATCAGGTGGTATGCAGCAACGGGTAGGGTTGGCTCGTGCAATGGCGGCAGACCCTTCTATTTTGTTAATGGATGAACCTTTCAGCGCTTTAGACCCACTTATCAGGCGACAACTGCAAGATCAATTTTCAGAACTTGCTAGAGATTTAAAGAAAACCACACTCTTCATTACCCATGATTTGGACGAAGCCATTCGAATTGGTAATCGTATTGCCATTATGAAAGATGGCGAGATAGTGCAAATCGGCACACCTGAGCAAATTATCACATCGCCAGCGAATGATTACGTTGCAGAGTTTGTGAAAGACATTTCGCGTTTAAAATTGGTGTCGGCTCAATCCATCATGATCCCTCTTGCGGATTATTTAGAAGAAAACCCTTTAGACCTTACCCTTTGTCCTGTTGCTCCTCCTGATGCGGATATCGATGAGCTTATTAATCTAGCGATTGATCACGAACATCCTATCCTTGTAGCGAACCGTGATGAGAAAGTCGGGATCATTACTAAACGTCAACTTTTAAGAGGCATACAAGGGAGAGATGTTAATGAGTGATTCAATGAGCAAAAACGGGATTGATGATGCGAATAAAGACAATTCTTTGTCTTTAAACAAACAAGAAATTGAAAGCTTAAAACACTTTCTTGGTAGCTCAACAGGCTATTACATACAGTCATTTGAAAAAATTATTCAAGGTAAAAAGTACCAATTTAATCCAGCCGCAACCGCTTTTGGTTCTTTGTGGGCGGCAAGTCGAAATATTTGGGTGTTATTTTGGGCGTTATTAATCACCGATATTTTAGGGTGTATCTTTATCGCTAGAAATCTCTGGGGTGCTGATGAGTATCCAGAAGCAAGCCTGACTCTCGGTATTGCTACACTTGTTCTAGGCCGTCTTATCGGAGGTTACACGGCAAATAATTTTTATTATAAGTTTTATAGTAAGTGGCGTATTACTCCGGATATATTAAATGGTTCTATGATGGAGCGGGTTATCAAAGGTATGACATTAACCCTCGCTATTTTGCCTCTTACTGTGTATCAGTTTAGTGCTTCTACGGTTGCAGACTTTCTAGAAACCTTCCCTACTAGCCGAAAAATCGCATCAACAACAGCGAAAGCCATTGATGGTGTTGTTGAATGGTTGACGATTACCTTTGAGGATATGTTTGACTCGATCACCTGGGCCATTCGAGGGATGCTGGATTTCCTAGAATTGTTGTTTATTGGTACGCCTTGGCCTGTAATGGCCTTGATATTATTGTTGTTGTCTTGGAAAACAGCAGGGTGGAAAGTGGTAGGTTTTACCGCGCTCTCGTTGTCTTATCTTGGCTTTTTTGGCTTTTGGGATAAGGCCATGAGTACGATGGCGCTGGTTGGCGCATCGGTCTTTATTTGTTTAATTATCGGCGCGCCTCTGGGGATTATTGCCGCTAAAAAGCCTCGTTTTAATGCCATCTTGAATCCCATCTTGGATGTGATGCAAACCATGCCGAGCTTCGTTTATCTGATTCCTGCCATTGCCTTCTTTTCTGTCGGTAAACCGCCTGCAGTTCTAGCGACCGTGGTGTTCGCTATGCCACCTATGATTCGACTGACAGCGCTAGGGATTCAACAAGTCAGCCCTTCTGTGATTGAAGCTATGTTGGCGTTTGGTGCAAGTCCACGACAAATCCTTTTTAAGGCTCAATTACCATTAGCGATGCCATCGATTATGGCGGGCATCAACCAAAGCATCATGATGAGTTTGTCTATGGTGGTGGTTGCCGCCTTGATCGGTGCGGGGGGACTTGGCTATGACGTACTGTCTTCTTTACAACATTTGGATGCAGGTAAAGGGTTGTTAGCTGGATTGGCCATTGTTTTGTGCGCCATGATTTTGGATCGAATTATTAGAGGGCGAAGTGAGAGCTAAACTTGTTGATTAGCGATAATTAGTGAGTAGTAGAGGTCTGATTTTGCTTATTGAGTTTTGGTTTCAATAAAAGAGGGGAAAAGAATGAAAAAGTTATTAAGTTGTTTAAGTCTAAGTACAGTAATTGGATTAGGTTTTTCTCAAGCTGTGACCGCTAAAGAAACTATTGTTATCGGTGAATTAAACTGGGATGGTGCGGTTGCTATTGAGCATGTTTTAAAAGTGGTTATGGAAGAAAACTTTGATGTTGATGTTGAGTTTATTGCGGCGGATCAGGCGGCAATTTGGTCTGCAATGGATGCAGGTAAGGGAAGTGTCGATGTTTTCCCTGATATTTGGACAACATTACAGGATAAGGCTTGGGAGAAATTTGTTGTCAAAGGCAGCAAAGAGAGTGTTCGATCAAATAGGGTTCCTTATATTGGTACTGATGGATTTTTCATTCCTGGTTATATCCAAGATGAATATGGCGTGAAGTCTGTTTACGATTTAGCAAAACCAGAGATCGCTAAATTGTTTGATAAAGACGGTGACGGCTTAGGGGAATATTGGCCGGGAGCATCAGGTTGGGAACTTGTGAAAACAAACCAGATTAAAGCCAAGAGCTATGGCTTTGGTGAGTTTTTCGAGCCAGTTGTGGTCACTGATGCCATTTTAAAAGCTCAGCTTAAGAAGGCTTATCGCAAGAAAGAAGGCATTCTCTTTTATTATTGGACGCCAGAGTGGATACACTATGCTTATGACCTTAGAAAGCTAGAGGAACCTGAGTTTACTGGCTATTCAAATGATAGGAAAAAGGATCATAAAGACTATAACCCTAATGGTTGTTACAGTTATGAGGACACTGATAATTGGTTAGAAGACAGTGAGATAACTTGTGCGAATCCAATGACGCCTGTTTATATCGGCTATTCTGCGGCTTTAGAGGCAAGAGTGCCAGAGGTTGCCGCCTTTTTAGGTAATGTTGTTTTAGATGATGCTTTTGTAAGTGAGTGGATCTTTAGTATGTCGAGTGAAGGTGAAGATCCTGAAGATATGGCTAAGGCTTGGGTAAGTGAAAACCAAGACATTGTTCAAAGATGGATGCCTTAAGGCGTATTTGCTTTAGTTCATTAAATCTTTGAAGTAACGGCCTTTTGTAAAGGTCGTTACTTGTTTTTGGTGTCTATCTTTTAAGTGATTGTTTTTAATGGTCATCTCTAAAGGAGTTTGTTTTTTTATGAGTCTACTATCTGATTCCCAATATGGTCCTTTACTGCCAGACAGTGATGGCGTGATTACACTATCTCTTTTGTTATTGCCTGAATATTCGATGATGTCTCTACTTTCTATTACTGAACCACTGCGTATCGCCAATAGAGTTTTGGGGAAAAAACGTTTTGCTTGGCAATGTTTAAGTGCAACAGGAATGCCTGTTACAGCAAGTAATGGCATGGCATTAGAGCAAGCGATTCAAATGGAATCATGCTCGGAACCGAAAAATGTATTTGTTCAGGCCAGTTTTCATCCCGAAAAACACCTTTGTGAAAAAACGATCAATTGGTTACGCCGTTTAGACAAAGCAGGTAGTGTCATCGGTGCCGTGGATACGGGTTGCTATTTATTGGCGAAAGCGCGTTTGTTAGATAAGCATGAAGTGACTCTACACTGGGAAGCAAAGCCGGCTTTTCATGAAAGGTACCCTCACCTGACTGTCAGTGATGAGTTGTTTAATGTGAGTGGTAACCGTATTACATGTGCTGGTGGTACGGCGGCTTCAGACATGGTGTTGTATTTTATTCACCATTATTGTCAGGAAAGTGTGGCAGATTTGGTTTGTGAGCAACTGATAAAAAACGGCAGCAGAAGTCATTCTGATAATCAGCGACCAAGTTGGTCAAAAAGATTGAATGTCCATCACCCTAAAATACTCAAAGCACTGGAACTTATGTCGTCTAACATCGAAGTTCCTTTAACGACTGCTGAAATTGCTAGTGTTCTGGCTATTTCATTGAGGCACTTAGAGCGGTTGTTTATGCAGTATATGAAGTCTTCTCCATCAGAATATTATCTGCGCTTGCGAGTGGAGCACGCGCATTCTTTATTATCTGATTCTGGTTTAAGTGTGGCAGATATTGCTTTGGCCAGCGGCTTTTGTTCAACCGCACATTTTAGTCGTCGCTATCGAGCTTTTTATGGCAAGACAGCGACGCAATACCGTTTACTGGCTTCAGCTCAGAGCGGTGCTTCTTTCTAGAATTCTAATGCGAGAGAGGAATTCATCCCTATCAATATAGCAGCCTTGAAGTTGGCGCATGCCTGTTTTGAGGTCAAATGCATTGCGGGCATGTAAAACTCGTCGATTATCAAAGACAACCATTTCACCAGCTGTCAGACGGAAAAATAATTGAAATTTGGGTTCGCGGGTTAATTTTATGAAGCATTGATAGGCTTTATAAAGTGCCATTGTCTGATGAGCAGGAACATCAACTGGCCCTCTAATAAAGTTGGCGTGGCGTACTTCAATCACTTCATCATTGCTGTCTGTGGCAATGACTGTGCCGCGATAGCGATAATCACAATATGGGTCTTTATTATAAAAAGACATCGGGATAGTACTTAAATCTCGGAACTCTTCTGGGTGATGTTCTCGCATGTATTCGGCGATTTTAAAACCATCAACAAAAATCGATTCTCCGCCGGTTGCGTCGTTCACCAAGCAGTGCAGAAATTGCAGCCCCGGTTGCAACTCGCGAGCGGATAAGTCGGTATGTAAAGGCAGGCGGATATTGGTATTCGCTGACGTATTTGCCTTGGCGGTCGTTTTCACATCGAAGAGGGTGCCGTAATTGGACTCCCGCATGAAAGCGATACGATCTGTCACCGCTTTTAAAGCGTTGTGCTTAGTTTCTACATCAGCAACCACACCAATGCCGTAGTCTCTTAAATTTCGTAACCAAGTGAGTAACTCGGTATCGCTTTGCACAAGAAGATTACTTTGTGCTCTGGGTATTTCATTTTCAATGCTGCTTTTGTCCCAGAGTATTGGTTTCCATAACTTGCTCTGTACGACTTCTTCACTATAGCAATGGGATAAAAGCCAACCGGGATGATATTTACTGGTGTGTTCAGCATAGTCCCATTCAACCACGATTCTATGATCATCGGTAATATAGGCGTTCAGTGCTTTGATCGTATAAGGCACATCACAGATCTCAAAAACCTGCTCTCTTGTCGCAGTGGAGATACATTCAGGACAATGACAGTTGTCTCTTAGCCACAAATAATGAAATTCACTTTTATGGCCATGATCCCAAGTCACCGTTATCGACTCTGTGTTTAATTCCACCGTTACCGGATGATGCTCGATAGGATAAGGTGTGAATGACGCTATTTCTAAGTTGGTATCCTGTAAGCTCATAATATCGTCCTATTTAAATGAGGTAAAAAGTCTGAGTGTTGAATTAATCTTATGGCAAAAGGGTTCTTTCTCTGTGATATCCATTCGACCTTCTATTGCATCAATACGACAAAAAGAACCTAAAATAGAAAGATTTTTTCCAGATCACAGAGGGTTTGACTAGGTTTGTATAGACGTTTAATTTTTATGTAGAAGCAGCATTTACGTAACAACATTGCTAAGTGCTTCCCCCTTCTCAAAAAGTGTCAGGTTGTGAACAACTTGATCGACGATGGTTTTCATTGAAGAGCATGAAGCGATGTGCGGTGTGATAGTAATGCCTTGCGTTTCCCACAATAAATCATTCGCCGGTAAAGGCTCTTGGTCGAACACATCCAAAAGCGCGCCTTTCAAATGGCCTTGTTGAATGGCATGAATGAGGTCATTACAAATCAGATGTTTGCCTCTACCACAATTAATTAAATAAGCTTTCGCAGGCATTTTTTGAAAGGTTGGCTGGGATAAAATCCCTTGAGTATGTGAGTTGAGTGGTAATAAATTAACCAATACATCTGCTTTATTGAGGACGGTATTTAATCCTTCTTCACCATAGTAGCAATTGACATTAATGAGTTCTTTTGGGCTTTTAGACCAGCCATTCACCGTATAACCAAACTGCGCTAGTTTCGTCGCCACATAGCGGCCGATTTCTCCTAAGCCCAGTAAGCTAATTCGAGTTTCTGATGCAGGACGTTGGGTATAAGTTTGCCATTGCTTTTTGTCTTGGTGTTGGCGGTACTGCTCAAAATCCCGTTGATAGTTCAATATTCCCCATAAAACATATTCCAACATGCCGTGTTTTTGGGCAGGATCAACAATGCGACATACAGGTAACCCAGATGTAAGCAGCTTTTTGCCTAAATGATCTATTCCTGCTGATAGTGCGTGCAGCACTTTGATGTTTGGAAAGTCCTCTAATAATGAGTCAGGAGGGCACCAACAAGCCGCTAATTCAGCACGCTCTGAGCCATTATCATCAGGCAGACAGACAGGAATTTCAGGGTATGACGCCTGAAATTCGTCTTTAACAGCTTGAGCGAAATCCATGTCATTCGATGCTAATAAGATAGGCGTCGTCATAGGATCAATCCTTATAAGACGGATCAATTCGATCTAGCTTTCTAAGCCACGCTTGCCAGACAAAATGTCGTTCGTGGTCGACACCTTTAAATTGAGAATTCACATGTTTAGCAAGCTTTTCTGGAATAGGAGAAACAGGGGTTAAACTTGCCATTTGAGCCGTGGCCAATTGAATTTCACAGGCTTTATTTAAGTAATACATAATTTGGAAGGCATCGGCGACAGTTTCACCGACAGTAAGCAGTCCGTGATGGCGTAGAACTAAACCAATATTATTCCCAAGCGATTTTTGAATTCGCTGGCGCTCTTCAAGATTCCAAGCCACACCTTCGTAATCATGATAGCCAAGGTTGTTATAAAACTCGGTATTGATCTGGTTCAGCATTAACAGTCCATCATCACAGGCTGCTAGAGCCATGCCCGGTACCGTATGGGTATGCATAACACAATGAGCGTCTTCGCGGGCAGTGTGAACCGCACTGTGAATAGTAAAGCCTGCAAGATTGTAATCTGAATCACCTTCCAAAATGTTACCGTTCACATCAATGATGATTAAATCGCTTGCTTTCACTTCATCAAACATTAAGCCGAAGGGGTTGATTAAAAAGCGTGGTGTATCGTCTATATCGGGTAAACGAACTGAGAAATGCGTATAGATAGTGTCTTCCCAACCTAACATGGCAGCCAGTCGGTAAGCGGCGGCTAAATCACGACGTAAAATAGCTTCTTTTTGTGCGTATTCATCATGCATTATTTGGCCCCTGTAAAATGAATTAGATAGGAATTCCGATTTTTAAATATACCTGATATATCAGCTTAGGCTATATCCTATTCTATGGGGGAGTCGTGGAAACCCTGTGATACAGAGTCGACTTATTGTTGCACGCTGACGACATTTCTACGGTTAAATTGCTATCAACTAAGTTAAGTAATACATCATTTTCTTATTAAGCTAGCAGAATCTTATCTGAACCATTTAGACGTTATTTTTCATGATGTTGTAGCGAATGGGGAAGGGTTTAATGACTGTATTTATTGCTTTAAATGAACATCTTATGCCATAAAAAATGTCCCAAAAATGGGAGCATTTTTTATGATTTAGTGTGAATTTTGACGTTGTAGCAGACTATAGATTTTCTTCGTTGTTTTTTTCATCACTTTCAACGGCTTTTACCGTTCTTCCCGCAAGCAGGCCTAACTCAAATAGCATCCACATAGGAATGGCTAATAAAGTCTGAGAAAAAATATCGGGCGGGGTGATGAGCATGCCAACAACAAAACATCCAAGGAATATATAAGGGCGCTTTTTCGATAGAGTCGCTACGGTAGTAACGCCTGCTTTAACTAACAAATAGGTTGCAACTGGAATTTCAAACGTCACACCAAAAGCAAAGAAAAGCTTTAAGACGAAGTTTAGGTAGTTGTTAATGTCTGTCATTACCGTTACTTCACCTGGTCCAACCGTGGTGAAAAAACCAAAGATCAACGGCAATACCACGTAATAAGCGAACAAGACGCCAGCATAAAACAGAAAGATACTCGAAATAAGTAAAGGAATCGCTATGCGTTTTTCATTCTTATACAAGGCTGGCGCGATAAAAGACCATGCTTGGAATAATGAATAAGGCACAGATAACAAAACAGCAACGGCAAAGGTTAGCTTGAGAGGCGCCAGAAATGGTGAAGCCACTTCGGTTGCGATCAAAGAGCTGCCAGCAGGAAGTAACAAGCGTAATGGCTCAGAAACAAGCAAATACAGCTCGTTGGCAAAAGAGTATAAACCTAGAAAAAGAACCAGAATAACCAGAACCGCTTTCAATAAACGATTTCTAAGCTCAATAAGGTGAGAAACTAAAGGGGCTTGGTTAGAAGAACTTGTACTCATAATGCGTTCTATATCCGCAGGTCGTTGGAAAAATCAAAATGGATGCTAATTAACCACGAGGTTGTGTTGGCTCTGATATTGGTTCTTTTTCTGGTGCCGGAGATGTCTCTTTTTTCTCTTCGGCTTTCTCTGGATCGGGAAGGTCTGCAGTTTCTCGCATTGGCTCCTGTGCGTAAGACTCAGGCACAGGCGTAATGGTATTTTGAATGCTTTGGCCTTCTTTGATAATGCGCTGATTTGTTTCTGAAATTTTCTGTTGCAGCTCTTCTTGATCAAGCTGTGCATTAATTTCCCTTTGTACAGAGTTAATGCTGCGACGGATTTTGCGCACCCATAATCCCGCCGTTTTTGCGGCGTGCGGTAAACGTTCAGGGCCAAGAATTAATAAGCCAACAACAGATACAACAACCAGTTCAGAAAAACCAATATCAAACACGGATTATGCGCTCTTGTCGTCTTTTTTTGCTTCAGAATCAATTACTTTGTTCTGAGCTACTTTTTCATCTTCTGGCGAGTCTTTATCAACGGCTTCTTTAAAGCCTTTTACTGCGCCGCCTAAATCAGAGCCTAGATTCTTAAGTTTTTTTGTACCGAATATAAGCACTAAAATGGCCAAAACGATCAACAATTGCCAAATACTGATTCCACCTAACATGCATTTCTCCTGCTTATTAATAAAGTGTGGTCTGTTCTTTCATGGATTAGTTTGTGCGATTGGCTTTTTCTTCCAAACCAGACAAGTTAAACCGGCGTGCTAATTCATCCAATATGGCATCAGGGCCAATATCCAAATGAGATAACATAACGAGAGTATGGAACCAAAGGTCGGCTGTTTCATACACTAAGTCAGACTTATCACCCGAAACCGCTGCATCTTTTGCTGCAATAATGGTTTCAACGCTTTCTTCGCCTACTTTTTCTAGGATTTTATTTAATCCTTTCGCATGTAGGCTTGCTACATAAGAAGAGTCTGCTGCAGCCTTTTTACGTTGTTCTAGAGTTGCCGCTAATTCAGCCAATACATCGCTTTTCATTATAGTCTCTCAAATGTTACGGTTTTAATACAATTAAATATAAGCCAAGTAAAACTAACCCGAAACTGGTTAGGTCGGCGGCTTGTAAATGGGATAGTGAGCTTGGATCTGTGATGCCCCAAGCGCCTCCTAAACTCAATAAACCTAACAGCCTTAATGGTAAACGGGTACGGTTTTTTTTCATTTCAACACCAAGCTGATGAATAGCGTCAGTCTGAGCTTGTATGCGTCCTTCTTGCTGAGATATTTGCGACAAAGCAGAGAAGATCAAGTTTGGAATTTGAGGAAGCTGCCCGGCCCATTGCGGTGCTTGTTTACGGACTTCTTCCATCACGCGTTTAGATCCCATTTGCTCTCGCATCCAGCGTTCTAAGAAGGGTTTCGCTGTTACCCAAAGATCCAAGTCAGGGTAAAGTTGGCGGCCTAATCCTTCAATGTTTAAGAGGGTTTTTTCCAAAAGAACTAGCTGCGGCTGAACTTCCATATTGAATCGACGAGCAGTTTGGAATAGGCCAATTAAGACTTGGCCGAAAGAAATGTCTTTGAGTGGTTTGGCAAACATGGGTTCACAAACACTACGAATAGCCGATTCAAACGCATGAACCGGAGTGCCTTTAGGTACCCAACCACTTTCGATATGTAGCTCTGCTACTAAGCGATAATCTCGTTGGAAAAAAGCCAAAAGATTACGTGCTAAATAGTTTTTATCTTCATCATCTAGACTTCCCATGATGGCGCAATCCAGAGCAATGTACTTCGGTCTTTCAGGGTTGGTTACATCAACAAAAATGTTACCAGGGTGCATGTCTGCATGGAAAAAACTGTGAGAAAAAACCTGAGTGAAGAAGATTTCTACACCGCGTTCAGCCAAACATTTCATATTAACGTTGGCTTTAGTTAGTGCTGGAATATCGGCAACAGGAATACCAGAGATGCGCTCCATTACCATCACATTGCGATGACTATAATCCCAATAAACCTGAGGCACATACAGTAAATCCGAGTCAGTGAAATTACGTTGCAAAAGACCTGTATTTGCTGCTTCTTTGGCTAAATCTAATTCATCAAGAATGGTGTATTCGTAATCTGTAACCACTTCAACAGGGCGTAAACGACGGCCATCTTCGCTTATTTTATTTACTAAATGCGCCAATGTATAAAGCAGTTTGATGTCTTTGCCGATGGTCTTTGCGATGTTTGGACGAATGACTTTTACAACAACATCTTCACCAGAATGAAGTTTGGCTGTGTGTACTTGAGCAATAGAAGCGGATGCCAAAGGCTCAACAGAAAACTCAGTAAATAATTCAGATACTGGCGCTTTTAGATCGCGCTCAATGATTCCTTGAGCCACTTTCCCTGAAAACGCAGGGACTTTGTCTTGTAGCTTAGCCAGCTCATCAGCAATGTCGTCATCTAATAAATCCCGACGAGTAGACAAGATTTGTCCGAACTTCACAAAAATAGGGCCGAGCGATTCCAGTGCTAAGCGCAAGCGTTCGCCTTTGTTTTTACTGGCGTTTTTACGGCCGATAGAGCAAATCACACCTAAAGTGCAGCGTATATACCAAGGTAAGAATGAAAATGGAATAAACACATCAAGGCGAAAGCGAATTACAGTGAAGATAATCCGCAATAGACGAAAAACACTGGTCAACATAATTAGAATTTAAACCCTTTATGCAGCGCCACAATACCGCCAGTTAAGTTTTGGTAGCTTGTGCGCTCGAAGCCAACTTCATCCATCATGCCTTTTAAGGTTTCTTGATCTGGGTGCATTCGGATAGATTCTGCTAAGTAACGATAGCTTTCTGAATCATTGGCAATCAACTTACCCATTGCTGGCAATAAGCGGAAAGAGTATTGGTCATAAATCTGAGACAGAGCCTCTGATTTCGGCTTGGAAAACTCCAAGACCAATAATCTGCCGCCAGGTTTTAATACGCGGTACATAGAAGCCAATGCTTTTGATTTGTCAGTTACGTTTCTGAGACCAAAAGCAATGGTGATGCAGTCGAATGTGTTATCAGGAAAAGGCAGCGCTTCAGCGTTAGCTTGAACGAATTTTACGTTACTAACCACACCTTGGTTGGCCAATTTATCGCGACCTACTTTCAGCATGGAATCGTTAATATCAGCCAGAATTACTTGACCTTCACTGCCAACTAAACGAGAGAACTTTAGGGTTAAGTCGCCGGTTCCGCCTGCAATGTCTAAGACTTGATTGCCTGCGCGAACACCAGATTGGCTAATGGTGTGACGTTTCCAAAGACGATGAACACCACCAGACATAAGATCGTTCATGATGTCGTATTTGGCAGCGACCGAATGAAAGACTTGTGCAACGGCTTGGGCTTTTTCATCCGTGGGGATTTCTTTAAAGCCAAAGTGGGTGGTTTTATTCTGATCGTCTTGCATAAACTACTTCTTTATCCTATATGACGGTATAGAGCAGTGTATAAATAACAACACTGCTTTTATGTGAATAGCTATTGTAACCGTGACAGTGAAGTACGGGTACCGCTTTTTATTGCTTCTATCTTTCTATTAAAACTTTATTTCGGCCTGACTCTTTTGCCAAATAAAGTTGCTTGTCTGCGCGTGAAAATAAAGATTCAGGGTCTTCTTCGGGAGCAAGCTGAGCAACACCGATAGAAACAGAAATGGAAACGGGCTCGCCTTGCATGTTAAAAGGTGTCTTTTCCACGGCTTGGCGAATTGTCTCTGCTCGCTTCATGGCTTGTTCGCTGGTGGTGTTTGGAAACACCAGCACAAACTCTTCCCCGCCATAGCGAAAGAATAAATCCTCTTTTGCTAATACTGTGCGGATTTGTTTTGGGACTAGGCGTAATACTTTGTCACCCGCCAAATGCCCCCAAGTATCATTCACTCGTTTAAAGTGATCTATATCGCACACAGCTAGGCAAAGTGGCTGCTGCTTTTTTTGCATGAGCTTACAAAGCGGCAAAATGGTGTCTTGGTAAGCAGTGCGATTCGGTAAGTCCGTTAAAGAATCTGTCATGGCTTGAGCCAATCTTTCCTGCAAAAGTGAGCGCAAAGAGGTGGTGTCTTTTTCCATCCTTGTAACTTTGTTTTTTAGCATGGTAATGGATTGAGCCGCTTGCTTCTCCTTTTCCAACATACCGGTTCGGTATTCCGTCATAGTGTCAGAAATGGTGGTAAGGCGATCGTTAATTAAGTCTTTTAAGCTGTCTAAGTTGTTTGCGCCTTGAACGGCTTTAGAAGTGTCTTCTACTTGTAGTTGAAGTTTGGTGTTCAAGCCTTCTCGACTTTCAGAAAGTGACTTCTGAGATTGATAACTTGTCACGACTGTCGCGTTAATGCTGGCCAGTTGCTTGTTCAGTTGGCTGAGGTAGTTAGTCAAGTTCTCTTGAGTTTTACCAATAATAATCATGATGAAGTGAATGACTTCATCTAGCAACTCTGGGAGCCTTTGTAAGTTGTCATTCTTAAGCAATGCTTTTTTAAGGAGAGCAACTTCTTCATCGTAATGGCTGGGTAGTTGTAAGTTATTCATTAACCCTGAAAGAGCATGGCTAATTTGCAGCATGAGCTCTCTGTCATTGGCTTGTTGAACCGTTGGTCGCTTTTGATTCAGTAAGCGTTGAAAGAAAGAGCTTTTAGCTTGGCTGGCTTCATCAATAGGAACGTTAAAGGTTTGCTCAGCAAGAGCTTGGAAAGCTTTTAAAAGTTCTGGCCATTTAGAAGGTGAGCTCCAGTGTGAGCGAATCTGTGCTTCTAGCTGTTTTTTTTCATTTTGAGGAACAAGTCGGTTATCTTGTCTTTCAAGTAGGTCGATTAAATCTTGTAGAGAGCTTCTGACTTGTTTTGCTCTATTATGCTGAGCTGCATCAATTTTTATGAGCAGAGGTTCTGCATTACTAAGGGCGCCAAGAATCTCTTCGGTATTGGCGCCCTTGGCAATAATATGGCGAATATGACGGACAACAGGGTCCAGTTCTGGGTCATTTCCCTCAGCCAACATGCTAGTTCTGGAGACTGCTTTCCTTAGTGCTTCGATCAGTTTTTCATTAGATGATTCCGTCATATTGCCTCATTTGTTAATTTTGTCTTTCTTTTTCTATTAAGAAGTTTACGACATTAAAAATGTTTTGGTTACCATTTGCTGTTTGAGCAGACACTAGATATTTACCATTTACTATGATGCCTGGTACGCCACGAGCGCCATAAGCACGGATTTTTGCATCGGCTTGGCTTAAACGGCTGTTCACTGCAAAGGAGTTGAACTGCTTACGGAATTCATCTTCACTAACTCCGTAGTTTTCAAAGAAGTTTGCTAGTGCATCTTCTGAGTTTAGACCGCGACGCTCAACATGAATAGTATTAAAGATATCGGC
Source organism: Marinomonas sp. 5E14-1 (assembly GCF_039939215.1). Lineage (NCBI taxonomy): Bacteria > Pseudomonadati > Pseudomonadota > Gammaproteobacteria > Oceanospirillales > Oceanospirillaceae > Marinomonas > Marinomonas sp. 5E14-1. Next base: position 130,288 of record NZ_JBDXMW010000008.1, on the reverse strand, counting down.
ACGCATTTTTCCTTCAATGCCTAATAAATCAGCAACGTAAAACGCTTTTGCATGAGCTAACCAGTTACGACCAAATACAGCTGGAAGGTATTTAAAATCCACATCATCAGTTAGGCCTTTTTTCCAAGCCTTTACATAAGGTTCAAGGGCGTTGCAATGTGGGCAGCCATACCAAAAAATTTCGGTGACTTCTATTTTACTTGGATCACTTGTGCGAACTGGGGTTTTAATTGTCGTGTAACCATTACCATCACTGTATTCTGCTGCAAAAGCAGAAAGTGACATAAAGAAAGAAAGTACCACGGCTGAGAACAGCTTGATCATGAATTGCTCCTAATAATATAAATAACAGGTATCCGTACATCATGCACAGAATCGCTATAGAATACGATTATCTAATAGTGTGAATGTTCCGTGTTTCCTGCAATTTTACATAAAGTTTACATCAAAAGTTTTTATTTAGCGCTTTTTCTCAAGATTAATATGAGCTGCTAACTCATTGCCTTTGCTAAATAAACTTTCTGCAATCTATTTGTAAGGCTTTCACGAGCAGTTATTAGGGACTTATTCTTTACTCGCTTAAGGTTTAGCGTGGTAAAAAATCCTATTTACTGGCATTATAGACAGTTAATGAATGAAACCAAATAACCGCTTACTCCAATCTATTGACGAATATCAACTTATGACACCTTTTGACTCTATCTTTCAGTCTGCACACTTTATTAAAAGTGCCGAAAAACTTTCACAATGCCCTCTAGATCAAGGTGTCGAAGTTGCTTTCGCTGGCCGTTCTAATGCCGGAAAATCTACCGCGTTAAATACGCTCACCAACCAAAAAAAATTGGCTCGTACTTCAAAAACCCCTGGTCGAACCCAATTGATTAATTGTTTTGGCTTGAACCTTGAAGACCGTCGTTTGATTGACTTACCAGGTTATGGTTTTGCTAAAGTACCGATTGAAATGAAAAAAGTGTGGCAAGCCCACATGCAAGATTATTTGATGAATCGTCGTTCATTAGCAGGCGTTATTTTGGTTATGGATATTCGTCACCCACTAAAAGAGTTTGATGAAATGATGTTAGATTGGGCGAAATCCAATCGTATGAAAGTTCATGTGTTGTTGACTAAGTCCGACAAGATAAAGCGTGGCCCAGCAAAATCAACTATGCTGTCCGTGCAAAAAAACATTAAAGCGCAAGGCATTGATGGTTCTGTTCAAACTTTTTCGTCACTAAACGGCGACGGTGTGGACGACCTTCGTATCAAATTAGCAGAGTGGCTAGTATTCGATAATTTAGAACAAATTCCTGTCTCGCCTAACGCTTAATTACTGAAAATATAGACATAAAAAAGCGCCTTCAATGAGGCGCTTTTTTATTGAAACAAAGAGCGGAATATTACGCTATTTGGTTTGTTTATTGAGGCTGTAAGTAATCCGCTAAAAAGGTATCGAAATCCACAGTATCAGCGTCTTCAATGGCTTTTTGATCGATTAGCGACTGAGCTGCTTTTTCTGTAAACTCCGCAATGATCTCGTCTGGAAGTGGGCGAGACATCCAATCCGCTTGCTGTGCTTTTGAAACCCCTAGCATCGCATTTTGAAAACCTTGTTCCGTTTTGCACTGATCCAATAATTTTGCAGAAGGCAGTTGAGACTCATCTTTCAGTTTCTCTATTTGCATCTCAATGGCTTGCGTATAAGCAGGATTACCTGTTTTAGCCGATAAGAAAGAAGCTACTTCTGATAATTCGCTCAAAAGGTTTTCTGCTTTGTTTCGAAGTTTTACAGGGCCTTGGCCAAAATCGAAGTCCTGATCCAATTCGCGACCGTGAGACGCAATTTCTTGTTGAACTTTACGTAACTGATCGCATTCTGGACTGTCGAGACGCTCGTCTCCACGTAACATGCAATACAATAAAAACACATCAATAAAGTACAAGGTGGAAGATTGCATACCAATGGATGACGTTGGGTCTAAATCCATGATGCGTACCTCAATGTATTCTACGCCGCGTGCTTGTAAGGCCGCACTTGGGTGTTCGCCCGGTTGAGTCACTCGCTTCGGACGAATATCGCTGTAATACTCATTTTCAATTTGTAATAGGTTACTGTTGAGCTGGCGGTATTTTCCATCCACCTTTACACCTATGTCTTGGTAACGCTGATACGGTGTTTGAAGTGCTTTTTTGACAGTTTGGATGTAAGTATCAACTTCGTTATAACAAACAAATAGATCTGCTTGAGCTTTGTTTTGATAACCCAGATCGCTCATACGAAGGGAGGTGGATTTTTCGCCAAACCAAGTTTGCTTTTCCAGTGTGGTTAAACTGTCTGGCTTCTTAGACAAAAAGCTTTCATCTATGGCAGGCGAAGCCCCGAACAATAACGATAACATCCACGAGCTGCGACGGAAGTTACGAATAAGGGCGAAGTAACTATTGGATTGAAAAGCCTGTTTCTGTTCTGTGTTTAACTGCTTCTGTCCTTTATAGCTTTCAAGGAATTGCCAAAAGTCTTTATCGAAAGAAAAGTTATAATGCATGCCCGCAATACATTGCATGATGCGACCATAACGATTCGATAAGCCTTCACGATAAATGCGTTTTAATTGACCTGTATTGGACTCTCCATAATCGGCAATGGGAACATCTTCGTTACCATTCAGATAACAAGGCATACTGGCTGGCCACAAACATTCGTCTTGTTTGTAGAGCTCATGATTCACTAAATTATGGATGTCTTCTAACTCTTTTACGACGCCTTCAACAGTCGGATGAACTTGGGTAATAAATTCCATCAAGGATTCAGAGTAATCCGTTGTGATTGAGCTATGAGTGAGTGGTGAGCCTAACGTTTTAGGGTGACTAAGGTGGGAAATGCGACCGTCAGATCGGCTCACTCTCAACGCTTCTCGCTCAACGCCTCGGTGAAAGGTTAATGCAGACGAAGACGAATCTCGCTGGTAATGCTCTGTTAACGCTTGTAACGCATGAGTTAAAGTAGTCAAAAAGAGTCATCCTTCTGTTGGATAAGGCAAAGTATAATTAGACAGGATTGTACTCGGCAGAGCTTAATAACAGCAAGTGAGAGAATGCGTATGCACAAAATATGCAGAGTTCCACAGTGACTTGTAGGTCGTTATTTGTGGTGATGTATTTCTTTTTGCCTCAAAAAAAACGACCTACATTATTTGGATCATAAGCGCATTTCTATACCGGCATCTGCCATCCGTTGTTTCGCTTCTTGGACACTATATTCCCCAAAATGAAAAATACTGGCCGCTAATACCGCATCGGCTTTGCCTTTGGTCACACCTTCAACAAGGTGATCCAAATTACCAACGCCACCAGACGCAATCACTGGCACATGAACGGCTTCGCTGATAGCGGAGGTGACACCAAGGTCGAAACCGTTCTTCGTACCGTCACGATCCATACTGGTTAAAAGAATTTCACCAGCACCGTACTCGACCATTTTCTTCGCCCATTCAACGGCGTCTAAACCGGTTGGTTTACGACCGCCGTGAGTGAAAATTTCCCATTTGTCGGTTTCACCTTCTGCGCTGACTTTCTTCGCATCAATGGCAACAACAATACATTGTGAACCAAAACGTTCTGCGGCTTCACGGACGAATTCAGGGTTAAAGACGGCGGCTGTGTTAATGCCTACTTTGTCGGCACCAGCGTTTAGCATGCGACGAATGTCGTCACAGGTACGAATACCGCCGCCAACGGTTAAAGGGATAAACACTTGGCTAGCAATGGCTTCGACCATGTGAACTGTTGTAGCTCTGTCATCAGAGCTTGCGGTGATATCAAGAAAAGTAATTTCGTCTGCGCCTTGCTCGTCATAGCGTTTGGCTACTTCAACAGGGTCGCCAGCGTCACGAATGTCGACAAATTGAACGCCTTTTACAACGCGTCCGTTGTCTACATCAAGACAAGGAATAATTCGTTTTGCTAAGCCCATAATGACTCCAAATATCGGTTGTTGTGCGCGCTTTAAGGCTTGCCATCCCAGTGGATGAAGTTCTTGTAAAGCTGAAGGCCGTCTTTGTGGCTTTTTTCTGGGTGAAATTGCACCGCAAAAACATTACCCCGAGCCAAGGCGACGCAAAAATCTAAGCCATAATCACAGGTGCCAGCGACTTCTTTTTTGTGTTCTGGCACAACGTAAAAGCTGTGAACAAAATAGAAACGTGCATTGTCTGGAATGCCTTTCCAAAGAGGGTGTTTGATGGTTTGTTTGACCTGATTCCACCCCATGTGAGGCACTTTTAATTTACTGCCGTCATGGTCTTTGTGTTGTTCGCCAAAGAAAAGCGCGTTGCCTTGGAAATGATTCAAACATTCTACGCCATTGCTTTCTTCACTGTGTGACATCAATGATTGGATGCCGACACAAATTGCCAAGAAAGGTTTTTCGGCCATGGCTTTACGGATGCTTGGTACTAAACCTGTTTTATGCATTTCACCGATACAGTCGCGAATCGCGCCCACACCAGGAAGTAACACGCGGTCTGCCGCATCAATAACAGCAGGATCGCTTGTCACGGTAACAGTCGTATTGCCATCAGCGACGTGTTCAAGTGCTTTGGCAACCGAATGCAGATTACCCATGCCATAGTCGACGACTGCAACGGTGGATTTTTTAACTTCGCTCATAGTTATTCGCTTCACTTAATTGTTTGAGAGTGCTACAGACAACCTTTAGTGGAAGGCATTTGCCCTGCCATGCGTTCGTCTACTTCTAATGCCATGCGTAAAGCACGACCAAATGCTTTGAAGATAGTCTCCGCTTGGTGGTGTGTGTTTTTACCACGAAGATTGTCTAAGTGAAGCGTTGTCTTTGAGTGATTGATGAAACCGTGGAAAAACTCAGAGAATAAATCCACGTCAAAGCCGCCAACAGAACCACGAGTGAAAGGCACGTGCATTTCTAGTCCTGGGCGACCTGAAAAGTCGATTACTACGCGAGACAAAGATTCGTCTAAAGGAACATATGCGTGCCCGTAACGCTTGATGCCTTTTTTGTCGCCAACGGCTTGATCAAAGGCTTGACCCAATGTAATACCCAAATCTTCCACAGTGTGATGAGCGTCAATGTGAAGATCGCCAACCGCATGAATGTCTAGGTCAATTAAACCATGGCGAGCCACTTGCTCTAGCATATGGTCAAGGAAAGGCACGCCAGTAAAACAGTTGAATTTACCTGTACCATCTAAGTTAATTGATACCTTGATCTGAGTTTCAAGCGTATTTCGCTCTACGCTAGCAATGCGATCGGACATTGATTGGTTTCTCCACAGTGGTTGCGACGTTAAAAGATCGTCACTTTTATGACATAAGTTCCCCATTATAGAACGTGGGCTCTCAGGCTTCTATGCTTTGACCGAGTGTTTTTTAATGAGTTGTTTCTATTGGATCGATAATCACCCTCTTCGGGTGTTATGATATGTCCATCTATTTGCTGTTTTCCTCGCTCAAGAGAAGAGTTTGCAGGGCAATGTTTTTATAAGGAGTTTTACATGGTTTGGCTTAAGCGTTTATCCATTTTGATCGGTGGCCTATTGGTTCTTGTGACACTGTTATTGGCGTCAGTGATTTTATTTGTCAATCCAAATAATTTTAAAGACGAACTGAAAACTGTAGCCCTAGAAAAAGCGAATGTTAATCTACGTTTGGATGGCGACATCAGTTGGTCGTTTTTTCCTTGGCTGGGACTTGAGTTGGAAGACATTGGTGTCGCGTTAGGCTCGGATGCGGAAATTCTACAGTTCGACCGTGCTGAGTTTGGTTTAGCCATCAAACCTTTGTTTCAGCAAAAAATTGAAGTGAACAAGGTCAACCTTGTGAACTTAAAAGCTAGCTTAAATAAAGACAAGAACGGTCAAGGTAACTGGGAACTCGATATTCCAGAAAGCAGCACTGAAACGGCTCAAACAACATCTGAAGACGGGGCGACAAGCCTTGCAACGATCGTGGGAGGTGATGCTACCGAAGCGAAATCTTTTATTATTCCTGAAATACAACTGGACGAATTACGCATTGAAAATGCGCAGCTTCAATATCGAGATGAACAAACGAATCAATTAGTTAACGCAACGTTAAATGTACAAATCAACGATGTTCGGTGGGACAAAGCTTGGCCAATGGCGATGGATGTGGCATTGACGCAAAGTGATCTACAGGGCAATTCTCCAATCAAGGCAAACGTACAATTAAGCGCCAACTTATCTGTTTTCCCGGAGCGTGAAGCCTTTTCTGTAGATGCTTTGGCCTTGTCGGCAAAAATGGAAAGTGATTTATTACCAGCCAGCCCGTTAGAAGCCAAGCTAAATGCCATTCGAATTGATTTTGACTTGCCGCAGGAAAACGTCCTATTAGAGGGCATGACGTTAAGTACTTTGGGTGTCAATGTAGATGCTAAGTTAGAAGCCTATCAAGTATTAAGCGACCCACAATTTACGGCGAGTTTTTCTGTAGGAGAGTTCAATCCGAGAGACGTCATATCGGCTCTCAATGTTGAATTGCCTGAAATGTCTGACGATACCGCTCTTACCAGCGCACAACTGAATATGTCGGTAGAAGGAAGCTTAGATAGCCTAGTTGTGAAACCTATGTCCCTTCAATTGGACGAAACAAAAATAGAAGCCAATGCTGCACTAGACTTATCTCCACTATATTGGGATTTACGTATTGCTGGCGCGAATTTAGACCTTGATCGTTATTTGCCAGCACCTGTTGAAGAGGAAAGTGAAGAGGCGCCAGCAAATACAGAACAAGCGATTGAAAGCGAAGCAAGTGATTTGATTCCTGTTGAGCTTATTCGCCAATTAAATGGCCATGTAGGTTTTGTGTTTGACGATCTGACCGTGAAGAAGCTAAAAGTCGACCGAATTGAATTGGATTCTACTCAATCGAATGGCATTGTAAAAGTAGTCCCATTGGAGGCTTTGTTATATGAAGGGACTTTTTCAACAACGGCGAACCTTAATGTTCAGGGCAGTACGCCGGTCATTACGCTTGTGCCCTCGATTGATGCTATTCAAATTCAGCCATTGTTAATTGACTTCATGGATATGGATAAAGTTGCGGGTGCGACCTATTTAAACGGTGATCTTATGATGCAAGGGAACCGTATTGATGACCTGATGGCATCATTGCAAGGCGATTTATTGGTTGAGATTAAAGACGGAGCACTAATTGGAACCAATCTGACCAAGTCCGTTTGTGAAGGCATTGCTTCTGTTCGAAAAGACGTGCTAGATGGTTCGAAATTTGGTGAAGATACACCTTTTGAAGCCATGACTTTTCCTGCTCATATCGTGAATGGCCAAGTGTCTACGCCTGGTCTGAAAATTCGCTCAGTGGGCATAGAAGTGACAGGTGACGGTGTTATTTCTTTAACGGACTCTTCTTTAAACTACCAAACTAACGTAGGTTTCCCTGGCAGTACTTTGGATGATGCTTGCCAGGTGAATGAGAAAGTTGCGGAATTGACCTTTCCTATTATCTGTCGAGGGCAATTCAGTGATGACCCAGCTAGCTTATGTCGCCCGGATCTAAAAGGTTTTGGTAATTTGTTCTTGGATCTGGCGTCGGCTGAATTGAAGTTAAAAGCAGAGGAAGAGAAAGCCAAGTTAAAAGCTGAATTGGAAGCCAAAGTGGCTGCCGAGAAAGCAAGACTTGAAGCAGAAAAAGCTAAGTTGAAGGCTGAGCTGGAAGCAAAGGTAGCCACAGAGAAAGCGCGTTTTAAAGCTGAACTAGAAGCCAAGAAAGAAGCGGAAGAAGAGGCTCTGAAAGAAAAGTTGAAAAATAAACTAAAAGACCTGTTTTAATTATTCAGAATCAGCAGGTGGTAAATGCGAGACATACATGCAGCCAGTAGAGAATTTTGCGCCCCGTGTTTTAGCATGGTTTGACGAACATGGGCGTAAGAGCTTGCCTTGGCAAGAGAACAAAACCCCTTATCGAGTATGGATCTCTGAAATCATGTTGCAGCAAACACAAGTGACGACAGTGATCCCGTATTACCACAAGTTCATGACATCGTTTCCCTGTGCCGAAGCGTTAGCCAATGCAGAGCAAGATGACGTGTTGGCTCACTGGAGCGGACTGGGTTATTACGCCAGAGCCAGAAACATGCACAAAGCGGCAAAAATGTTGGTGGACGAATTTGACTGCGAATTTCCTCAAACCGTAGAAGGTGTGTGTGAATTGCCTGGGATAGGGCGCTCTACGGCAGCTGCTATTTTGTCTATCTCTCGAGGTGTTCAAGCTGCCATCTTGGACGGTAATGTGAAGCGAGTATTAGGTCGTTTTCATGCTGTACCGACTTGGCCGGGTGAGAAAAAAACCGAAAGCGCACTTTGGGATTTAGCGGAATATTATATGCCAAGTGAGCGTTGTGGTGATTATACTCAAGCCATAATGGATTTGGGCGCGACACTTTGTACTCGTTCAAAACCTCAGTGTTTGATTTGTCCATTAGAAAGCGATTGCCAAGCTCGTCGTACACCAGACCCAACTCAATTCCCTATTCGAAAACCGAAAAAAGCCGCCAAACCAGAGAAGAGTATTCAGCTTTTGGTGTTGGTGAATCCTCAAGGTCAGTTGTTATTAGAAAAACGCCCGCAAACTGGTATTTGGGGAGGGTTATGGAGTTTACCTGAGCTGGCCTCGGATGATTCCATTGTGATGCATGTTGAACAAAGATTTGCTACGCAGGTACAAACTGTCACACCCTTGTCATCTTTTCGACATACTTTTAGTCACTACCATTTGGATATCTCTCCAAGCTATATCGCAATCGATGCTCTTAGTGTTGTGATGGAAGTTGAGAAATATCAATGGTTTGGTCCGCAAGATGCTTTGACGCTCGGCTTGCCAGCCCCTGTTCGGAGTATCTTAGAAAGTATCAACTCATAAACTAAATGAATCGCGTGAGCTGGAAAAAACATGTTGCAGAGCAGTGCACTTTCTTATTTAAAACGTCTTGGTGAAGTCTTTGTGGCTTTCTTCCTTTTAGGCTTTACTAGCTTTGGCGGCCCTGCTGCGCATTTAGGCTATTTTAATCAAGAATTCATCAAACTGAAAAAGTGGGCAACAGAGTCCCAATACGCTCAGTGGGTTGCATTAAGCCAAATTGTCCCAGGGCCTGGGTCGAGTCAGGTTGGTTTTGCCATTGGGTATCATAGAGCAGGGATTATTGGTGGCTTAGCGGCGTTTGTTGGTTTTACCTTGCCGTCGTTTGTCTTCATGGTTTTGCTAGCCATGTTTGGTGAGGCTTGGCAAGGGAGCGTGTGGTTTGATGGTGTGGTTCATGGGTTGAAACTTCTAGCCGTCGTCGTTGTTGCTGATGCTTGTTTTGGTATGTGGCGCTCGTTTTGTAAAAGTAAAACCACGGCTTGTATTGCGCTTTTCAGTGCATTTTTTATTGTGCTTAGTCCCTTTGGTACGTCTAGCTTGATTGTTTTATGTCTGGTGGCAGGCGTTGGCCTTATGCTTCCAAGTACTGAGTCAAAAAACAATGAAACCTTACCTAAAGTGCGAAGCTCTGGTGTGTATTTGCTTATCGCACTTGTTTTATTTGGAGCGAGCTTCTTGTTAACCGATGGGCTGAGTGGCTTGTTTGCTAATTTTTACCAAGCTGGTGCCTTGGTATTTGGCGGTGGTCATGTTGTCTTGCCAATGTTGTCGGCTTTTGTATCGGAGAGCGTTTCTGAATCCAACTTGTTATTGGGTTATGCAGCGGCACAAGCTGTGCCTGGTCCTATGTTTACTATGGCGAGTTTCCTTGGCGCGTCGGCGATGCCAGCAGGAGAGAATCTTTGGGTGTGGGCAGGTGTCGCGACTTTGGGTGTTTTTTTATCAGGCCTATTGCTTATGTTGGGCGCGCAAAGTCTTTGGCAAAAGCTTTCTAATAATGCACGTTTTCGTTCCATTGTCGGCAGCTTGAATGCGGCGGTTGTAGGTATATTGTTGGCAGCTTTATATCATCCTATTGGTACCTCGAGTCTGCTAAGTGTTTTGGATCTTATATTGGTGGTGGCGGGGGTTGCTTGGCTAAAGTATAAAAAGCCATCCATTTTCTGGCTGATTGTTGCATTTATATTTGTCGGGAGTGTTGGGGCTTGATTTCTGTTACATTGGCGCCATTATGACAACATCCTTTTTGAATTGAGAACGACCTTTATTATGTCGAATACTGTTTTTTGTAAGAAATACCAGAAAGACATGGAAGCATTAGAGTGTGCTCCTTTGCCAGGAGCTAAAGGCCAAGAGATTCTTCAAACTGTCTCTAAACAGGCATGGCAAGAATGGCAGCTTCTGCAAACTATGATGATTAATGAAAAGCAGCTAAACCTGATGCTGCCAGAATCTCGAAAGTATGTGATGGAGCAAATGGAGAAGTTCTTCAATAACGAAGCGACAGATAAACTCTCTGGCTACGTGAGTCCTGATGATATGGTTGAACTCTAGGTTATAGAGTTTCCAACAAAAACGCCCTCTTGCAGAGGGCGTTTTTGTTGGTGCTTGGTGAACTTTATTGGGTGACAAAGCTCGAAAATAAAATGTCTTGAATGGGTGAAGTCCCTGTTTCTGCTTGTAGCGCTTCATTGACGGCAACTGCACCCGCGGCTCTAGTTGCTTCTCTTGCGATAGCGCCTGTTACTTGTGCATTGGTGCGAGAGCTTAAAAACATCACCAAAGCGTCTTGTACTAATGGCATATTCGCCTCGATTAAAGCTCGTTGTGCCTCGCTGGTTCTAAGGCTGATGTTGGTTTTGATATAAGTTAGCTTAGAGCCATCGCTTATATTATTGACAATGAAACTTGGTGTTAGCTCAATATAAGCGGTTGATGCAGGATCAACATCTTCTGCAAAAACATGGGAATTCATTAGGCTGCTAAATAAGAATAAAAAAAACAGCAATAGCTTATTGCGTAAAGGTACCATCAATGACATGTTAGACTCTCATATTTATTCCAATAAACAGTATACTAACTGCCATTAAAGCCTGCTGTCAGTAGGAATTTGTACTTTCTTATATATCTGTTAATTGATCGTGCTTTACATTTAACTTATTTCGTTTAGGAATTTTTAAATATGTTCTCTTTGTTAACTGCTCGTCGTTTCCATGGACTTGTTGCTGTGGCTTCTTTTGCATTGCTTGTTGTGGCGTTTTATATGGAGTATCAAATGGGGCTAGAGCCTTGCCCGTTATGTATGCTTCAGCGCATTGTGCTTTTCTGCATCGGCGTGGTGTCTCTACTATCTGCTTTAACTGGCTCTCTAGGTGTTCGTCGCTTTATTGCTTGGATAGTGGTGATCTTATCTTTATCTGGCGCTGCTTTGGCGGTACGTCACTTGTATTTACAGAATATTCCAGCGGATCAACTTCCTGCTTGTTTGCCAGGGTTGAGTTACATGTTTGAAGTTTTTCCATGGCAGGAAATTATGCAAGCTATGATTATGGGGACAGGGGAATGTGGCGATGTAGTCTGGACTTTTTTAGGGCTGAGTATTCCTGGTTGGACATTGGTTGTGTTTGTTTTTATGGCCATTATTAATGTGATTATTGCTTTACGTTCTAAGAAACGAAAACATATATTTCGATAGTATTAAGGGCGATGCCTCGGAATAACGTTTCAAAAAGAACGGTTACAAATCCTCATAGGTGATTGCCTTGCAGGTGATAAGTTAACGGAATATGCTTGAACTAGGTATTCAATAACAATTATCGCCTAACTCTAATGGGAGTTTGTATAATGCTAGAAGGTTGTAAAACAGCACAAGAAAGATGGGGTGGTGTACATGACATCATTGACCGTTGGTTAGAGCAGCGCCGCCAGCTAATCGAATCCCTGGTTTATATACGGGAACGTGGCGACCTTACCCCGACGGATACACCAAAAATTCAATCGGCCTGTGAAATGTTGGTGGACTATGTTTCTGCTGGCCATTTTACTGTTTATGAGCAATTAGCATTAGAAGCAAAAGAATTTCATGACGATAGCGCGGTTATCTTATTAGGTGAACTACTGCCACAGATTGAAAGCACTACCGAAATTGCCATAGAATTCAACGACAAATACGACACAAAAGAGCACTGTAATGCTCAGTTAGAAGCTCTGCCTTTTTCGTTGCAGGCATTAATGCTTGTGATGGCAGAAAGGTTCCAATATGAAGATCAATTGATTGAGGAATTGCATGAAGCGCACAGTGAAAAAAGCGCTTAAATTTGGCTTGCTAATTACTTCTGCGGTGACGTTATTGTCTTGTTCCGTGGAAGCACCTGTGCGTACTGCGCAATATGCAGTGCAAGGTTTGCACTCGGCCGCATTGAGCGATGACGGATCTTCTTCAGTTGTCGGTTCTATTCAACATGGTGGAAGCTATTGGAAAAACGCCAGAAACGAGCGTAGCTTTAATTGGAATCATGCGTCAGGCGAATATACTACATTAACCAGTGTGGATATCGATCCAAGTGGTGAGTTTGCTGCGACAGGCAGTGCGCGCACCCTTGTATTGTGGAGCGCACTAACAGGAAAGTTAGATGGCTTTTGGACAACACCTGGCGATATTCAATCAGTAAAGCTCACTCAAAATGGTGATTACGCTTTACTCGGTTTAAACGACCAAACAGCTCGCTTCTTTGATATTAAAAGAGGTGGCATCAAACAAACTTTCAGAACTAATTCGACCGTTCGTGCCGTGGATGTAACACCTGATGTGACATTTGCTTTAACTGGCGATGACAACGGCAATGTGATTTTGTGGGATATCTTAACAGGCGAACAGAAACATCAATGGAATTTAGGGAATAAAATCTCCACTGTCGCATTATCAGCTGATGGAAAATACGCTTTTGGCGCTGCGCATCTTGGGACTGCCAAAATATGGTCTACTTTAACCGGCGTAGAGCTGTCTACCATTGATACCGGTTCTTTGAAGTACCGTAACGTAACAATTAGCCAAGCGGTATTTTCAACTAAGGATCGAAGTATCTTAGTGGGTGAAGCCAATGGCCGAGTGTCACTTATTCAGACCAGTACGGGTGTTGTGCAAAAAGAATGGGATCTTTACGCTGCGAAAAAACGACCATCTGGCACCAATGTTTTGGCGCTTGCTTATGCTCTGGGTAATCGATATTACGCGATAGGCAGCAATGGCTATCTCAATGTTTTGGAATAATCTATGTCGGCGCCTGATTATTCGTCTGTAGAAAAACATACCGCTACTTCTTATACAAAATGGTCTGCGGCATTTGCCTTCCAAGCCGCTATTTCTGTCGCCGCAGGCGCTTTCGGCGCTCATGCTCTAGCAGATGCTTTGGATGCTAGCGCATTGGGCTGGTGGCATACAGGCAGCCAATATCTTATGTATCACGCCTTAGCAGGTTTAATCGCTTCCTCTCTGCTACATTATTTACCTTCCCTCAAAACAATTTTACGCTTCTTCTTTGTGGGTAATATTTTATTCGCAGGAAGCTTATACATCATGTCGCTAACCGATTTTCGTATATTGGGTGCTGTCACCCCTTTGGGTGGAACCGGCTATTTGATTGCTTGGTTTTACTTAGGCTGGAGTCTATGGCGTTATAAAAAGCCGTAGAAGGTGTTTAACCTTCTTATGGTAAATGTGATGTAGGCAAAGAAGAAGGACAGGATTCGGTTTTTCAGGTAGGATAGCGCGCCAATTATTTAAACAATGTAAATGAACAACCATCGACTAGGCCTAATAAGCAGTTAATTGCTTAGCTTATTAATAGAGAACAAACGAAGCGATACAAAAACATGTCAGAGCAAAAAATAGAAATCCAAGAAACGACCGAAAAAGAACCTTTTAAGAAACGTACTATCCGTAGTTTTGTTGTGCGCGGTGGTCGTATGACAGAAGGGCAGCAAAAAAACTATGACGCGAATTGGGCCGTCTATGGTTTAGAGCTTGAAAGTGGTCGAGTTGATTATCTAGACGTCTTTGGGCGTGAATCTGATGTGGTGATCGAAGTTGGCTTTGGTATGGGGGCGTCTTTGGTCGAAATGGCGAAAAATGCCCCGGAGAAAGATTTTATCGGAATCGAAGTGCACCCTCCTGGTGTTGCCAAATTAATGATGTTGGCCGCCGAAGAAGGTGTGACTAATCTTCGAGTTTATTGTGATGATGCCATTGAAGTAATGGCAAAATGTTTACCTGAAAAAACGGCTAGCGGCTTTCAGTTATTTTTTCCAGATCCTTGGCATAAGAAAAAGCACAATAAGCGTCGAATCGTTCAGCCATTGTTTGCTCAACAAGTGGCGAATGTATTGAAAGAAGGTGGCAGTTTTCATATGGCAACCGATTGGCAGCCTTATGCCGAGCACATGATGGAAGTCATGGAGGCACAAGCTAATTACACAAACGCAGCAGAGAAGGGAGAATATCACCCTCGCCCGGAATGGCGACCATTGACAAAGTTTGAGCAGCGTGGTGAGCGTTTAGGGCACGGTGTTTGGGATTTAATTTATACAAAAAATCCGAATTAAGAATAGATCGAGAGATAAAAAATGGCGCATTTAAAATGCGCCATTTTTTATATGAACAATAAAATTGTGAATTATTTGATTTCAACACTTTTACGGCTATTACCTGCGTTAAAGTATTCTTGGAATACTTTAGGTGTGCGGCCACGCCCAGTCCATTCGTGTGTTTCGCCACCAACAACAAGACGGTATTTAGGTGCAACAGTTTTACCTTTTGTAGCGCCTGCTTTCTTTGCTTTTGGAACACTTAGTAGTGCTACTTCTTCCATTGTTAAACCGCTGCTTGCGATTAGCTCTGCAATTTCTTCAGCACGAGCTGATTTAGCTGCTTGTTCCGCCGCAAGTTCTGCTTCTTCTGCTTTCGCTTTTTCCAGCGCGTTTGTAAAGCCTTCAATTAGGTTTTTAAGTTGTGGAATAGTTAATTCTTTAGCGGCCGCTCGAGCTTTTGCTTTGTTGCCAGCTAACTCTAATAATAAACTCATTGATTTCTCCTAGTTATCTTTAAAATGGGTACTACCCTGCACCGAAGAAATTCCTTATGCTCAGTAAAAAAGTGTTAAAATTCAACCCTAAAACTTTTTATAGCCGATTGTATAAAACAGTAGGGCTCAGGCAAGAACTTATAATTCAGACAAATTAAATACTGTCTTTTGGTTATAATATGAACTCTTAAGTTTGAGAGATACTTAAATTACTAGCAGTGCATTTTAGTATGATTTTATAATGTTACATGACATTATGGTTTTTCATAATTCCATTAAATTATTCTAATGAAAAAAAACTCAACATGCTAATAAAAAAATGTGTTTTAAATGCAATAAAAGTGTAAGCAATAGGACGATTAATGGATGCTATATCAAAAGAACTGAGTGCCGATTTTTTCATTTCAAAGAAATACAGTGACAACATCATTCAATTGTTTGAGGAAGGATCAACGGTTCCTTTCATCGCCAGATACAGAAAAGAAAACACTGATGGCATGAGTGATATGGATTTACGTTCTTTCTATGATAAATGGCAATATCTTGTTGAATTAAATAAGCGTAAGGAAAGTATTCTTGGCTTATTAGTAAAAGAATCTGTGGCATCAGAACAGATAAAACAAAAAATTCGGAATGCGAAAACAAAAAATGAATTAGAAGATTTATACGCACCTTTTAAGAAAGCTCGGAAAAGCAAAGCGGATGATGCTAAGGATAAAGGTTTGCAACCTTTGGCATTGGCTATTTGGTCTGGAGATTATACAGATAGCACATCAGCGGTGCAGGCATGGTTACGTAACCATAATGTGAATATAACGCCTGAAGCTGCTTTAGAAGGTGTTGTTGAAATATTAAGCGAAGCGATTTCAACTGATAGTGAGGTTTTAAAACAAGGTAGAATAGAGCTTTTAAAAAATGGACAATTATGTAGCCGAGTTTTACGAGGAAAGAAAGAGCAAGGCGAAAAATACCGAGATTATTTTGAATATCAAGAGCCTGTTAAAAAAGTACCAGATCATAGGGTTTTAGCATTACTTCGCGGAAAGAAAGAAACTATATTAAAATTAAGCATTCATTTAATGGGTGAGGTAGGTTATCCAAGAAGCCTCGCTTTTTCTCACCTGAATCAATTATTGAACTCGAATGCTCAAATATCCTACAACTTTAGTGTTGTCCAATGGCGCTATTTAAACATCATATGGGAACATAAACTCCTAGCCAAACTAGAAAATGATGTATTAGCACAATTAAAAGAGAGAGCAGAAGAAGGCGCTATTCAAGTTTTCGCAAACAACCTCCAGGATTTATTAATGGCTGCGCCAGCAGGCGCTTTTCGAGTGCTAGGGGTGGATCCTGGTTTCCGAAATGGTGTAAAACTAGCCGTTATCGATGAACAAGGTAGTTTGTTAGATTATGGTGTTATTTATCCTCATGGGCCGCAAAATCGCACGCAAGAAGCTTGTGGATTATTAGTCAAGCTTATTAAACAGTACAAAATTGGCTGGGTCGCCATAGGTAACGGAACGGCGTCTCGTGAAACAGAAACACTCATGAAAGAGCTGATCGCACAGGCAGATCTAGATTGTCGAGCGATTGTGGTTAGTGAAGCGGGTGCGTCCGTGTATTCGGCCTCTTCCATTGCGATACAAGAATTCCCTGATTTGGATGTCACCATTCGAGGGGCAATTTCTATTGCACGACGCTTCCAAGACCCATTGGCTGAGCTTGTTAAAATCGACCCACAAGCCATTGGCGTTGGGCAATATCAGCATGACGTCAAAGCGACTCAGCTTAGTAAGACGTTAGGAAATGTTGTGGAGGACTGTGTAAACCGAGTAGGCGTGGACATTAACTTGGCTTCTGTGTCTTTGCTTTCTTATGTTTCAGGCTTAACGAATCGAATAGCGCAAAATATCGTGGATTATAGACAGCAAAAAGGTCGTATTGAGTCCCGGGCGGAACTACGAAAAATCAAAGGTATAGGCGACAAATGCTTCGAGCAATGCGCAGGTTTCCTACGCATTCTCAATGGTAAAGAGCCTCTCGATGAATCTGGTGTGCACCCTGAGTCTTATCCGTTGGTGCGAAACATGGCTGATCATCTCGCGTTAAAAGCAAACGAGTTATTAAACAACAGTAGCGCTTTACAGCAACTTAAACAGCTTGCCCCTAGCTTCGCGCAAGCAGGCGATTTCACCTATAAAGACATCTTAAATGAGCTTGCCAAACCGGGCCGAGATCCCCGCCCTGAGTTTCGTTATGCGGCTTTTGATCAGAGCATACAGATACTTGAAGATCTGCAAGAAGGTATGACATTAGAAGGTGTCGTCACTAACGTGGCTGCATTTGGTGCCTTTGTGGATTTGGGAGTGCATCAAGATGGGCTTATTCACATATCTCAACTGGCCGATAGGTTTGTAAAAGACCCTCGGGATCTAATAAGGGTTGGTCAGGTCGTCAGTGTGACAGTGTTAGAAGTGGATGTAAGACGTAAACGCATCGGCCTAAAAGCCAACGGTTTATAAGCCCGTGTAGGTTGGGTGAATGAGGCAAGAAGGCAATCCAACAAGATGCGAGATCTCGCTGAATTGTGCTTACTTTACGTTAATGAAGAAGGTTACGAGACAGTCTGTGCTGCTATTTGTACTTTTGCTTTGTTAAACGCTTCTTCACCAACCTCGCCCATTGCCTGTCCTCCAGCAATGAAAGTGTGTTTCACTTCAATGCCAACAAAACCTAAAAACGTATTGAGATAAGGGATTTGGTGGTCCATTGGGGAATCTGCTAGGAAACTGCCACTGGTAACAAATACATACGCGTTTTTATTCAGCAAACCGACAGGGCCAGTTTCAGTGTATTTAAACGTACGGCCTGCACGAGCAATATAATCAAAATATGATTTCAGGGTTGAAGGAACCCCGAAGTTATACATAGGCGCTGAGATTGTTACAAGATCAGCCGATTCAATCTCGTCGATCAACTCATTACTTATCGCGACAATGGCTTTCTGTTCTTCAGAACGACTTTGCCATCTGGGTTGTCTTGTTTCCATTGTTCAACAAATTCGTTTGCTAGTTGACGAGACTTTGAATTATTCCCAGAAGCACTGGAATCAATACGCAATAAAGTAGCCATTAAAAATTCTCCGTAGCAGATGTGAGCTTGGTCAGCTCGATGTTTTAAGATGTTTATATCCTATGATTAGTTTATTAGATTAAAAAGCAGATTTTTTAGGAGATAACTATCGAAAAATACGATATTTTAAAGAGAATATTATGTCCGCTTCAGAAGGAAACAAACATTGAAAGCCCCTAGAGTTACATTGAAAGCCCCTAGAGTTACATTGGAGCAATGGCGAGTTTTGCAATCTGTCGTCGATAAGGGCGGCTTTGCTCAAGCGGCAGAGGCGTTGCATAAAAGTCAATCTTCAGTGAGTTATACGGTGGCAAAGTTACAAGAGCAGTTAGGTTATCCTTTATTAAGTATTGAGGGTCGTAAAGCGCAGTTAACGGAAAGAGGCGAAGTATTGCTGCGCCGCTCCCGTCATTTGCTAAAAGAAGCTGTGGAATTAGAACAGCTAGCTCATACGTTAGGGCAAGGTTGGGAGCCAGAGTTAGAGTTAGTCGTTGATCAAGTTTTTCCGACGCCTGTATTACTGCGTGCATTAAAAGCCTTTGAGCCACAAAGCCAAGGTACCCAAGTGCAGTTACGAGAGGTGGTATTAAGCGGTGGGACGGAAGCCCTCACTCTTGGTAACCCTGACTTGGTGCTCAGTTCTATTGTTCCCAAAGGTTATCTTGCTGATCCTATTGTAGAAGTGGAAATGATGGCGGTGGCGTCCCCAGATCACTCTTTATTTCAAGAAGAAGGTCCAATTAATAACGGGCGTTTAAGCCGTGAGCTGCAACTTGTCATTAGAGATTCCGCCTTAGATAGTTCAGTGGATGCAGGTTGGCTTGGCACTGAACGACGTTGGACTGTGTCTAGCGTGCAATCGGCTCTGGAAATTGTCGTCAGTGGAATCGGCTTTGCTTGGTTGCCTAAGGCTGACATTTTCGATGAACTTAATAGCGGTAAATTAAAAAAGCTGGATCTTGTTTCTGGTGGTGATCGCAACTTTTATCTCTACGCCATTTTTGGAAAAGGTGAGCGCACAGGGCCTGCTACGAGATTGCTGGTTGATCTGTTGCAGGCTGAATGTAATGTTTGCCCTAAGCCAAGCATTAGTGGTGGAATTTAGAAAATTCTTTCTGACAATTTTTTTTACTTTCTTTCTTTAGAGTTGCCAAAAATCATCAGCTTACGGAGTTTTATAAAAAATTGTCATTTTTTTTGTGACAAGTTGACTTGTGGTGTTTTGATGAAAGCGATCTAATAGATGCCATTCTAGTTTTCTTCTTATTTTTAAACGCCAACACAAGGACGTTTCATGACTCAGGACATAGTAATCCTCGCTGCCGGAAAGGGTAGCCGAATGAAATCAAGCTTCTCAAAAGTACTTCACAAAGTTGGCGGTGTACCTATGGTAAACCGCGTATTAGCCACAGCCAGCACACTCAGTAATGCAAGATTACACCTTGTTGTCGGTCATCAAGGTGAGCAAGTCGAAGCCAATTGTCAGGGATTTTCAGCCAATGTGGTTTGGCAAAATGACCCTCAAGGAACAGGTGACGCATTACGTCGTGTTGCACCTTTTTTACAGGCAGACGGAGCAACTTTAACGCTTTATGGTGATGTGCCTTTGATTCGTGCTAGCACTCTCGAAAAAATGTCGGCTTTATCGACACCAAATACATTGGTTTTGCTTACCATTTCTTTGGATAATCCAACTGGTTATGGCCGTATCGTGCGTGATGAGACTTGCAGGGTAACCGCTATCGTCGAACAAAAAGACGCTTCAGAAAGCGAATTAGCCATCAAAGAAGTTAATACTGGTATTTTGCTTGCTCCAAATAACCACTTGCAAACTTGGTTGGCGAGCTTAACTAACGATAATGCTCAAGGCGAATATTACCTAACTGACATTATTGCTATGGCGGCGCGAGATGGCGTCGAGATCGTCACGGTTAACCCAGAAAACGAAGCCGAAGTGGCAGGTGTAAACGACCGAGTGCAATTGGCGGCATTAGAACGTGAATTACAGAATCAGCAAGCAATCGCCTTAATGCAAAATGGCGCGACTTTATTGGACCCATCTCGCATTGATGTTCGTGGCAAATTAACCACAGGGCAAGACGTCATCATAGATGTGAATTGTGTTTTTGAGGGAAAAGTTGTTTTGGGTAGTGGCGTAGAAATTGGGCCAAATTGCCACTTAAAAGATTGTTCCATTGGCGACAATACCATTATCAAAAGCAACACTTTAATCGACGACAGCCAAGTGGGCGAAGCTTGTGATATTGGCCCATTCGCTCGCCTGCGTCCTGGCACCGAATTAGAGAAAAAAGCTAAAATAGGAAACTTTGTCGAAACCAAAAAAGCGCTTATCGGTGAAGGCAGTAAAGTGAATCACTTGAGTTATATCGGTGACACAGAAATGGGCGCTAATGTAAACGTAGGTGCAGGCACTATCACTTGTAACTACGACGGGGTGAATAAACATCTGACTCAAGTGGCCGATAACGTTTTTATCGGCTCGAACACATCATTAGTCGCGCCAGTGCAAGTTGCTGAAGGTGCTACCATTGCTGCAGGATCAACTATTACAAAAGCCGTTAACGAGAGGCAGCTAGCCTTCGCCAGAGCGCGCCAAATAAACAAAGATAATTGGCCTCGACCAGTTAAAAAATAAGACTCGAATAATAGAAGGGGTCAGGTCCCTTAATTGAATACTATCAAATCAAACGAAAGCTCTATTTTTTTAAGGGATCTGACCCCTGTTTGTGAGCTCAAAGAAGGATTCTCTCATGTGCGGAATAGTGGGTGCTATAGCACGCCGTAATGTGTCAAAAATTTTAGTTGAAGGCCTTAGTCGCCTTGAATATCGTGGCTACGACTCATCAGGTGTGGCGATTAACAACGAGAATGGTGTTTCTTCACACCGAGCGGTTGGTAAGGTGCAGGCTTTAAAAGATAAATTTTCAGCACAACCTTTAGATGGGAAAATAGGTATTGCCCATACCCGTTGGGCGACTCATGGTAAGCCAACAGAGGCCAATGCTCACCCTCACTTTTCGGGTGATGATCTTGCCTTAGTACACAACGGTATCATTGAAAACCATGAACCATTACGCCGTGAGCTTAAAGCCAAAGGTTATGAATTCAAGTCTGAAACGGACACAGAAGTTATCGTTCACCTTATTCATGATGCACTCAAAACAGAGCCAAATTTATTGAAAGCAGTTCAAGCCAGCCTGGAAAAGTTGGAAGGCGCATTTGCTATTGGTGTGGTGCAAAATGATGACAATGAACGTTTTATTGCAGCACGAAAAGGTAGCCCGCTCGTGGTTGGTGTTGGTATTGAAGAGAATTTTGTTGCGTCGGATCAATTGGCGTTATTGCATGTGACAGACCAATTTATCTTTCTAGAAGAAGGTGATGTGGTTGATGTCACTCGTGATCAAGTTACTATTTATGACGACAAAGGCGAAGTGCAAAATCGTCCTGTTAGCGTATTTAATCACAGTGTAGATGCCACAGATAAAGGTGAGTTTCGTCACTACATGATGAAAGAAATCTACGAGCAGCCAAAGGTTATCAATGCTTGTTTGGAAGGTCGTATCAGTGAAAGTAAAGTATTAACCAGTTGCTTTGGTGCAGACTCTGTTTTCTTAAAAGACATAGAAAACGTTCACATTGTTGCCTGTGGTACCAGTTATCACGCTGGAATGGTGGCGAAATATTGGATCGAGGGCCTTGCCGGGTTGCCGTGCAGCGTCGAAGTGGCCAGCGAATATCGCTACCGTAAAGTAGCTGTACCAAAGAAAACCCTGTTTTTGACTTTGTCTCAATCAGGCGAAACGGCTGATACTCTAGCAGCCCTGCGCATGGCGAAAGAGCTTGATTATTTGACTACACTAGCCATATGCAACGTTCCATCTAGTACGCTTGTACGTGAGTCAGTGCTCACTTTATTGACTAACGCTGGCCCAGAAATTGGCGTTGCATCGACAAAAGCTTTCACCACACAACTAACGGCTTTGTTGATTACCAGCGTCGCGATTGCAGTTGAAAATGGTTTGTCCTCAGAGAAAGAAAAAGAATTAGTTCAAGCGATGCGCTCGCTTCCTGCTTATGTGAACGCAGCTTTAGCAGAAGATGCGCATATCAAAAAAGTTGCAGACCGTTTTGCTAACAAACATAACGCCTTGTTTTTAGGGCGCGGCACCATGTTTCCAATTGCTCTGGAAGGCTCTTTGAAGTTAAAAGAAATTTCTTATATTCATGCCGAAGCTTATCCAGCAGGAGAGCTAAAGCATGGGCCTTTAGCCTTGGTTGATGAAAATATGCCAATTATCGCCCTTGTTCCTCATAACGATATGTTAGACAAGCTTAAATCTAATCTACAAGAGGTCGCAGCACGCGGCGGTGAGTTATACGTATTCGCAGATAAAGGCACAGACCTTCATAGTGAAGACAACATTATCTTCACCGAAGTGCCAAAAGTTGACAGTATTTTGGAGCCAATTGTCCATACTATTCCGCTGCAGCTACTGTCTTATCATGTCGCTGTCGTGAAAGGTACAGACGTAGACCAACCGCGTAACTTGGCTAAGTCCGTAACGGTGGAATAATATAAGGTATTGTTTTATTTATAAAAAATAAAGTAATAAGCCTCTTTTGTTATTAATGCAGCAAAAGAGGCTTACTTTACGGTCATTAACTTCTAAGGCTAATAGTCGCGTTCAAATCAATTTTATTTGTATTGTCTAAATCCACCTGGATAATTTCTGCATCAATCGATAATGGATCAATATCCATGACCTTTGTACTCAAGTTTTTGAGTTTATAGTTCAATGAATAACCTAGAATTAGCATGGTTTCTAGCTGTGGTTTGGCTCTATTGCCAGTATCACAGGACAGAGCGTAGTGATGGATTTCACCAAGGTGCATGTTAATTAGAATAGGTAAAGCCTCACATTCGTATACATCATCTTTGAGTGTTGCTTTAGAGATAAAAATTTTTACAGGCTGAGATTTGAATGCAGCTATCTTAATAGTGCTATTTACTGTATCTGCATTGGTATTAATCCATTTTTGCGCACTTAAAATGTTGTCTATGTAACTTGTCTTATTGTAAGGAATCTTGATGTAGGGTTTCTTTATCATTTTATCATTTGTGAGTTCAATGTATTTTGTCATTACTGAGTATTGCTTTAGAAGTGACTTCTCAATGGATTTCAGTTCACTTAGTGGTAAGGAAATAAGCTCCTGTTGGGAGAACTCTAGCGGCTTCACAGTGGCCATGGTTAAGTTTTGAGAGTGCGATCCCATACTAAAAAGTAGGGAGAGGAAAAAGAGTAAAGGTTTCATTTAATCGTCCTGTTTAAATAAAAAAACGGCTCAATAGCATCGTATTTTTGATAATGATTATCAGTACTTTATTTGGTTTTGAAAAAGTACTCGAGAAATAGTCAATATAACCCTACAGGCCCTATTAAATCTTGAATGCTATTTTGGAGGCCTGTTATAGTATTATAGTATTAACATTAAATTTGCAGGGTAAATAATTATGTTTTCATTTAATAAAGACGTAGAACTTGAAGATTTGGGTGGCGGTTTATCACGTAAAGTGATGCAGTATTCTGAGAACATTATGACTGTAGAAGTTCACTTCGAAACTGGCACTGTTGCGCCAATGCACAACCATCCTCATGAGCAATTAACTTACGTTAAGTCTGGTAAATTCGAGTTTACCGTTGGTGATGACACTCGACTTGTGCAAGAGGGTGACACCATCTACAAAGTACCAAATATCATGCATGGCTGTAAGTGCATTGAAAAAGGTATATTGATTGATAACTTCACTCCAATGCGTAAAGATTTTTTAGAAACAAAAGGTTATTAAGACTTTTTAAAGTGCAAAGATCTTAAGATGACTTAGGAAACTATTTTTACCATCTCTCTAATAAACATAAAAACTCGGAGATAGTTATGAAAATTGCACTCATGATGGAAAACAGCCAGGCAGATAAAAATGCCGTGGTGTTAGAGCAACTGAATACAGTAGCGCTCCCTCTTAATTACGATGTTCATAATGTGGGAATGAGTGACAGTAAAGATCACCACCTTACCTATATTCACTTGGGCATCATGGCAAGTATATTACTGAACTCTAAAGCAGTAGATTTTGTCGTGGCAGGCTGTGGAACAGGGCAAGGCGCAATGATGTCGCTAAATGTTCATCCTGGCGTTGTGTGCGGTTACTGTCTTGAACCTTCGGATGCTTTCTTGTTTAACCAAATTAATAACGGCAACGCTTTAGCTCTAGCCTTTGCAAAAGGCTATGGCTGGGGCGCCGAGCTCAACGTACGTTATATTTTTGAGAAAGCCTTCAGCGGTTCTCGTGGAGAAGGTTACCCCCAAGAACGTAAAGAACCACAAGTTCGCAATGCGAGCATCCTTAATGATGTGAAAGCGGCTGTTATCAAAGAAAACTACTTAGATACTTTAAAATCCATCGACCAAGAACTGGTTCGAACGGCGATATCTGGCGAGCGTTTTCAGCAATGTTTCTTTGAAAATAGCCAGAGTCCAGAAATCGAAGCCTATATTAAAAGTATTCTAAGTTAACTTTCTCCTTTAGCTTTTTCCGCAAAAAAACGCAGGAGAGAGCTTTTACTTCTCAGTTATTTTTTCCATCTTTAGATAAAAAAATTTACGGGGCATCTCCAATACATTTTTGCATTTCTAAAACCCTTAACCTAATATTGTTCATTCATTGAACGCGATAGAGTGACAGTGTCTTTCAATTGATTCGTTAAGCTAATTTAAAGGTGAGTGTCGGTGCTAACAGAGGAAGATCGTTACAAAATTCTCAAAGAGGTGCAGAAGAATCCAGATATAAGCCAGCGAGAATTGGCAAGACGCTTAGGTATTAGCTTAGGAAAGGCTAACTTTTGCTTAAAAGCATTAATTGAAAAAGGCTTAATTAAAACCGAAAACTTTAAAAACAACACTAATAAAGTGAAGTATTTGTATCTACTCACCCCGCAAGGTATCCAAGATAGGCTATTACTCACACAACGTTTTCTTAAGCGAAAACGAAAAGAGTACGATGAACTTGAAAAAGAAATAGAGCAACTTCGAGAAGAGGTGAAGTTGTAGTCGCTATGTAGTAGGCCGGATAATATGAGGCACGAGGTGCAATCCGATGATATATCGAAATTTAGTTTAACAATTGGATGGACAATGAAGAAAATTACAGTAATCGGGTTGGGTTATGTAGGGCTTCCTTTAGCCGTTGAATTTGGTAAAAAACAATCTGTAGTTGGGTTTGATATCAACCAAGCGCGCGTGAACGAGTTACTTTCAGGTAAAGATTCGACTTTAGAAGTCTCACCTGAAGAGTTAATAGAAGCTTCTTTGTTGAAATTTTCCTCAAGTATAGAAGATATAAAAGACAGTAATGTTTATATCGTAACCGTCCCTACTCCAATTGATGAAAGCAATGCACCAGATTTAACGCCTCTCCGTAAGGCGTCGTCCATGTTGGCAAAAGTTATCAAGCCAAATGATATCGTGATTTATGAATCCACAGTATATCCTGGTGCGACAGAAGACGTTTGTATTCCTATCATAGAGAAAGAGTCTGGTCTTAAGTTCAATGTAGATTTTTTTGCAGGCTATAGCCCCGAGCGTATTAACCCAGGCGACAAAGTTAATACCTTAACTAAAATTAAAAAAATCACTTCAGGTTCTACGCCTGAAATTGCAAAAATCGTTGATGATTTGTATCGCAGCATTATTGTTGCAGGTACGCATTCTGCAAGCTCGATCAAAGTGGCAGAAGCGGCTAAAGTGATAGAAAACACCCAGCGTGATTTGAATATCGCGATTATTAATGAGTTTGCGAAGATCTTTAATATTCTTGGTATTGATACTCAAGAAGTATTGGATGCTGCAGGAACCAAATGGAATTTCTTGCCGTTTAAGCCGGGTCTAGTCGGTGGTCACTGCATTAGTGTAGATCCATATTATTTGACCTATAAAGCCAAAGATGTTGGCTATCAGCCTGAAGTTATTTTAGCTGGTCGCCGTATAAATGATGGTATGGGGCAATACACAGCCACTCAACTTGTTAAAGCGGTTTCTAAACGCAAAATTCATATTGATGAAGCGAAAGTCTTAGTGCTCGGATTCACTTTTAAAGGCGACTGTCCAGATGTGCGAAACACCAAAATCGTCGATATGATTAAAGAACTACAAAGCTTCAATATGAATGTTGATGTTTATGATCATTGGGCAGATCCTCAGGAAGTGAGGTATGAATACAACATTGACTTAATTAATGAGCTAAAAGACGGTACTTACGATGCGATTATTTTGGCAGTAGATCACTCTGATTATAAGGATTGGGGTGAGGCGAAAATTCGCAAACTAGGTAAAGAGAATCATGTGCTTTATGATGTGAAATATGTCTTACCTTACGGTCAGTCTGACTTACGCTTATAACATCTAACAATTCTGGTGAAACGAAAATGAAACGATTTGCACTTATTGGTGCTGCTGGTTACATAGCTCCTCGACATTTAAAAGCGATCAAAGAGACTGGTCATGATTTGGTTGTAGCGATGGATGTGAATGACTCTGTTGGTATTATGGATAGCCATTTTCCAAATGCTGAATTTTTTACTGAGTTTGAAGCTTTTTCCGCTTTTGTTGAAGATCTGAAGCTTAATGGTGAAAAATTAGATTACATTGCTGTCGCATCGCCTAACTATTTGCATCTGCCACACATGAAGTTTGCTCTACAAAATGGCATAGATGTGATTTGTGAAAAGCCATTGGTGCTCAATACCTCGGACTTAGATACATTAAACCGTTACGAAAAAGAACATGGGGCAAAAGTAAACTCGATTTTACAGCTTCGTTTGCACCCTTCTATTATTGCCTTGCGCGAAAAAGTGCAAGCAGCACCAGCGGATAAAGTCTTTGATGTTGATTTGACGTATTTAACTTCGCGTGGCAAGTGGTACTTAAAATCTTGGAAAGGTTTTGATGAGAAGTCTGGTGGGGTTGCCACCAATATTGGTGTGCATTTCTACGACATGCTTCACTTTATATTTGGCGATATCAAACACAACGAAGTGCATTATCGAGATGCTAAAACATCATCCGGTTATTTGCAGTATGAGCGTGCTAATGTTCGTTGGTTCTTGTCTATTGATGCCAATTATTTACCAGACAATGCTGTTCATGGTGAGAAGTCCACTTATCGTAGTATTGATATTGAGGGTGAAGAATTGGAATTTTCAGGTGGCTTTACGGACCTTCATACCCAAAGTTATGAGCGCATTCTAGCGGGTAATGGTTATGGCGTTGAAGATAACCGCGCAGCGATTGAAACAGTAGATGTGATGCGAAAATCCCCGTTGGTTGAAAACCCAACTAACCCACACCCTCTTTTGGCTAAAGTCATTAAGCAAGCAAAGGTTGAAAAATAGCATGGCTTTTTATCAACATGAAAGTGCGATCGTAGATGATGGTGCTCAAATAGGTGATGATTCTCGTGTATGGCATTTTGTACATGTGTGCGGCGGTGCAAAAATTGGTAAGGGTGTATCGCTTGGTCAAAATGTGTTTATTGGTAATAAAGTTAAGATTGGTGATAAATGCAAGATACAAAATAACGTATCTATCTATGACAATGTCAATCTAGAAGAAGGTGTATTTTGCGGGCCAAGTATGGTGTTTACCAATGTATATAACCCGCGCTCATTGATCGAACGTAAAGACGAATACCGCGATACCTTGGTAAAAAGAGGCGCAACATTAGGTGCTAATTGTACCATTGTTTGCGGCGTGACCATTGGTGAGCATGCCTTTGTAGGTGCTGGTGCCGTTGTCAATAAAGATGTACCTGCCTACGCAATGGTTGTTGGTGTACCTGGTAAGCAAATTGGTTGGATGAGCGAATACGGCGAGAAGCTAGATTTGCCTTTCACAGGAGAGGGCGAAGCGGTTTGTCAACATACTCAAGAAAGGTACGTACTTGCTAATAATCTAGTAAAAAAGGTTAATTAATATGCAATTTATCGATTTGGCTGCTCAGTACCAGCACTTAAAAACACGTATAGATAAGCGCATTCAAAATGTACTTGATCATGGTCAATATATCATGGGGCCGGAAGTACAAGAGTTAGAAGAGGAACTTGCGGAATACGTAGGCGTTAAGCATGCTATTGCTTGTGCAAATGGCACCGATGCATTAACTCTCGCCATGATGGTTTTAGATATTAAAGAAGGTGATGCTGTTTTTTGTCCAACCTTTACCTTTTTTGCGACAGCAGAAACCATAGCATTTCAAAAAGCGACGCCAGTCTTTGTAGATTCAGACGAAATAACATTTAATATTTGCCCTATTGATCTAGAAAAGCGCATAAAAGCGACAATTGCAGAAGGGAAATTAAACCTAAAAGCAATCGTTGCCGTAGATCTATTCGGCTTGCCAGCTAACTATCCTGAGCTAGAGCGTATAGCGGAAAAATATAATTTAAAACTTATTGAAGATGCTGCACAGGGTTTTGGTGGTTCTATTACCGATCAGCAAGGTAATAAAAGAATTGCTGGTAGCTTTGGCGATATCGCCACAACCAGCTTCTTTCCTGCAAAACCACTAGGTTGTTATGGCGACGGCGGAGCCGTTTTCACTAACAATGATGAATACGCTGAGCTCTTAAAATCGTTAAGAGTGCACGGTAAAGGTAATGACAAATATGATAATGTTCGTATTGGGATGAACTCTCGTTTAGATACCATTCAAGCTGCTATTTTATTAGAAAAACTAGCAGAATTTCCACAAGAGCTTATTAAGCGAAACAAAATAGCGCAACAGTATGAAGCTGAATTAGGCGACAAACTTAATACACCTAAAGTGCCTGTTGGCTATGTGAGCTCTTGGGCACAATATACTTTAGTGTCAGAAAAACGTGATGAGATTATGGCAAAGTATAAAAAACAAGGTATTCCAACCATGATTTATTATGGAACTTGCATGCATCAGCAAACGGTTTTTAGATATCTAGGTTATGAACAAGGTGGTTTTCCGGTTGCAGAAAGACTGGCGAAAAGGGTTTTTAGTTTGCCGATGCATGGATATATTATTAGATGAAAGTTCTTTTACTTAAGTCCTCGAAGAATCCTTTGGTTACAAAATTGAAAGATCGATTCATTTATAGAAATGTTGATGTGATTTGTGCGCCTTTCGATATTCAAGATAATTTCTGTAACGAATATATATTCGTCTAAATTGAATGAGGTTATTAATAAAAATTCACCTGATTTAATACATACCCATGCCCCTAATTATTATATTCTGTTAACTTTAACTGTTAGTAAAAAGTATCTTGTTGTTGCTACCTTATGGGGATCTGATGTTATGAAGGTGGTTAATGCGTCGAGAAGTATTAAAAACTATATCTTTAGACTCTACAACGAATTCGCCTACCGTCGATCTTTGCTTATTTCCCCTTCGTCTGTCCGTGTTATTGATAAGTTGATAGAGCAATTTGGTTTTTTTGCTCAAAAAGAGGAGAAGGCTTGCGAGCAATACTGATAGGCTGTAGTGTCTGGATTATTTGATGAAAATAAGAATGATCTGAAGCTGTTTTTTACTGATGAATTTGGCTCGGAAATGAAAATTAATGAGGAGTATATTTTAGCTCAGAGGAGTTAAAGCAATATATAACCCTCAATTAACGCAAATTCAGCCTAGATCATGTACCTATGCCGTTATCAGGTGATTTAGGATGGGGTGTAGAGCCGATGCAAATAGGGAGGGCTATATTAGCTGATATTGATGCTTATCAGTCATTGAAAAAGATAGATAAAAGGAATTTTGTTAATGGTAATAATGAAGTGATAAATATAATTTCCGAGATAGGGGGAATGAATTATGGATTAGATTATGATTGTATCGAATGTTCACATCCAAAACTAAAACTGATCGAAATGTATGAGAGAGTTTTAGGTTCTTGAATGAGATTTAAGATATTTATAATTTTTATCTAAATATTTTTAAGTGAATTTTAAAGGTAAAATATGACACTCAAAAAAATATTATTATTTTCGATTGGGCCAATCGGGATCGCATTAATTAGTCTTATTTCTCTGCCTATAATTACTTGGTTCTACACTATTGAAGACGTGGGTAAAATTAGTATGTTACAAGTCGTTGTAAGCTTTAGCGTACTGTTATTTTGCCTAGGGTTGGATCAGGCTTATGTTCGTGAATACCATGAAGCTAAATCCAAACCAAAATTATTTAAAACAGTTTTTTTGCCAGGCTTTTTATCTTTAAGCACTGTAATTATAGTTCTTTATTTTATCGATGAGATGTTTATTTCTTACTGGTTGTATGATGAAGAAAATTATTATTTAACAATCATTAGTTCCATTTGTATTATTTTAGCTTTTTGTTCAAGATTTTTATCTTTAATATTGCGAATGGAAGAGCGTGCGCTTGCCTATTCGATGAGTCAATTGTTACCTAAGCTTTTTTTTGTTCTATTTATACTGTTAAGTATTTGTTTTGGGTTAATTAAAGATTTTTACAATCTTATTACTGCTAATGCGATTTCTATTTCTATTGTGTTTCTGGTATTTATATGGAATACACGAGCTGAGTTGATTGAGTCAGTAACTATTCCTATCAGCAAGGTGGAATTAACAAGTTTATTGCAGTATGGATTTCCCCTTGTTGTAGGTGGTTTGGCTAGTTGGGGATTAAATGTAATGGACAAGCTTTTTCTTCGGAGTTTTTCTACTTTTTCCGAACTTGGTGTTTATTCTGTTGCTGCAAGTGTTGCAGGGGTGGCTTCTATTGTTTCTAGTGTTTTCAATGTAATATGGGCGCCTCTGGTATTTAAATGGGTAAAAGAAGGTGTAGATCTAAAAAGAATTAATGAAGTATCTGAACACCTTTTAGCTGTAATATATTTTATTGTTGTTTTATCTGGTTTGTTCTCATGGGTGTTGCCTTATTTATTACCTATCGAATATAATTCAGTTCAATATTTCGTTACAGTTTGCTTGCTGGGTCCGCTTTTTTACACTCTTTCGGAAACAACTTCTATTGGTATTTCTATCTCTAGAAGGAGTGTTTTTTCGATGCTTGCTTCACTAGGTGCTGTGATCATTAATATGATTGGTAACTATTTTTTAGTACCAAAATATGGGGCTGAAGGTGCTGCTGTTTCAACCGGGTTGTCATTTTGGTGTTTTTATGTTCTCAGAACTGAACTTGCATGTAAGGCATGGAGGCCCATACCTCGACTTAGGTCATATGTGCTAATTTCAGTATTGTTACTCTTTTCTATTTTAAACGCATTTTTTTTAAGAGGTGATTTTTCTGCCATCAGTATTGCCTTTATACTTTTTATTATTGGGTTGTTTGCTTTTAAGAGAAGTATAGTTTTGATTTTTAATCTTTTAAAAAAAAACACATGCTCTGGTGATTGATTTTGACTTTTTAAAATTTAATGTGAAATATGAAGGTGTTAAGATATTTTATCAGAAATTATTGTCGTATATAACTAGCACTGGATTGTTGGCATATGTAATAGTTGTCAATATAACTGAAAAGTTATGATTGCTTTCAAGTGCGATAAGCACTGTAATTCTTCAAAAACTCTAGGAGTTATCCAGTGATGAGATAAAGCGTAAATGTGCTTTCGGGTTTTATGGTCCTGAATTCAAGTAAAAAGTGTCGCACTTCGAACTTGAATTCAGGATTATTTTGACTCTTGTCTGGATGTATCTTTTAATAATGCTATGAAGGTGCCTGAAATACGTAGAAGCCTTGATTAGTTCTGTTTTAGATGACTTTTTTATGAGGGTGTTGTATGAAAGTTGTTCTTTTATCTGGTGCGTCATCTATTCACACAGTTCGTTAGGCTAATGGTTTAAGTAGTGTGGGGCATGATGTCCACGTTGTTACTCAACATAGAGCGTGTGATCCATTTTTACCTGAAGTTACTGTGCATGATTTTCCTTTTTGTGGTGTCATAGGATATTTCTTAATGGCTCCAGCAGTACGCCGACTATTAAAAAAACTTCAACCAGATATTGTTAATGCACATTATGCTACGACTGCACGCTTTGTTGATTATTATCCTTGGGTATTATCAGTTTGGGGACGAGACGCGTGTTTTGACTTCAGAAATAACAGATATAGCTATTACGCCTTTTGGAGTAGATTTGAATGCTTACAAAGGCTTAACTCCAGAGCCGACTGTGAAAAATAAATTAGTAATTGGCACTATAAAAACTATGGCTCCCAAATATGGAGTAGGTACCTTAATTGAGGCGTATGCAATTTTTTTCAAAAATGCGAACGAAAGCAAGCTCTGATTAAATAGAGCTTGAGTTGAGGTTAGTGAGTGGTAGCGAAATAAATAAATGTAATATCAAAAATAACTCTTGGCAAGCAAGAGAAAAACAGGCGGTGTAGGATTTGATATGCTAAAAAAGATACTTGTTCTTTCTGAAGGTTATCCTAACCCTCAAAAAATATACAACATGAGCTTCGTTCATAGTCGTAATATTGAATATCTTAAAAAAAATATTGAAGTTGATGTGATTTCTTTCTCATCAAAAGAAGATTATGTTTTTGAAGGTGTTACAGTCTTCACCAAAAGACGAGAAATTAATTTTGATGAATATGATGTTATTTTGTCTCACGCTCCTAATATCCGTAATCACTATAAATTTTTAACTAAAAACTATAAGCGAATTAAGAGCATAATTTTGTTCTTTCATGGACATGAAATTTTGCTTACCGAGGACTATTACCCATCTCCTTATTCTTGGCAAAATAATACTTCTTGGATAAGTAGGGTATTACGAAAAAAATATGATCAGTTTAAACTACTTTTAATTAGAGAGCTTTTAAGACGAAATAAAGTAAGTTGTATTTTCGTGAGTGAGTGGATGTTAGAAGAAGGATTTAAAAATTTAAAAATAAAAAATAGAACTGAGATATCATCAAAAATAATAAATAACTCCATTAATCATGCTTTTTATAATAA
This sequence comes from Marinomonas sp. 5E14-1, assembly GCF_039939215.1. Classification (NCBI taxonomy): domain Bacteria; kingdom Pseudomonadati; phylum Pseudomonadota; class Gammaproteobacteria; order Oceanospirillales; family Oceanospirillaceae; genus Marinomonas; species Marinomonas sp. 5E14-1. Next base: position 97,089 of record NZ_JBDXMW010000008.1, on the reverse strand, counting down.
TAGATATATATGTGATCCATCTTATAAAAAAGCGGATTTTATTACCATTAGGCCATTAGATGGGCGTAAATACGCAGTCGATAAGGTGGTTGAGTTAGCTAGTTACAACCCTAGCTTCACTTTTCATATTTTTGGCAAGGGTGAGCTTTTTAAGCATATTGCAAAACCTGATAATGTTACTGTTTTTGATACTTTTATCGAACAGAAGGATATACCTGAGTTGCTAAATCATTATTCTGCAGCAGTAATGCCGACACGTTTAGATGCACAGGGGGTCATGATGTGTGAGATGGCCAGTTATGGAGTACCCATAATTGTTTCTGACTTACCTGTATGTAGAGAAATGCTTGAAGGTTTCCCTAACTGTATTTTTATTGGCAATGATGATTTTAGTCAAATGAAATTGGACCAGTTAAGCTTATCACCACTTACGAATTTTAATGTAATTGATAAGTTCTCTCCTGAAGTTCTAGCAAAAAAAGAACTAGCATTTATGTCAATCTCAGTTAGCTCAAAAAAACAAAATTAGGAATATATATGAAAATTCTATCTGTTTTTGGCACGCGACCAGAAGCCATAAAAATGGCGCCTTTAATCAAGTGTCTAGCTGCCGACTCTAATTTTGATAGTCAAGTATGCGTAACGGCTCAACACAGAGAAATGTTAGATCAAGTGTTAGATCTATTTGAGATAACTCCTGATTATGATTTAAACCTAATGCGTTCAGACCAAGATTTATATGATATTACTTCTGGAGTGTTATTATGCTTACGTGATGTTTTGCTAACGTTTAAGCCAGATATGGTGTTGGTACATGGTGATACAGCGACGACTTTTGCTGCTACGTTAGCTGCCTTTTATCAGAAAATTCCAGTGGGGCATGTAGAAGCTGGGTTGCGAACTGGTGACTTAACTTCTCCTTGGCCTGAAGAAGCGAACCGGGTTTTGACTGGGCGTTTAGCTACTCTTCATTTCGCACCTACAGAGCGTAATAAAAAAGCCTTATTAGCTGACCAAATTGATCCTAAAACAATAACAGTGACAGGTAATACTGTTATTGACGCCTTGCAGTGGGTTGTTAAAAAGATTGAGCAGTCGTCTGGACTTCAAAATGAAATTTTAAAGATGTTAACTATTGCTGGTTTAAATGTTGATGCTCTAAATAACCGTTATATTTTAATTACTGGGCATCGTCGAGAGAATTTTGGTGAAGGCTTTGATAGTATTTGTTTGGCTTTGAAATTATTAGCTATCGCTAATCCCACTACTCATTTTATATACCCTGTTCACTTAAATCCCAATGTTCAAGAACCTGTTAATCGCTTGTTGAGTAATTTAAATAATGTGCATTTGATTAAGCCTTTAGGGTATGAGTCTTTTGTTTATTTAATGCAATACGCTTACCTAGTGCTAACCGATAGTGGTGGCGTCCAAGAGGAAGCACCTGGTTTAGGGACGCCTGTATTGGTAATGCGTAATACCACTGAGCGTCCTGAAGCAGTACAAGCAGGAACAGTAAAACTAGTAGGCACAGACGACAATGTAATAGCCAAAGAAGTGCAGCTGTTATTAGATGATAATGGAGTTTACGAGAAAATGAGTTGTGCCCATAATCCTTATGGTGATGGGGTAGCAAGTGAGCGTATAAAAACAGCTCTATTAGATAGCTTAATCCAGAAAGAAGTATAGATATTACATTTAGCACAATTTTAAAAAGAGTCAATTATGCAAAAAATATTAACTATTATCGGGGCGCGCCCGCAGTTTATTAAAGCCTGTGTGGTTTCTCGCGCCATTCAACAAACTGAAGGCATAGAAGAAATTCTGCTTCATACAGGCCAACATTTTGATTCGAATATGTCTGACATTTTTTTCAACCAACTCAATATCCCACGCCCTGACATACAGCTTGATATTCATGGCGGTAGTCATGGGGATATGACTGGCGGATGCTGATTGAAATTGAGCAGGCCTTATTAACACATAAACCTGATCGAGTGTTGGTTTATGGTGATACTAACTCCACTTTAGCTGGCGCATTGGCTGCAGCGAAACTGCATATACCTGTCGCTCATGTCGAGGCAGGTTTGCGTAGTTTCAATATGCAAATGCCAGAAGAAATAAACCGTATACTCACAGATCAGATAAGTGATATTTTATTTTGCCCAACAGATACGGCGATGCAAAACTTAAAAAACGAAGGGTTTGATAACAAGCCAACAAAAGTCTTACAAGTCGGAGATGTAATGCAAGATTCGGCTATGTTGTTTGGTAAAAGTGCTGTTGCTCCTCATGGTACATTACCTGAGAAATTTGTGTTAACAACCTTACACCGAGCAGAAAACACTGATAATCCAGAACGCCTTGCTAATATTGTTTGTGCTCTAAATGAAGTTCACGAACGTGTTATGCCTGTTGTGCTACCATTTCATCCTCGTACCCGTAAACTCATTGCGCAGCAAGGATTGGAGCTCAACGTCCATCTTATTGATCCTGTTGGGTATTTTGAAATGGTATGGTTGTTAGATCATTGTGACTTAGTGCTTACTGATAGCGGTGGCGTTCAGAAAGAAGCCTTTTTCTTTGGTAAAGCTTGCGTCACTATGCGTGATCAGACGGAATGGGAAGAGCTAATAGAAGAAGGTGTAAATGAACTGGTCGGAGCTGATACCGATAAAATTATTGATACAGTTACGCGGAATGTCGGGCGAAAAGTTATAGATACCAAGCAGCTATATGGGGGGGGACAGGCTTCTCAGAAAATAGTAACTAAATTACTTTAAGGTCAACTGTGAATAAAACCGTTTGGATCGTTCATCAATACGCTTCTACTCCAGAAACTGGTATCGGGGGGCGACACTTCTACTTCGCTCGTGAACTGGTAAAGCAAGGTTATAATGTGTATTTGATCGCTTCTGCTTCACATCATTTATTGCGTCATAAAGTTGAAATGGATGGTGCCTACAAAGTAGAGCAGGTTGATGGTTTTAATATGGTTTGGATTAATATGCCGGACTACCAAGAAGCCCACAGCAAACAGCGTGCGCTTAATTGGTTTGTTTTCTCATTGCGTATTCAAAAGTTAGCTCTAATTATTCCTGATAAACCGGATGTAGTACTTTGCTCTTCGCCATCACCTATTTCTTTTTTGGGCGCTCAGCGAATAGCTAAAAAGTTTAAAGCTCGTTTAGTGTTTGAAGTGCGTGATATTTGGCCACTAACCTTAACTGAGATTGGAGGGTATTCACCTAAGCATCCATTTATACGTTTTATGCAATGGGTCGAAGACAAGGCTTACCGAGAATCCGATGCTGTGGTGTCTAATTTAAAAAACTCTGTGGAGCATATGGTTTCTAGAGGCATGGATAAATCTAAATTTAGTTGGGTTCCTAATGGTTTTTCGTTAGATGAAGTAACTCAGAACACACCATTAAATCAAGAAACTGCTAGTAAACTTCCGATGGATAAGTTTATTGTTGGCTATACTGGTACTTTAGGTGTTGCTAATGCTATTGATACCTTAATCGAAAGCGCTGAGCAGTTAAAAAATAATAGTGACATAGTATTTGTGTTAGTTGGTGCAGGCAAAGAAAAACGGGTCTTGCAACAATCCGTGATTGATAAAGACTTAGATAATGTGATTTTTATTGATCCAATCCCTAAGGTTGAAATTCAAGCTATGTTAAGTCGGTTTGATGCTTGTTATATAGGCTGGCTTAACGATGACCTATATCGATTCGGTATTGGTGCAAATAAGATCCCTGAATATCTTTATTCCGGCAAGCCAATAATACATGCTTATTCAGGGGCTTTTGACCCTATTGTGGAGTCTGGCGCGGGAGTGCTAGTTCCAGCTCAGGATTCGGTGAAATTAGCTGATTCCGTCCTAAAGCTTTATCAAGCACCTATAGATGAAAGACGAAATATGGGGGTAAATGGTAGGAAGTTAGCTTTGGCTGAATATGAGTATGGAGAATTGTCTAAATTTCTTGTGGCAGTTCTTTTTGGTATTAAATCAGTCAGTTGATGGATAACTGTATTTATATGTACATGAAATACATTGAAGTGAAGTACAGTGTTTTGATGAGTTTAAAGGGCTATTTATGACAGAAGAAGAAATCCCCCGATATCAATCAAAACGAGTTTTGTGGGCTTATCGAGTTGTCGATTTTTGCTTGCCTTTGCTAACTTTGTTATGTATGCAGTTTTTCTTGAGTGAGCAGCCATGGAAAACGTCTTATATTTGGCTTGGCGTTTTGTCAGGAATATTCCTTCTGTTGTCTACGCAGCTTTTAGGTGGTTATAGTCGTTATCTTGAACGCTCCATAGCTAAGAAGCTTGAAATCACCTTTAAGGCTTGGTTGTCTAGTATTCTTGTTTTATCTTTTGCGGCTTATCTTGATTATTCTATTTTTAGCTTTGCGCGATCTGTGATTCTCATGTGGATCGTTATTACTCCTTCTCTTGTATTTTTATTAAAGTTTGTCATTAACAGAAAGAGCCGTTCAACTTCTCATGGTCGTACGGAAGTGCTTGTGTTGGGTAATGGTTATTCTTTTAACGAATTTGAGTTCACATACCTAGAAAAGCATAACATTCGTCTACATACGATAATTGACTTCAATAGATCTGCTATAAATGAAAGGATTGAGACATTATCTCCAGACTTTTTAGTAATTAATTTGGGTGAAAATGCAGAACCTAAATTAATTAAAGAATTGACACGTTTAGACCTCAAAGGTGTTAACCTCCTTACTCTTCATAGTTTCATGGAAAGCTTTTTACGGAAATGCTATATCCCTTATGAATCGGTGGAGTTGAGTTACTTAGGTCGAATTCAAGCTTATGATCGATTAAATTATTTGATTAAGCGTGTTGTTGATATTTCTGTTTGTTTAGGGTTGGTTTCATTCGTGTGGCCAGTGATGTTATTTTCTGTCTATAAGATAAAAAAACAATCTCCAGGACGTGTTTTCTTCAAACAAGCTAGGGTTGGATTGCAAGGAAAAGAGTTTCAGGCGATTAAATTTCGCAGTATGCATGAAAACTCAGAGTTTAACCCCTATACACAAAAAGAAGATCCTCGTATTTTTCCATTTGGTAATGTTATGCGTCGAACTAGAATAGATGAGTTGCCGCAACTGTGGAATGTCTTTGTTGGTGATATGCATCTATTCGGTCCCCGAACTGAGTGGAATATTTTAGTAGAAGAATATGAACATGGAATTCCTTATTATCATGAGCGACATTTAGTTCGTCCTGGAATTTCAGGTTGGGCCCAAGTTCTGTATCCTTATGGGGCCAATATAGAGGATGCCCGTCAAAAGCTAATGTACGATCTTTATTACATTAAATATTGGAGTATTTGGTTGGAGATTGAAACCCTAATGAGAACCGTTTTGGTTGTTTTGAGGCGAAAAGGACTGTAGAAACCTATGACATAGACTTACACCAAATTGACAATATTGATAAAAGCATAGCGACATTAGCAGAGCGCTCTGTTTATTATGTATACATTGAGTAGACGATATCGTCTATTTTTCAGACTGTTATAGGCGTTAATCGCTGATGAATAAGCAAGTAAAAGTATTGAGTGAAGAATTGGGCGTGGCGTTTGGTACCAGTGGCGTTCGTGGTTTGGTGAAGGATCTCACGCCAGAATTGTGTTTTGCCTTTGTTGCGTCTTTTTTGCAGGGTGTTTGTTCTGGCTCTCAACGCGTGGCAGTTGGTTTGGATTTACGCCCTAGCAGTCCTGAGATTGCAAAAGCCTGCATTGCTGCCATTGAGAAAAGTGGCGCAGAAGCGGTTTACTGTGGTGTGATTCCAACGCCTGCTTTGGCCTTTTATGCCATGCAACATCAAGTGCCTGCCGTGATGATTACGGGCAGCCACATTCCTTTTGATCGTAATGGCATTAAGTTTTATCGCCCTGATGGAGAAATCAGCAAAGCGGATGAAGCGGCTATTATGGACGGTTTTGTTACCTTGCCAGATGCGCTTCCTGACACCTTGCTTCCAGATGTCAATACCGATGCTATGACGACCTTTGAAGATCGTTATAAAGCATTATTTCCAAGCAATATGCTAGCTGGCAAAAAAGTTGGTGTGTATGAGCATTCCAGTGTGGCTCGTGATGTGATTAAGCGACTGTTAGCGCATTTTGGTGCGCAAGTGGTGTCACTAGAGCGTACAGACACTTTTGTTCCCATTGATACCGAAGCAGTATCGCGAGAAGACGTTGCCAAAGGTCTGGCTTGGTCTCAAGAGCATCAATTGGATGCCATTATTTCTACCGATGGCGATGGTGATCGACCATTGATCGCCAATGAAAAAGGCGAATGGTTGCGTGGTGATATTCTTGGCGTGTTGTGTGCGGACTATCTAAAAGCCAGCCACGTTGCCGCGCCTGTGAATGTGAATACCGTTCTTGAATTAAGGGGTGAATTACAGGGGGCGGAATGTAAAACATTACGAACCAAAATTGGCTCGCCTTATGTGATCGCTGGAATGGAAACTTTATTAGAGCAAATGCCTGATGCACGCCTTGTGGGTTACGAAGCCAATGGTGGTTTTTTGGTAGGCTCAGATTTTGAGGTAAATGGCCAAACACTTCATGCTTTACCGACTCGTGATTCTGTTCTGCCTGCTTTGATCTTGCTGGCTATGGCGCATGAAAAAGACTGTCCTATTAGCGAATTGACGAAAGACTTTCCTGCTCGTCATACCGCGAGTGACCGAATAAAAGGTATCCCAACAGAAACCAGCCGACAGTTGATCAACGACATAAAAAACAGTAGAACAAAACAAGCTGAACTACTGTCTGTGATAGGAACTCAAGGAGAAGAGTTAGAAGTGGTTTCTATGGATGAAACAGACGGATTACGCATGACTTTAAACAGCGGCGATATTATTCACTTAAGACCTTCAGGGAATGCGCCTGAGCTTAGGTGTTATGTGGAGGCTTCCTCAGAAAATGAAGCTGATAATATGTTGCGGAAAGTCCTGAAGAATTATTAAGATGAGTAATATAGTGCATGAAGTTTTTTGAGAGAAAAATAGGTCAATTTGTATGGTTTTGTGCTGGTTTAATATTTGCCTTATCAATTAGTTTTCCTGATGGTTATCATATAGGGGCGTGGTTGTTGTTTCTATCATCCATTTCCCTCTTTTTTTTGAAAAACTGTTGGAAAAATCTAGATAATGATGACAAAGTTCTATTTTATGTGTTCCTGATATTTCTTATTAGTATTTGTTTTTCCATTTTAATTGACTGGTTTCATTCAGGTATATTTGTTCATAAAATGGTTGATAGATTTTCTCTCATAATTGTGGTGTTGCCAGTTTTTATCCTATTGTTACGCGCTTCAGGTTATAAAGAGGTGCTTTGGTATGGTATTTGTGTTGGTTCCATATCAGCTTTTTTGGTAGCACTTTATGAAAGAGCTATATTGGATTTGCCCAGGGCGAGGGGGGCAGAAAACCCAATAATGTTTGGTGATATTAGTATGCTGCTAGGCTTCTTAAGCTTTGTTGGAGCCATTTATTATTATAGTTGCAAAAAAATACCACTTACAATTTTATTTTTAATTGGTGGACTCTCTGGTGTAGCTAGTTCAATACTTTCAGGTTCTCGGGGGGGGTGGGTCGCGATCCCTTTTATTATTATTTTTCTACTATGGGAAAGCAGAGAGTTGTTAGGAAGAAAGCGAATAGCTCTCGCTTTTGGAACATTTTTCATGATGGTTTCGGTTGCTTTTTTTACACCTCAAACAGGTATAAAACATCGAGTCGAGGCAGCAGTAAGTAATGTTTCAAACTATGTACAAGAAACGAATAAAGTAACTTCTGTAGGTATGCGTTTTGATATGTGGAAGTCTGCTATTTATATGTTTTTAGATTCTCCTATTTTTGGTGTCGGTGAGAGTCAAATAAGAAGTATAAAGCAGGAATTAGCTGATTCGGAATATATAAGCCAAAGTTCGGTACGTTTTTTTCATGCTCATAATGAGGTGCTTGATACTGTATCTAAAAGAGGTCTAGTTGGGTTAGCTTTTTTACTGGCTTTATATTTTATTCCGCTGAAACTATTTATGAAAAAAATAAGAGAGGGCAATAATTGGAATATCAAATCTTATGCTCTTGCTGGCGCTGTAGTGCCAATGTCTTATATCGATTTTGGTTTTACTGAAGTTATATTTTCACATGATATTGGGGTCATGATGTACTTTTTTTCGATCACGATTTTCTGGGCTGCAATAAAACATGAAGAAAAAGATAGCCTGCTAACGGTGAAAAAATAGCTGTATAAATTATATCCAAAAGGCTTTGGTTTTTTTAGGTATGGTCTTTGCTATTGTAAGATCTGTTAAAAAATAAGTAATAGAGTATAAAGTTTTATGAACGTCGAAACTTGTGATTTGTCTTTAATTCTGCCTGTCTATAATGTCGAAAAATATATTTCACATTGCTTAGACTCTCTTCTCTCACAATCCTTCCAGGGCTCTTTGCAGATTGTTCTAGTCGAAGACAAGTCTCCAGATAATAGTTTGGCTATTTGTCGTGAATACGTAGCAAAATATGACAACATTGTGCTTATTGAACATGTTGAAAATGGTGGCAGTTCAGTCGCTCGAAATTCAGGTCTAGAGCAAGTACAAGGTAAATACTTTGTCTTTGTTGACCCTGATGATATTGTTCCAGAAACAGCTTTAGAAACACTTTATAAGGCAATAGAAGAATCAGGCGCTGATATTGTCAAAGGAAATAATACCTCCTTCAAAGCGGCTCAATCTCCACGTTTAGTTAACTATTCAGTAAAGAAGAAAGAAGAGTATATTGAGAGTGAATGCTTTACTGTACTGCTTAAACATGAAAAGCTACGCGGCCATCCTTGGGGGAAAATTTTCCGTACATCAAGTTTTAAAAATATTCGTTTTACGCCTGGATATCGTATGGCACAAGACTTGTTATTTTGCGTAGAGGTATTTAGTAAAGCGAACCGCTTAGTATTAATTCCTGATGTAGTGTATCAATATCGTATTCATAATAGTGGTGCAACAGGCCGTAAATATGAAACAGGAGCTTATCTGAGTTGGTTGAGATGTATTACGAGCGTAGGTGCTTTTGTTGCCACTGGGCAACAGAAAAAAGCTTATCAAGAACTTAAGGTTCGAACCCTTACTCAAATAGCTAAAGAAATACGATCTTTAAAAGCTGATGCCTTGCTCACAGTTTTGGAAGTGGTTGAGCGTACTCGTGTAGAATGGGGAATTTCTTTAAATAAGCTCATTCTCCAAGATAAAGTATCAGCTACTTCTATTCACCGTTACATATCATTTTTATCAGCACAAAAAAAAGCGCGTAGCTCAATTAAATAATCTATACGCTTTGGTTTTCTATTGCGTGTTTAGAGCTTTACATCGTAATGTTCGCAAAGTATCAGCCACTGTGGCCTATTTCTATCTTCTCTGACATTTGTTTTCTTCAAAGATATCGCTTGTGAGCCTGCAATTGGTATTGGTTTTTGACATGGATTTGATGACCTTCTTACTTCTGTTTCTTTTAACAGGGACATCATTTTAAACCACAAGTCGTCTGCCTTTGGCGCTAGTTTTAAAAAAAGGTCAGGATTGGTTGCATCTTCATGCAAAGCATTTTTAGGGTATAAAACCCCACCATATCCAATAGGAAGTAACTTTTTATCGACAACACCTGGTGTTTTTAGGTATGTCCATTGTTTGTATGGTAATAACTTTCCACTTTCATTATATGTAATCATTCGACATTCATTTGCAATGACACTGTTCGGGTAGGCTTGATGGTCGTTGTAAAGCGAAGCAAGCCACTCTGGGCGGTAAATTAGGTCGTCGTCGCAAGTTATAAGGGCTGTATCTGGAAACTCTTTTAGAGAGTAAATCAGTTTTCTATGTGAGCAGGTGAGCTCTTTTTGAAAGCGTATTTCAAATATCTCACCTACAAGATCCGTTAGCTTTTTGGGAAGCTTGTTTTGCAGCTCTTCATGCAGCCAAAGTACAATTTTTTGTGGCTTTTGAGGTTGGTTTAAAATACTGCGAATCGTAATGTCAATGATATGCAAACGAGAAGGGATGGAGGTTAATGTTACAATCACTGGTAGTGTAGGAGCATTTGTTGATTTCAGCTTTTCTAGAGAGAGACTTCTTAGTTTGATGATATTTATGAATGAGGGTATGTACTCTTTAAGTTTCACGTCTTTCCCTTTTCTAGCGAGTTCTGAGTTAGCCGTTATTCTCCTTTAGTCGCTTGCTTTCTTCAATAGCTTTCTATTGTGAGCTTGAAGGGAATAAAAAAGCTGCTTCAGAAATTCTGAAACAGCTTTTCGTTTTTCTCGTCAGTGTAACGACAGAGAAAGAAGATTACTCTGCAGCTTGAATGCTGTGTAATTCCACAACAAATTTAAGTGCAGCGTATGGTGAAATTGGGCCTGTGCCGCCAGGGCCGTAAGCTAGATCTGTTGGGATATACAGTTCGTACTTAGAGCCAACAGGCATAAGTTGTAGACCTTCTGTCCAGCCAGGGATTACACCATTTAGTGGGAAGGTGATGGATTCGCCACGTTCGTATGAGCTGTCAAATACAGTACCGTCAATTAGGCTACCTTCGTAGTCTACTTCTACTGTGTCTGTTGCAGCTGGTTTCTCACCTGTTCCTTCGGTGATGATTTTATATAACAAGCCAGATTCTGTTTTCATCACGCCTTCTTCGGCTTCTTTTTCTTTCAACCAAGCTTCGCTTGCGGATTTTGCTTCAGCGGCTTGTTTTTCTTGTTCAAGCTGAGCAAGCTCTGCTTGTTCTTGCTGGTAGGTTTGGATAGTTTGTTGAACTTCATCCAGTGTCATTTGGCCTTCTTCACCTGCAAATGCACTTTTAAAACCCGCCATGAAGGTTGCGATATCCAATTCTGAAAAGTCTTGTGACATGCGTGAACCAAACATTTTGCCTATGCTGTAACCAAGGCGCTGTTCTTTTGAATCTAGAGTGATTGTGTCAGCTGCGTAGGAATAAGACGCTGAAGAGATAACCAGCGCAGCAATAAGAGATTTTTTCATAAAAAGTGTTCCATGATTATTTTGAAAGTTGTCACTGAGTGATCTAAGCACTTAGACAGAGTTCAGTTCGCATAGCGTTTCGATTCAGTATTTTATCAAGCGGAAAAAAATTAGAAACATATAAATTCAGATATTAATACGCTTTGTGCTTCGCGGAGCCAGATCCGTTAGTATCTGTTCTAACATAAGCTAGGTGTTTTATGCCAATTTTATGTTTGAGCGTTTTTACCAAAGCGACCCCTTCACCTGCACACTTTGTTTGAGTTCCAAAAGATCTTTTTTCATTTACAAACGGCTCCGCAAAGGACAAAGCATGCAATGAGGTTAATCTGCAGCTCTTATAGGAGACAATCGCTTTTACACAAGCATGACGGTGTTTGCTAAAGGTCGTTTCTTTACAATTCGATCTTTACGAATTTTTGACAAATTTAACCTCCTCCTAGCCCCAGTTTTGTTAAGAAGGGGGCTGGGAGAGGTTAACTTGGGTTGATGCCAATGAAAAGAGGAATCAAGATTGGGCAGAGTATGCTCATGATGAATCCGCTGGCGATGCAAACAGGGACGATTTGCGCGCCATGAAACTTACCTAACATAGGCAAGGTGAAATCCATAGCAGTGGCGCCAGAGTAACCAACGGACATGTGACTGTTTAATCGGGCAAGAAACGGGATGAGCATTAGAGCGAGAATTTCGCGGCTGAGGTCAAGTAAGAAGGCTGTGGTACCAAGTACTGGATCGCCAAGCCCGGTGATTAAAATGCCCGATAGGCTGTACCAACCAAATCCAGAGACAACAGCAAGCCCTTGGTGCCAGCTGAGACCTAATACTAAGCTGCCTAACCAGCCAGCGAATAAGGTCGTGATGATGGTGACCAGCGCAATAATAACGCCTTGAGAGTTTAGGAAGAGTTTGCGTAGGCGATAGTTGCCTTGTCTGAGTTGGCAGCCAATCAAGAACAATAAGAAGTAGAGTAAAAAAGTCACCATTTCATCGATGCCGGACACCCAATCTTTGGTGAAAAATCCCACAATGATCCCGGCAACGACCCAAGCTATGGATTTCGCAGCATCCATTAAAGCATGGCTTTGTTTACCCTCTGGGTTCTGCGATAAATGTTTTGCATGTGTGACACCGAAGCGCCTTCCACTTATATAAAGCCCAAATAAGCTGATCGCACTAACGAGCACAAAAAACACGACAGCTTGATATCCAGCAACCAGTAGCTTTTCTGCAAGATTGTCGAGCGCACCAAGACTGAAGCCTATTAACCCCAAAATTAGATACACCAGCTGCTCTAGCCACTTCGCCACTCGAGCGGGAGAAAACACTTTGATATTCACCCAATAACCGAAAAGTAATGAGATAAGTAATGGGCCGAGCGTCGCGAGAATAGTCATGTAATAAAGATCGTCCATAATTGAGTTTTTAGGGCGCGTCATTGTCGCGAGAATTTCCCATAAATACAATGATGTAAGCTGGTGTGTTTTGGCTGTGGTGGTTTTCTGTGCATTGTTGGGGGATAGGTGGTAAATTGCTCGGCTGTTTTTTTGTGTTCTATGGATAGTCGGCGGTGATGTGTGGTTAAGCGTTTTCCTGTTTTGAAAGAAGTCCTTCATTTATTGTTTCCTATGGTACTCACGATGACATTGGAATTGTCGATCAGCGTGGTAGATACCATCATGCTAGGGCATTACAGTGCGTTGCATTTAGCTGCAGTTGGATTGGCGTCGAGTCTTTGGTTGCCAGTAGGGTGCTTTTTGATTGGGGTGACGTTTGGAATTACGCCCTTGGTGACGCGTCATTTGCATGGTCGTCAGCCTAAGTTGGTGAATCTTTATATGTCTCAAGCTGTGGGTTTGTCTATCGGCTTAGGTGTGTTGGCGAGTTTGTTGGTGGTTTTTGTGTTGCCACATTTTGCAGGCATGATGGCGACAGAGGAAGAAACTCGTCGAGTGTCGGTAAATTACTTGTACATATTTGCGCCTGCTTTGCCTATGTTGGCTCTGATGACGTCCTATAAAAATCTGTTTGAAGCCGCAGGCCGTCCTGGCTTTCCTTTATTCGTTGCGAGCACGGGTTTAGTACTGAATATCTTATTTAACTACGTGCTTATTTTTGGCAATTTCGGCTTCCCTGAATTGGGTGCAGAAGGTGCGGCGGTAGCGTCTTTGTTGTCTTTGTATTTAGCTGTAACCATCTTTTTTGTGTACGACCGTTTTATTAATAAAACGCCGTTATTCACTCGATTAGTGTGGCGTTACACACGTAAATTCTCGATTTTGTTAAACGTCGGTGCACCAGCGGGTTTTGCTTTTGCTTTTGAAGTTGGTCTTTTCTCTTCAATGACTTGGTTGATTTCTGCCTTTGGTGATTTGGCGTTAGGCGGCGGACAAATTGTCATGTCTTATACAGCTTTCTTGTTCACACCTTTGATGGCGATGAGTGCGGTGACGGCCATTGTTGTGGCGAAAGCTATGTCTAAGGAAGGTGTCGAAGGCGTTATCAAACGCGTTCGTGTCATTGTCGGACTTGGTCTAACTTATGTGATGGCTTGTTTCATAGTGACTCAGCTTTTCCATAATCATATTCCTTATATCTACAGCACTAACGAGGAAGTTGTGGCTTTGGCGGCGGGCATTTTGGTGATCTCGGCCTTTTATCAATTCCCAGATATGCTACAAGCGGTTTTCACCGGAGCTTTGCGTGGTTTCCGTGATACGCGTTCTTCTATGATTGCTTTTGGTGTGTCTTTGTTTGGCTTGAGTATGCCATTTGGTTACTGGTTATCTCATTACAGCCCTTGGTCTGAGACCTTGTCTGTTCGCGGCTTTTATATTGGCTTGGGCGCTGGTTTGTGTTTGTTGGCGACTATCTTGATCCTGCGTTTCCGTATAGTGTTGAAGCGTTATAAAGGTAAACGCATTGGGTCGCCAAGAGAAGTGGCTTAAAAAGTACGAGTGAAAGTGGAATAGGAGACAAGCATGCAATACGCCGTTCTAATTACTGGGTGTTCTTCAGGGATAGGTTTGGAAGCCGCGAAGATGCTACAAGATCGAAATTTTCTGGTGGTTGCCAGCTGCCGAAAAAAGGAAGACGTGGGAGTATTAAAAGAACAAGGTATTAAACACGTCGTTCAGTTGGATTTGGCGGATTCAACTTCTATTCAGCAAGGCTTAGAAGAGACCTTGGCGATTACTCAGGGTAAGCTGTTTGCTCTGTTTAACAATGGCGCTTATGGACAGCCCGGAGCGGTGGAAGATTTACCTGTAGAGGTGTTACGAACTCAATTTGAAAGTAACTTTTTTGGGACTCATGAACTCACGACAAAAGTATTGAAGCTAATGTTGACGCAAGGTTATGGACGTATTGTGAACAATAGTTCTGTATTGGGCTTGGTGGCTGCGCCTTTCCGTGGCGCCTATAACGCCAGTAAGTTTGCTTTAGAAGGTTTGACAGATACTTTGCGATTGGAACTTTCAGATACACCGATTAAAGTAAGTTTGATTGAGCCAGGCCCGATTGAAAGTCGCTTTCGCGTCAATGCTTTGGTGGCACTCAAAGAAAATATTGATATGGAAAATAGCCGTCATAAGAAAGGTTATGAAGAGGCTGTTGCTCGTTTAAGTAAGGAAGGCGCAACGTCGTCTCAAACATTGTCAGCGAGTGCGGTAGTGAGCAAGTTAATTCATGCTTTGGAATCGTCACGCCCAAAAGCGCGTTATTATGTGACTTTACCCACTTACGGAGCTGTCTTAATGAGACGAGTTCTACCAACTTGTTTGTTGGATTGGGTGATGCGCCGTCAAGGTGCTTGATATCAGCGTTTTAGCCATTTAGATATAGCGGACAAATAGGCCTCACGCGCTTCTTGATGAGACAGATAAAGATCGTGGAAGCCTTTTGGGATGATGGTTTTGTCTAGATTCGAAAAGGTTTTTTCGGCGGCTTGCTCCATGCTGTCTATGTCTAATACGCCATCTCCTTGTTGGATTTCTTCTACCGTTTTTTTGCCAATCGTGCTGATTTCTGAACGACAAAGTAGTGTAGGGATATCTATTTTCTGCGTCGCGAGATTATGTTGCGCACGGATAATTTCTTTTAGCCAACGGAAAGATAAATTAAAACCTTCCGCGGGTTTCCAATCCAATCGGTAATCCCATTCTCCCCCAAATCGAGTGTGCAATGTCTTAGCGTAAGTGTTGATTTTCTTGGCTCGTAAAAACGCAAAAGGAAATATCGATACTAAAGCGCGTATTGGCCAACCGATTCGGTTAAGCAGAGCAGGCGGAAACGGTAGAGCCAGAAATGGGCTGTTGAGTATGAGCCCTGTGACTTCTGGAAAAGCTTTGTTGTAATGGCTTTCTCTTTCTGGAATTGCGTAAGGTTGAGCAAGATAAGACGACGCAATAAGCCCACCTGTTGAATGTGCCATTATGACCACTTGTTTCACGCCATCTTGTCGCATTGTGGCGAGCGCTATGTCTAAATCTTGCCCGTATTGTTCGATGGAATCACACCAATTGGGTGGTGTAGATGGACGGATAGAGCGGCCGTAACCCTGTAAGTCCACAGCGTAAAAGCGATAGCCAAGCTTGATAAAGTATTCTGCTAAGCCTTTTTGGAAAAAGTAATCTGTGTATCCGTGAACATAAAGAATGGCCTTGGCGGTTCTTGGTCGGCCGATATGATGAACCAATGTTGTGTGTACTTGCGTTTTCGACCCAGGAAAAGCGAAGGTTCGGGCAATGAAGTCTGCGCCCAATAAGTCTTCACCTTGGCTGACTTGTGTCCAGTGCTGTCCTATTGGTACGCTCATAATAAATCGCCTTCTAATTTGTGTGCTTAACCAAAGATGTTGTCACCAAGTTGATCGATTGTCATTTTGGCTTTGCGTAATGTTACTTCAATGCATTCGTCACGGCCTGGGATGAGGTCTGAACGAATGAAGTTGTGCACTTGTTGTTCCTCACCCTCACCTTTGGTAATGGTTGCTGCGACTCTTAGTTGTCCTGCATCTTTTATCGGCGCTGGCGTGATCATAAAGCCTTTGTATTCAATAGCTTCTTCGGTTGGCTCTGGTGCGCTTTCGCCTCCGGCAAATAAACTTTTTAAGCCTGATAAGATTCCCATTGTTGTGCTCCTATAATGAATAAATACTTTATTTGAAGCTATTCTTCTGGGAACGGCGTCATTAGTCAAATACCAATGTAAGTATATTGCAGAGTCAGTGAGTTTATTCCTACTTGCTGTATACTTCAGCTTAGTATGAATCAATGAATAGAGCAGATTAGAAATGAATGAAACACAAGCCAATAATCCTTTGCACGGCATCACGTTAGAGCAGATATTGATAGAGTTGATTGATCATTACGGTTGGGAAGAGTTGGCTGTGCGCATCAACATTAATTGCTTTAAAAGTGACCCTTCTATCAAATCCAGTTTGAAGTTTTTGCGTAAAACTCCCTGGGCAAGAGATAAAGTTGAGAGTTTATTTTTAGAAACCTTCTTTTGATGTCTTTGTAAAAATCTGAGTGTTAGCTTATTTCAGAACAAAGACCGCCATCATGACGAACGATGTTTCGGCCTTGGTTTTTAGCAAGGTAGAGGTTTTGGTCTGCGTTTCGTAAGAATGCGTTGAATTCCATTCCTTTTTTTAACTCAGATATACCAATGCTCACGGTTAAAGTGATTGTGTTTTGCGCGACTTTAAACTCATGTTTTTCAATGCTTTTACGTAGGTTTTCAGCAGAATTGCAGGCGTCTAATGGAGACGAGTTTTGTAAGGTAACTAAGAATTCTTCTCCTCCAATCCGGTAAGCGTTGTCTTTGCCTACATGTTTTCTTAAAAAGCTGGAGAACTCTACTAAGATGAGATCACCTACTTCGTGCCCAAACTGGTCGTTGATCTTTTTGAAGTAGTCCACATCCAAAATCAAAAGCTGGGTTGTTTGGGCATTACTATCTTTAGCAGAATTAAATTCTTCGAAGAAAATTTCTAAGGCATGACGATTTTTTACTTCTGTGAGCGGGTCTTTATAAGCCATATGATGGAGTATTTGGCTATTTTTAATGTATTGATTCTCGTACAAAAAGCAGACTGAATAAGCCAAAAAGTAAGCACCAGTGAAATTCAAGGCAGAGCGATAAGCGAACAGTTGCTCTGTGTCACTTTTGGTAATGATCAAATACAGTGTAGGGATAAGCACCAGAATAGAGTAAATCAAGCCTTTTTTAGGACCTAAGAAAATACAATAAAGAGGAGGCAGAATAAGCAACCAATAACTGATGCCTGTTCTTAAATCCACTGTGCTGAAGGTGTAAAACATAACGGCTGAAATGGAAAACAGTAGAAAATTGATGCGACGAGCGTTAACTGTACCAGTGCGTTTTGCAGACCAAAAAAAGTAAATATTTAGAATTCCGAGAACAGCTTCTAGGAAAGCGATATCAAACTGTTGTAGATAGAGATTTATTATACCGAACGCCAATACGATTAGCCCATTAATTAGGCTAAGGCGTCTGTGCAATGCAGCTTTGGTTTTAACAAACTGTATGTCAGTTTGAATACTACGCATGTAAATTCAACACTATGAAAAGAATTGTAATATCATATTGTAATCATTCGCATTCAATAAAGCTTATGTGAGCAACAATTTATTACAAACTGGAATAAAGTGATCGGCAGAGTAAATTAGACTCTGCGCGGTTAAAGCTTCTACGCCGTAGACCTCTACCTTGGTTTGGTATTTTTCCCTGAGTGTATCTGCCAGTAAGGCAAAATCCCCGTCGCCCGATACTAACACCAACACATCGCTTTCTTTGCCATATTCAATGCCATCAATCGCGATGCCAACATCCCAATCGCCTTTGGCAGAGCCATCGGATCGTTGAATAAAAGGCTTTAATTTCACCTCAAAGCCAATGGCTCGCAAGATGTTTTGAAATTGTCGTTGTTTTTCGTCGCCTCTGTCTATGGCGTAGGCGATAGCTTTCACCACATTTCGGCCTTCTGTGGCTTGCTTCCAGAACGCGTTGTAATCAAAGGGACGCTTAAAAGTATCTCTTGTTGTGTAATAGACGTTTTGCACGTCTACTAAAATGGTGACGTTTTCCATTGCAATCCTGATGGTCGATTGTGACGTTAGTGGGTTAATCGCATATTGCTGTCTCTGTATAAGCGCGTTTCATGAGCCATTAGAGCCAGTTCTTGTAAGCTAAGTGGCTTTGAAGGCGACATTTGTAAGCGTAGCTGTTTTTTGTTTGCTTGAGTGTTTAATGATGGATCTTGAGAAGGTTTCAAAAAACCGACCAAGGCGTTGGCAATTTCATCCGCTTCCACTGAGTTCGCTCTCGCGAAGCCTAAGCTTTGGCTTAGAAGCTTCAGTAAGCTAGCCAGTTGTTTTTCTTCCTGCTGGCTTTTGGGTGCCTCAGGAATCAGCCAAGTAACGAGTCCTGCATCCTGATAGCGAATGTCCAAATCGTTAATTTCCAAAGCCTCACCATGAATGAAAAAGAGCCCTAAAGGTTGCCCCATGGCGATGGACGCAAGTAAGTCTGTACGTATCTCGTGCATGGATAGCTCATTGTTCAATAAACGAATATGGCTAGAAGTCGATAATATGCCTAAGCCTTTAATGTCGAGCTTGAATTCGGAAGTTACATGGTCTTCATTGATCTTAGAAGATAAAGAGCCTTTGCCTAATAGTGTGGTGATGCCAGCGGCTTTCATTAGACGCCTTGTGTCGTAGGAAAGGTTTCCTGCTAGGCTGTTCTTTATCCAGAAATCCACATCTAGATCAGGGTAGGTTAATGGGTAACTGTTTAGGGAGATTCGGCTGAACAGCAACCAAGGCGAATTTTTAAAGCCAAAACTTACTTCTTCTATAGATGGTGTCAGTGTAAAAGGATTGAAGTGCACGGTTTGATAATGAACGAAAGGCGTTAAGCCTGCATCGTCGAGTTGTTTTTGAAGGATTTCTTCCGTGTATTGTGTACCAAAATATTTGATGGCGTAGAGACCTAAAACAGTTAGGCTGAAAACCACAAAAAGCGACATGAGCATGCCGACTTTTTTATCTTTAATGTTTGCTATAAAACGGCTCAATGCATTAATCCATAACCAAAAAGATGAGAGAAATTTATGGTGAGTTAGGTTAAGTGCCTTGTATTGGGGATGCAATGAAAAGTTGAAGGATAAAAGAAACTTAGAGGGATAACGTGTGGTCACATCCTGTCTATGCTATAAATAATCAACTCTCCTCACACGATGGACTCATCCAAAACATGCACACACTCACTTTTATTCTAGTTGCCTTAGTCGCTATCGAACATTTTTATATTTTGGTATTGGAAATGTTTATGTGGACTAAGCCAAGAACGTTAAAAGTATTTGGTATTGACCCGGCTTTGGCCAAACAAACAAAAGCCATGGCAGCAAATCAAGGACTTTATAATGGCTTTTTGGCAGCGGGTTTGGTGTTTAGCTTAATGCATGGCAACGAAGCCTTTGCGATGCAGCTGCAAGTTTTCTTCTTATCTTGCGTTGTTGTCGCGGCGATTTATGGCAGCCTGACAGTGAAGAAATCCATTGTTTTTGTTCAAGGTTTGCCGGCAGCTTTAGCTCTTTTGAGTGTATTGACTCTGGGGTGATTGTTTTTTCTAAGGAGTGGTCGTGAGGTTCGTTTCATTTTGAAACATCTGTCAAATATGAGCTAAAAAATACAGAGTTGGCCGGAAAAGAACATATCACAATGAGTTTTTAGGTTGTGCATCATGAAAGTAGTGACAGCATACAGATTGAAGATTTGTGTCAATAAAGCGGACGAGAAATTGTACGAAGCTAAGAATAGTGGCCGGAACCAAATTGTTAGCTGAGTGTCTCAAAAGCTAGAGAAATTACCTGAAGACCAAAATGGTTTTAAACGTTAAAAGGAGTTAATTATTTCACCATTAATACCAGGACAAGACGATTTGTGGTTTTTGCCATTGGGTGGCACCGGCGAAATCGGTATGAATATGAACCTTTATGGCCATGACGGCCAATGGTTGATGATAGATTGCGGCGTCTCATTCAACGAGCCTTTAAAACCAGACGATCTCCATACAGCGGAAGTGGTTTGTGCTGATCCCCGTTTTATCTCTGAACAAAAAGAACGTCTTGCAGGCATTGTCATAACGCACGCCCATGAAGATCATGTGGGCGCTTTGCCTTTTCTCTGGCGTCGTTTCAAATGTCCTGTTTACACCACGGCTTTTACTGCCGAAGTCTTGCGTCGTAAACTAGTGCAAGTGGGTTTAGCGGACGACGTTCCTGTCATTGTGGTGAAAGAAGATGAGAACCAAAAAATCGGCGTGTTTAACGTAACTTGGCTCGCCTTGACTCATTCTGTCCCAGAACCTTTTGCCATGACCATTGACACGTCAGCAGGGCGGATTTTCCACACAGGGGATTGGAAAATTGATAAGAAACCTATTATTGGCGGAGGCTTTTCCCCTGCAAATTTCAAAGCACTCGCCAAAGAAAACATTCTCGCCATGATGTGCGACTCGACCAATGCGTTACGAGACGGTCATTCCATTTCGGAGCACGATTGCTATGAAGCTCTGTTGGCGACAATTGCCCCAGAAAAGAATCGAGTGGTGGTTGGTTGTTTCAGCAGCAACGTGGCTCGGCTGGTGGCGCTTGGTCGTGTGGCGCAAGAAACAGGGCGCTATTTGGCGCTGATTGGCCGCTCTTTAACAAACATGGTGGGTGCGGCCAAGGCGACAGGACATTGGCCTGATGACTTGCCTTTAATCGATGCAGCGCATCTTGGGTATTTGCCGCGAGAAGAAGTGCTTGCTGTGGTCACTGGAAGCCAAGGGGAGCCTCGAGCGACTTTGAATCGCCTTGCGGCAGGGAACTGTTTCGACTTAACGTTAGAAGCGGACGACATGGTGATTTTTTCCGCCATGATGATACCCGGCAACGAAGACGCCATTATGCGTTTGGTGGAACAATTCAAAGGCCAAAAAATTCGCACCTTACAGCAACAGGATACAGAGCTGCCCATTCACGTCAGTGGGCATCCTTGTGTGGAAGAATTGAAGCAACTTTACACTTGGGTTCAACCACAAATCGCGGTGCCTGTTCATGGGGAACCAGAGCACCTACGAGGCAATGGCAAGGTTGCCAAAGCGAGCCATGTTCCGCAGCAGTTAGTGGGTGGGAACGGCGATATTTATGAACTGGCACCGAGAGTCAAAATACGCCAAAACCAAGTGAAAGTCGGACGCATTGCTTTGTCGCGTTAGTGATTTATGACAAAACCGGTGCGAACACGGTTTTTGATGTTCGTCCCGGAATCTCTTTCGCGAGCTTAGGCACTAAATAACCGGGTAATTCTGCGGCGACTTTTCCCATGAGTTGTTGGGCTTCTTCAATGGACACATCAAAATGGGCTGCGCCTTCTACTGGGTCGAGCGTGAACATGTAATAAGGCAAAATACCTACCGAAAATACCGCTTCGCTTAAGTTCACTTGCGCTTCTACTGAATCATTGACGCCCTTCAATAATACGCCTTGGTTGAGCAAGGTGACGCCCACTTGCGTCAGTTTGAATGCGGCTTTGGCAAGCTCTTCATCTACTTCGTTAGCGTGATTTATATGCCAAACCATAATGATGTCTAAGCGGCTTTGTTTTATCCAATCCAGCATGTCATCACACACACGAGCAGGAATCACCACAGGTAAACGAGAGTGAATACGTAGTCGTTTGATTTGTGGTAGAGCCTCGATTTGACGAACCTTATTGGCGAGTAAAGCGTCTTTCATCATCAATGGATCGCCACCGCTCAAGATCACTTCATTGACCTCTGGATGTGCAATGAGGTAATCAATGACAGATTGCCATTCCGCTTGAGCCAGTTGGTTGTCACCATAAGGAAAGTGGCGACGGAAGCAATAACGGCAATTTACCGCACAGGTTCCTGTGGTGATAACCAGCAAGCGGCGTTTGTATTTATGCACAATGGCTTTTTGCGGATTATGATCAGCTTCTTCTAATGGGTCTTTTTTGTAGCCTGCTACTTCCAGCATTTCTGCTGCGTCTGGCATGACTTGGCGTAATAAAGGATCGTTCGGATTGCCGTATTCCATTCGAGACAAATAAGGTCGTGGCACCAGAAGTTTGAAGCTGTGTTGAGCGTCTTGACCTTGAGTGAGGAGATCCTTAGGTAAACCAAGGCTTTCAACAAGGTCATTCAGAGAGGTGATTGCCTGCGTGAGGTGTTGGGGCCAGCTTGTTGTGTTCTGTGTTTTAATGGGAATCACGTCAAATATCTGCAAAATGTTGTTAATTTGGGTTATTATGGCGCCAACTTTTTTGGCCTTTCGTAGGCTGATGGCTTTTAAAGATCTTATAAAAGACCTTTAGACTGACATGATACGCCAGTCTGAGCCTTTTCTCTAAATTTATACCGTGAGGATTTATGGCTAATATTTCTACTAGCGATATGCGCACTGGCGCGAAAGTAATGGTTGATGGCGACCCATGTTCTGTTTTAGAAAACGAACACGTTAGACCAGGTAAAGGCCAAGCTTTTAACCGTCTAAAATTGCGTAACTTAAAGAGTGGTCGCGTTTGGGAGCGTACTTTCAAATCAGGTGAATCTCTTGAAGCCGCTGACGTGATGGAAACCGATATGGAGTACTTGTACACCGACGGCGAATTCTGGCACTTCATGGCAGTTGATGGCTCTTTCGAGCAACACGCAGCAGATGAAAATGCCATTTCTGACACGAAAAATTGGCTGAAAGAGCAAGAAAAATATGTTGTGACTTTATACAACGGTGCACCTCTTGCTGTGACTCCACCAAACTTCATTGAGCTTGAAGTGAAAGACACGGATCCAGGCGTAAAAGGTGATACTGCAAACGGCGGTTCTAAGCCTGCTTACTTGGTAACTGGCGCTATGGTTCGTGTGCCATTGTTCATCAACATCGGTGAAGTATTGCGTATTGATACACGCAGTGGTGAATACGTTTCCCGCGCGACTGGTAAATGATTTTTGGCTTCTTAGCTAAAGCAAGCAAATCAAAAGAAGCCTTTGATAGAACACTATCGAAGGCTTTTTTATTTGTAGGTTTAAAGTACTTACTATGATAAAGAATGTTTACGCAGCTTTCTCCTGTGGGGGTAATTTTAGAGGATTATTATGCTTTTAACTCTTCACATATCTGCGGCCATTTGGGCCCTTATCACTGGTACTATTCAGTTAACGACCCGTAAGGGAACGGTACAGCATAAGTTTATTGGCCATTCTTGGATGTTGGCAATGGTTATTGTGGCTGTATCATCTTTTGGAATAAGAGAATTTACGCCAGTTATTGGACCCTTTGGCATTATTCACTTGTTGTCTATTTGGGTATTGATCTGTGTCGCGGCGTCTATCTATTTTGCTCGAGTCGGTAATATCAAACGTCATAAGGGATTTGCTAAAGGTGCTTTTTTTGGACTTGTTGGAGCGGGTATTGGTGCGTTAGCACCGGGCAGGTTAATTCATAAGTGGCTATTTGGTTTGTTTTAAACACTATTATAACGGTTGTGTTTATTTACCGTTCTGATTTTTGATTTGGTTCATGCGTTTTTGCAGTTCTTTTTCTATTTTGTTTTTGTCATAAGGCTTCATTTTTTGCCATTGGTTGCATTCTGGGCGGGTGCGAGCGCAACCTAAACACCAGCCTTTGGGCCCTGAGAAATCACAAAGGTCGATGCAGGGACTTTTCTGACGCTTTACCATTCTGGCTCACCCTTCACTTCGTCGAATGCTTGTTCAATACTGTCTGCCAGTTGGCGAAGTCGGTTCAGTTCTTCAAAGATGCGTTGTTCTAGGCTTTTGAAGTTAAGCGGCATGGTGCGCTCGCAGATGTGATAGCCCTTGCCGATGGTTTGGTAGCCTTTCCAGCTTTTTATACGGCCGCTTTCTAGTTTAAGAAACTTTTCAATAAATTCTGGTTGTGAAGGGCAGTCTTCTTCGGCGTGCATGCAGATAGGAAACGACTTTTGTTTGATTTGCGGTGCCTCAATGAAGGTCTCGAAATGAACGCCGCCTTGGTTGTGGTTGTGCCAGTTTGATTTGTAGAGTTGAAGATACGGACCACGGTTGTATATTTCCCAATCATCGTCAAACCAGCTGGCGTCTCTTAATAGCTTTTCGAGATTACGGAAAACATTTTTTATATCTTTCATGGAATTAAAGTCGTGTTGGTCATTTGAGATGGAAGGAGCATTGAGTGATTTTGCTTCCACTCAATGCTCTATTTTATATCACTAAGGGCGGAAGTGTTATTTATATAAGCATCTTTCCAATGAGCCGCGAATGTAGTCTTCATCAAGGTTTTTACCAATAAAGATCATGCGGTTGGTTGGTGTTTCATCTCCCCACGGTTTTCCAAGTTGCCCGCCAAATAGCATGTGAACGCCTTGATACACAATACGATGCACTTCGTCATGAATGGCAAGCACGCCTTTCATTCGATACACATCGACGCCTTTTTCTTGTAGAAACATTCCCATCCAAGCATTGAGGATATCGCCATCAAATCTGCCTGCTAACTCGATAGAAAGTGAAGAAACGGCATCGTTGTGTTCATGTTCGGCATTAAAACAGTGTTCTACCACAGGGAAACGCTCGGTGCTGTCTTTGTCTAAAAGCGCTAATTTAAACTCTTCTGGCGTGTGCTGAGAGAACACGGCGATGTCTTGATCTGTAGCCAGTTCTAAATGAAATTCATAATGATCTTGGCCTTCAAGCTGTAGGCGGTAGCATTGGTTTCTTTCTCTTAGTGTTTGCCCATGAGAAATAGGCTCTCCAGATTTGGAAAATCTCACAAAGACGGTTTCTGCCAAGTTCAAGACAGCGGTTTCAGCTGTATGTTTAACGTCAGTGATAAGAAATGCCATGTCAGGATCTGGGCCGTTGGCCATCTTAAAGTGGTATTTTCCAGCAGGCAGTTGCCATATTCCACCCCATTCAAATGGGTATTCTGGTTCTAAGAAGTTGGGTTTCATGTCTATGGCGCGCTGAATGTTGAATCCACCAATGTCTAACAGCTCGGCTATAGGTGCATCAGCCATGGTCGCAGAATAGAAGCCCGCCATTTGGTTCATGCCTTTTAGGCGCTTTTTCAAACCAAGCATGTCGTCTTCTGAGACTAAGTCGGCTTTGTTCAATATGATGCGATCAGCGAACGCCACTTGAGCCATGACTTCGTCGGTACTTTCGTCTAGGTGAGTGCTGATGTGTTTGGCGTCTACTAGAGTGATGATGCCATCCAGTTCATATTGTTCGCTGATCGAAGGATCAACAAAAAAGGTTTGTGCCACAGGGCCAGGATCTGCCATGCCAGTAGTTTCTAGAATGACGCGGTCGAATTTGTCTTTGCGTTCTGCTAATTCATGGAGGATGCGGATTAAGTCGCCACGTACGGTGCAGCAAATGCAGCCGTTGTTCATCTCGAATATTTCTTCATCAGCATTAATGACTAGATCTTGATCTATGCCGATTTCACCAAACTCATTTTCAATCACAGCGATACGCAGGCCGTGATCTTCAGACAATATACGGTTAAGCAAGGTGGTCTTACCGCTACCAAGAAAGCCAGTGAGTACGGTAACAGGAATGGGGTTAGACATGTTGATCTCCTAAGGGATTATTAAATATTGTTATATTATAACGTATCCTTATCTGTTAAGTGTTCTTTAATAATTACTCTTAGCCACTAGGATTCTTTATACAGATAGAAAGTACGTACTTTAGTAACTCAATAAAGCAAATAGGCTTCAGTTCTCACCATGGAACCTTAGTATTTGCTATGATGGATTTTATTTTTCCAGAGCTTTTGCTATGTACAATGCGTCCTTATGGCAACCCAGTGCAGACCTTCCCGTTTTGAGAAAGCGAGCCCAACTATTAAAAACAGTTCGTGCTTTTTTTGATGCTCACGATGTGATGGAAGTAGATACACCTTGTTTGTCTTTGGGGAGTATTTCTGATCCACATATCGAAGTCTTAACCAGTCACACTCGTTCGCAAGGTGAAGACCTAACGTATTATCTGCAAACGTCCCCTGAATACGCCATGAAACGCCTACTTTGTGCAGGCTCCGGTTCTATTTATCAATTGGGGAAAGTATTTCGCGCGGAAGATGTTGGGCGTCGTCATAGCATCGAATTCACCATGCTGGAATGGTATCGAGTGGGTTTTGATCATTGGCAGTTGATGGATGAAATTCAAGCTTTGCTCGCATACATATTGGATGATGATACTTTGATGTGTGAGCGGCTAAGTTACCAAGATGCTTTTTTGCGTCATACTGGTTTGGATCCTTTGTCTGCTAGTCTGTGCGCACTGCAAGAATGTGCTCATAAACATACGGAGTATGGATTGCAAGAAACAGATAGAGACACTTTGCTGGAGCTAATTTTCGCAAGTGTAGTGGAAGCCGCGATTGGTACAGA
Organism: Marinomonas sp. 5E14-1; assembly: GCF_039939215.1. Taxonomy (NCBI): domain Bacteria; kingdom Pseudomonadati; phylum Pseudomonadota; class Gammaproteobacteria; order Oceanospirillales; family Oceanospirillaceae; genus Marinomonas; species Marinomonas sp. 5E14-1. The sequence goes on along the minus strand of NZ_JBDXMW010000008.1, from coordinate 70,502 downwards.
GCAACCTTGCTTTATTCACAGTTATCCTGCATCTCAGGCGGCTCTTGCGAAAACTCACATGGATGATAATGATCAATGGGTCGCTGCGCGCTTTGAACTATATTGGCAAGGCATGGAACTGGCCAATGGTTATCATGAATTAACTGATGCTGAGGAACAGACGCATCGTTTCGAGAAAGACAAAGCGTCCCGCAATGAGATGAAATTGGCTGACAGACAATTCGATGAACGTTTACTCAGCGCTTTAAAAAGCGGTATGCCTGAATGCGCTGGTGTGGCCTTAGGCATAGATAGGTTGTTGATGTTAATGTGTGAAAAAAAGCACATTGCAGAAGTAATGCCGTTTGCTCATTCTCGTTCTTAGTTTTTCAATAATAATAAAAAGGTGGAAGTGTTGAGAGAGAAAATTGGCTTGAATATACAGGATTTACTGTCACCAAAGCGATCTGCTTTGATGTATCTCTGTGCTTTTTTTGTTGTGGTTTTACTGATCTGGAAAGGTGGTGAAGCACTGCGTCATCAACAGATAAAAGCCTTGGAAGTTGACTCTTTTGAACAGCTTGGTCAGTTGGCCAGCGTTTTAGAGAGTGCAATTGCCAAATACCAACATATGCCAACCTTGCTGGCTTCTAATGACCTAGTGAGAAAAGCACTTAGAAACGGTTTTGAATCTGATATTCATCAGCTCAACCGCGAATTAGAACAGATTAATCGTATCACAGAGGCCTCAGACAGTTATATTTTGAACGCGGATGGCTTGACCATCGCCGCTTCAAACTATGCTGGCCCAAGTAGCTTTGTCGGCAGTAACTATGTGTTTCGCCCTTATTTTAAAGACGCCATTAAAGGTAAGGCGGGGCGTTATTATGCTTTGGGCATTATGTCGAATCGTCGTGGTTATTATTTTTCGTACCCTATTTATGAAGGCGATTCCATTATTGGTGTGGCGGTTGTCAAAGTAGATTTGACGCAATTTGAAAAGCGTTTCGCTAATCAGCATTATGAATTTGTATTGTTGGATCCAGATAATGTTGTGTTCAGTGGTTCCCGTTCTAGCTGGCTCTACCGAGTACTAGGCGAACTGTCTCACGAAGAGTTAAAGCGTATTGCCGATTCTCAGCGATACGGTGATAAGGTGATTGAAAAATTAGCCATTACTTATCAAAAGCCTTTCAATGAAAATGCGTCTATCGTCGATATTGTTGAGAGCCGTCACATAAATAATGGTGAGCATTCGAATCGCGTATCTTATCTCAATATGAGCCTCCCCATTAGCCAATTAGACTTTCAAATATCCATATTGGCACCGCTAAAAGCCATTAATGAAGATATTGCATTATGGCGCGCAATTTTTGCTGGTGGTGTGACAATCACGGCTTTGCTATTTGGTTTGGCCATGTTGCGCACACGAATGCTGCGGGAGCGATCTGACGCTAATGAAATGACTCGTCATAATCAGGCGTATATTCGTGAAGTGATTCAAAATACACAGGCTGGTTTAGTGACGTTAGACGACAACCACAAAATTGAGTCATTTAACCCAGCGGTTGAAAGACTCGTTGGGCAACCATTGGCACCTTTGGTTGGTCAGCCTTTGTGTCAACTGTTCCGAACGGACAAAGAAAGTTCTTCTCCTTTTTCTTCGGACAATTTGTTTGACGCTATTAATAATCTTGGGGTTAAAGTGCTAACGAGAGAAGGTAGCTTGTGTTATCCAGAACAAGTGCCTGTGCCAGTGGAAATGACCTTGTGTGAGATGCAATTACCCAATCGCTTAAGCTATTTGGTGACTTTCCATAATATGACGGAGCGGAAGCGTTATGAGCAAGAAATCACTCAGGCGCGAATTGACTTAGAGGAGCGCGTTCGAGAGCGGACTTATGAACTGGAAGGCGCAAACACGCGACTTCGTCAGGAAATTGAAGAACACAAAGGCACTCAGCGAGAGCTTATTCAAACAGCTAAGCTGGCGGTGCTTGGTCAGCTGAGTGCTGGATTAAGTCATGAATTAAATCAACCATTAACGGCGATTCGAGCTTTTGCAGGAAATGGTTTGACGTTTCTTGATCGAGGAAAATACGATCAGGCGCAGATAAATTTGCAACACATTAGCCAATTAGGTCAGCACATGAGTGACATCATTTCTCGCTTTAAAGTGTTTGCGCGAAAAGGCGATGTTCATCAAGGGCCAATAGCCGTTCAGACTGCCATTATGGGTGCCATAAAGATCATGGGAACTCGCTACAAAGAGGTGGGGATTGAGCTTGTTGTGACGGACGATAAAGACTTGATTGTGAATGGCGATATGGTCTTTTTAGAGCAAGTTTTGGTGAATTTGTTGGCTAACGCTGCAGATGCTATTTTGGAATCCTCTGGCTTTGAACGACGGGTTTGTATTGAGCAAAAAGCCACCGCGGACGATGTGATTATTTGCGTTCAAGATACGGGGAATGGTTTGAGTGAGGAAGCGGCACGAAACCTCTTTGAGCCTTTCTTTACGTCGAAATCGTCAGGTTTAGGATTGGGGTTAGGTTTGTCTATCAGTCAGCGAATTATTGATGCCATGGGCGGACAAATCAGTGCCAGTAATCTGCCCACTGGAGGGGCTGAATTTTGTGTTAGGCTACCGCGTTTTTATTCATCGTCCGTGATTCATGAGATTAAGTCATAATGCTTTTCAAAAGGAAGATTCATGCTAGATAACAAGCAGGTAATATTAATCGATGATGAGCAAGCCGTTCGTATGGCGATCTCTCAAACCTTGCAGCTAGAAGATTTCGAAGTGGCTGAGTTTTCCAGTGCTCAGGGAGTTATTGAACGCCTTTCTCTAGATTTTTCAGGTGTTATTGTCAGTGATATTAACTTACCGGGAAAAAGCGGTTTGGCACTCTTTGAAGAGGTGAAGAAAATTGACGCCGAGATTCCTTTCATTGTCATTACAGGACATGGTGACATCAGCATGGCGGTGAATGCCATTCGTGATGGTGCTTATGACTTTATTGAAAAGCCTTTTTCCAACGAAGATTTTATTGAAGTGGTCAGACGTGCCACAGAGAAGCGCCATTTAACCTTAGAAAACAGAAGTCTACGTCTTGAATTGGTTGCTCAAAATGCACCTGGACCTCGTATTATCGGTAATACGGCTGGCATCCATCGCTTACGTCAAGCGTTATTGCATGTGGCAGATACGGGCGCGGACATTTTAATTCAAGGAGAAACAGGCACAGGAAAGGAATTAGTTGCTCGTTATATTCATGAACACAGCTCTCGCCGAGGTCATGCTTTTGTAGCAATTAACTGCGGTGCTGTGCCGGATTCTATTATGGAATCTGAACTGTTTGGTCATGAAAAAGGTGCTTTTACCGATGCTAAAACTCAACGTATTGGCAAGTTAGAGCATGCCAATGGCGGTACGTTATTTCTTGATGAAATTGAAAGCATGCCCATGTCTATGCAGATTCGCTTATTGCGGGTGTTGGAAGAGCGTCGCTTGGAGCGTTTAGGGTCAAACATGTCGATTGATTTGGACTTGCGTATTTTGGCGGCCACCAAAGTGGACTTAAAAAAATTAAGCGAAGGTGGCACGTTTCGAGAAGATCTTTATTATCGACTGAATGTGGTACGTGTGGATATTCCACCATTACGTGAACGAAAAGATGATATCTCACTGTTATGGCAACACTTTTGTTTGGTGGCGACTGCGCAATATAAGCGTGAATCCGAGCCTCTATCTGCAGCACGAATGCACAGTTTATTGAACTATGAATGGCCGGGTAATGTTCGTGAGTTACGAAATCTTGCTGAACGTTATGTCTTGATGGGGGAAGCAGGGTCTTTTGAGTTTGATGAAATCATCACCAATGAAAATAATCCAGGTGTGATGACCTTACCTGAGCAGATGGAACGTTTTGAGAAAACCTTATTAGAGCAAGAGTTGATGCGTCAAAAAGGTTCTATAAAAGGGACGATGGATGCACTTGGTTTACCGAGAAAAACCCTTTACGACAAAATGCGTAAATATGGCCTAGATAAGGACATATTTAAATTATAACCCTTTGGTTCAAAATATAACTGTAATACAATCAAGGGCATATTTTTCAATGAATACTTTCATTGAGTCGTTTAAAAGCACAGGCGTTTTATAATTGCATTTAAGGTCAAGAAAATGGGCATGAACAGCTTTCCTAAAAAGCGTCATTTCGTGGCGGTCTTATGACACCCTTAATTAGATCTATGCTGCGGAAATTAGGGCGTTTTGGGTTAGTGTCTGTTTTAACTGTTGTGGCTACAGTGTTAGCCTGTCTGATGAATTACCTTCTCGTTAAAGCTTTTGATTTCACTGATGTTTTCTTAGAAGACATCGTGCTGATTACCTGTGTCACATTTACTGTTACACCTCTTTTATCTTGGTTTTTAATTGGCTTATTTTTCAAGATTGATTCTTTGGAAATTAAAATGGCTGAGTTAGCTAGCACAGACAGCTTAACTCAGATGTATAACCGAGGTTATTTCTACCAAGAGAGTAAGCGGATTCTTGCAGAACTATCGGCTACAGCAGACTCACAGGCAGCCAAAGAAACAGTAAATCAATCGGCGGTTTTTTTATTAGATTTAGACAACTTAAAAGAAATTAATGACAAATTGGGGCATGTCGGTGGAGACAATGTCTTAATGGCTTTGAGTTCTATATTGAGTGATTTTATTAAAAAGCCCAATTTGGTTGGGCGTTTTGGTGGTGATGAGTTTGTCGTGTTTTTAAAACAAACTAATTCTGTTGATCTGGCACACTTAACAAACTCTATATTAAAAAACGTTCGTGCGCATGAAGTAGACGTTGAAGGTGAAAACCACCATTTTACTGTAAGTATTGGTGCTGCTTTTATTCATATGAATAATGAAAAGTCTTTAGAAAGAGCCATAAAAATGGCCGACACAGCCCTCTATGAAGTTAAAAAATCGAATCGGAATGGATACGTTATTTATGAGGGAGATAGTTAAAAAGTACGCCCTTTTTTACAGCTAACTCTCGTTATGTAATATTTCTCACCCTGTTTACTTGCACGAGTTAGGAGACACGATGAATAACATGTTTGATCTAAGTGGGAAGGTCGCCATTATTACTGGCTGCAATACAGGGCTAGGACAAGGTATGGCGTTGGCACTTGCGCATGCAGGGGCAGACATCGTGGGTGTAAATAGAAGTGTTCCTTCTGAAACTGCGGCTTTAATAGAAAGAACAGGCCGCCGTTTTCACAGTGTTATCGCAGACATAAGCAAAATTGAGACGGCTGATCTTGCTATAAAAGAAGCCATTTCAACCTTTGGTAAAGTTGACATTTTGGTAAACAACGCTGGCATTATTCGCCGTAATGAGGCGATCGATTTCACGGAACAAGATTGGGATGACGTGATGGACCTGAATGTGAAAATGGTCTTTTTTATGTCTCAAGCTTTTGCGAAACAAATCATCTCTCAGAAAAGTACAGGTAACATCATCAACATTGCGTCTATGTTGTCTTATCAAGGTGGTATTCGAGTCCCTTCTTATACGTCATCAAAAAGCGGTGTTCTTGGTTTAACAAAAGCATTAGCCAATGAATGGGCGCAACAGGGCATTAATGTTAACGCTATTGCACCGGGTTATATGGAAACCAACAATACTGAAGCTTTACGAGCAGACGAGAATCGATCCAGTGAAATACTCGGACGAATTCCAGCTGGTCGTTGGGGCACACCAGAAGACATGGCTGGGCCGATTGTTTTCCTTGCATCCGAAGCGTCACGCTATGTGCATGGTTATACCATTGCAGTGGATGGTGGTTGGTTAGCAAGATAAGAGCTGAGTTTGAGATTCCACTAATTATTGAGCAGAGAGGTCTTTATGAATTGGCTTTTCTGTTCTCTTATTCTAAACGCTGAACTTTTTTAAAAACCTCTCTTCTGAAAACATTTGCCTTCCAAAAAATCTTTTAATTTGAAAATCTGTATTAATTTTACTCACTTTATTTTGAATTTAAATAGTTTTATTCATGATCGTGTTCGAGTCTAGAATAATGACAAAGAATGAGAGATTGGATAAACACCATGAGTAAGAATTTCGCGTTTAAAATTAAGAACATTTGCCTCGATGAAAACTATCAGCCTTCAGAGAGTTCACGTATTACCACTAACTTTGCAAACTTGGCGAGAGGTGAGAATCGCCAACAGAATTTGCGTAATGCTTTAAACATGATTAATAACAGCTTTAATGCCTTGGCCCATTGGGATAACCCCAACGGTGATCGTTATGCTATTGAGCTTGAAATCGTTTCGGTTGATATCGATGTGGAAGGTAATGGTAAAACATTTCCGTCTATTGAGGTGTTAAAGACGAACATTGTTGACCATAAAAACAATGAGAGAATTGAAGGTATTGTTGGCAACAACTTTTCGTCGTATGTACGCGATTATGATTTCAGCATTTTGTTGTCCGAGCACAATAAAGGCCAATCATCTTTTAGTATCCCTGATGATTTTGGTGAATTACATGGCAAGTTGTTTCAATATTTCGTGAACTCGGCCGCTTATAACGCGCATTTTAAAAAGCGGCCAGTTATTTGTTTGAGTGTCTCGGACAACAAAACCTACCATCAGATTGAAAATCAACATCCTGTCTTAGGGGTTGAATATCAACCGAATGATACCTCTTTAACGGAACAATACTTTCAGAAAATGGGGTTGCAGGTACGTTACTTCATGCCGCCAAACAGTGTTGCGCCGTTGGCTTTTTATTTCTTCGGCGACTTATTCAATGATTACACCAATCTTGAATTGATCAGCACCATTAGCACGATGGAGACGTTCCAAAAGATTTATCGACCTGAAATTTATAATGCAAATTCCGTTGCTGGGTCATGTTACCAACCCAATTTGAAGAACTTAGATCATTCATTGACGCATATTATTTATGACCGAGAAGAGCGCAGTCGATTAGGGATTGAGCAAGGGCAGTTTGCCCATGACAACTTCATCAAACCATACCAAGTTGAGCTTGAAAAATGGTCTGCCAATTACGCGCTTTAAGTTGCCAAAGTAGAATGGCTTATATAGGAAGTGACTGATTATGAACACGATTAAAAAAATACTGCTACCGACTTCAACGGCAGGTAGTCTGCCGAAACCTTCTTGGCTTGCTCAGGCGGAAACATTATGGTCGCCGTGGAAATTACAAGCGCAGGAATTAGTGGATGGTAAACAGGATGCACTGCGTGTGTCGCTACAAGAACAGCAACAAGCTGGTATTGATATTGTGAGTGATGGCGAACAAACACGCCAACATTTTGTCACCACTTTTATTGAAAACCTGAATGGCGTCGATTTTGAGAAGCGTAAAACCGTTAAAATTCGCGACCGTTATGATGCCAGTGTACCGACGGTGGTTGGTCCTGTTAGTCGGCAAAAGCCTGTCTTTGTTGAAGATGCAAAATTCTTACGCCAGCAAACTAAAAAACCAATTAAATGGGCGCTACCAGGCCCTATGACAATGATCGACACACTGTATGACGACCACTATAAAAGCCGTGAAAAACTGGCTTGGGAATTCGCCAAAATCCTCAACCAAGAGGCCAAAGAATTAGAAGCGGTTGGTGTGGATATTATCCAATTTGATGAACCGGCTTTTAATGTCTTTTTTGACGAGGTGAATGCTTGGGGCATTGCGTGTTTAGAAAGAGCAATTGAAGGACTTAAGTGTGAAACGGCTGTGCATATTTGTTATGGCTATGGCATTAAAGCGAATACCGATTGGAAGAAAACACTAGGTAATGAATGGCGACAATACGAAGGGGTCTTCCCTAAGTTGCAGAAGTCGAACATCGATATTATTTCTTTAGAGTGTCATAACTCGCATGTACCGATTGATCTGCTGGAACTTGTGCGCGGTAAGAAAATCATGGTGGGCGCCATTGATGTGGCAACGAACACCATTGAAACGCCGGAAGAAGTGGCTGATACACTGAGAAAAGTACTGAAATATGTTGATGCAGACAAGCTTTACCCTTGTACCAATTGTGGTATGGCGCCTTTGCCCCGTGACATTGCCAGAGGCAAACTTAAGGCATTAAGTGCAGGCGCAGAAATCATTCGAAAAGAACTTTCGGCTTAATACCTTGCGAGTACATTGCTTTTTCAGCGAGTAAAAAAACGCCCGATCGGGCGTTTTTATCTTTAAAAATCAATCAACTTTTCTTTATTGGATGATTTCTGGCCCCATGATGCTGTAAGGCAAGGCTGTAGATAGCGCGGGGATGTAGGTCACGAGAATCAAGAACACCATCAAGACAGCAACAAATGGCATAGCAGCTTTTACTACGCGGGCTAAACTCATTCCTGTGATACCAGAAGTCACAAAGAGGTTCAGACCAATCGGCGGTGTGATCATACCGATTTCCATGTTAACCACCATGATGATACCTAGGTGAATCGGGTCAACACCCAGTTCCATCGCAATTGGGAAAACCACTGGCGCAACGATAACCAAAAGACCAGAAGGCTCCATAAACTGACCGCCAATCAACAGCAAAATGTTCACGGCAATCAAGAAAGTGAACCAGTTGAAGCCAACGCCTAGCATCCATTCGGTGATCATTTGCGGAATGCGCTCTGCTGATAAAGTGTGAGCAAACAACAAAGCATTGGCGATAATGAACATCAACATAATGGTGGTTTTTGTGCCTTCTAACATGACTTTACGAGATTCATTACCAAACATAGTTGGGAAGAATTTACGTGTCATAAGAGACAGGTTGCGTCCCCAAATAGGGAAGCCAGCCGCAAGACAAGTCAAGATGGATTCGTCTAATTTACTAGAGCGCTTATAGACATAGAAAATGCTCAACGAGACAGACAGAATTGCGCCCCATGTTGCGCGATCTCCGCCAGTTATGGTTTCGCTTTCTGCCCAAATAAAGAAAGACATAATTTCCCAGATAAGGAAGAAAGAGACACCATAGACAAGCCCGTTAAATCCAACACGAGCATGAGGTGCATCGTCTTCATTGACCCAAGCGTGACCTTGTAATGGCCCCATATCACGGTAGACAAAAAGTGCGATAAACATTGAGTAAACTGCAGCTACTACAGCTGCTTCCGTTGGTGTGAATACACCGCCGTAAATACCGCCCATGATGATAACGATAAGGAACAAGCCCCAACCCGCTTCTTTACCACCACGAATTAGGTTCCCAAAACCTTTCCATTCTTCAGCAGGAAGCTTCTTGATACGAGCAACAACATAAATCGCTAACATCAACATACCGCCAGCCATTAAGCCTGGAATAACCCCAGCCAAGAACATACGACCCACAGAGACGTCAACGGATGCTGCGTAAACCACCATAACGATAGAAGGTGGAATCAGAATCCCCAAAGTCCCTGCGTTGGCAATGATGCCTGCTGCGAATTCTTTTGAGTAACCCACCTGAGTCATGCCCGCGATAGCAATAGTACCAATCGCAACCACAGTGGCTGGAGATGAACCAGATAAGGCTGCGAACATCATACACGCCAAGACAGACGCCATTGCCAAGCCACCACGGAAATGGCCAACACTAGCTATCGCGAAGTTAATCAGGCGTTTTGCCACACCGCCAGTCGACATATAAGACGACGCGATGATGAAGAAAGGAATCGCCAATAAGGTGTAGTGATTACCGACACCAAATAAAGAAATAGCTACAGAAGACAAAGAGTCATGGGAGAAAAAAGTAATGAATAAAATGGACGATAAGCCCAACGTGATACCCACAGGCAAGCCGATAAATAGCAGGGTGAGAACCATAGAAAATAGAATGATTGAATGCACAATAAAGCTCCTGCGTTAGTCTTTTAGTACGTTTTGGTTTTCTTTCACAAGATCTTCGGCTTCATGTCCACTGATCAATCTTGAACGTTTGCCGCGAGCGATGTCGATAAAGGCTTGTAAAGAGCGATAAGTCAGCAGGGCTAAGCTTATCGGTAGAATAACCAGTACTAACCAACGCTGAACGCGTGGGCGTAGGTCAAACATATCTTGTATGAAAATAGGGTAGCGCAGTTCTTCTGTGCCTATGCCGATTTTGAACATCTTCGACCAGTAAGCAATGGCGCCACCATTTACATCAATTCCTAATAGCGCCAACCAAGTAGAATCCAATAGGATTAGGCCATAAAGCATGGCACCAGCTGCGCCGATTAAAGACAGTGTTTTTGCTATACCTTTCGGTACAGCGTTCAAAACGATGTCGACACCAAGGTGCAAATTGGTTTTTATGCCATAACTCATGCCCAATAAAATCAACCATGAAAAAGCAATCGTATTGAACTCAAGTGCTGCATCCCAGCCTGTATTAAATCCATAACGTGCGATAACTTGTCCGAACGACACCGCCATAATGGAAAAAATGACAAGAACGAGTAGGTTTTCTTCTGCTTTGTTCATTGCCTTAGGAAATAAGCGTTCGAGTATCCAAAGAACAAGAATAAAAATACATAAATAAAGATGCGGCCAAAGTGCCATGGGAACTCCTAAATCAAATGCGTCTTAACAGATCAAAGCAGTGAAGGGGAATGTCTGGTGTTTTTGAATCTATCTCACAAAGATGGATATCGAGAAGTCACAGAGTAAAACCACAAAAGCTGACCTTGCTCTAACGCAACAAGGTCAGCTCACTGCTGGGTAGAAAGTGATTAAGCGTCAGCAGCAGCTTGAATCAAATCTTTACCAATATAACGCTCAAACTGCTTCCAAACAGGTGCCATTGCATCCACCCATTCTTGGCGTTGTTCTGGCGTTAAGGTATTAATTTTACCGCCTGCTTTTAGAATATTTGCACGGTTAGCAGCTTCAGCTGCTTTCACGTGTAAGTTTGCTGCTTGAGTCACTTCGTCTGCAATTTGCAAGAATTGCGCGCGATCTTCGTCAGATAGGCTGTCTAGGAATTCAGAAGACGTCATGAACAAGTAAGCCAATAATTGGTGGCTTGTTTCTGTTGTGCTGTCTTGAACTTCGTAGAATTTCTTCGTGTAGATGTTAGACCAAGTGTTTTCTTGACCATCCACAACGCCGGTTTGTAGTGCGCCGTAAACTTCAGAGAACGCCATGGCTTGTGGTGAAGCACCCATTGCATCGATCATCTGTTTTGAAACGTCTGATGTTTGAACTCGGAACTTCATACCTTCTGCATCGCTAGGAACAAGAAGTGGTTTCTTCGCAGAGAAGTATTTCATGCCAGACATCCAGTAGCCTAGACCAACAAAGCCGATGTCGTCTTTCATTGCGTTAAGAAGGTCTTTACCTGCTGGAGTATTGGTAAAACGGATCGCATGATCCATGTCTTTAAAGATGAAAGGTAAGTCAAATACGCCCAGTTTGTCAGTGTAAGAACCAAACTTAGAAAGTGAAGGCGCAAGTAGTTGAACGTCACCTAATAGAAGAGCTTCAAGCTCTTTAGAATCACCAAACAGTGTTGAGTTTGGATAAACTTCTACACACAGCTTACCGTTCATTTCGGTGTTTACACGTTCTGCTAGGCTGTTTGCTGCAACGACTTTAGGGTGAGTGGTACCGCCTGTTACATGGCTGAATTTAACAACGCGCTCGCCTGGATCACAATTGGCGATAGCCGTTCCTGCAGTTAAAGCAAGAGCTAGAGAGGTCAGAGTAAGGCTGATTTTTTTCATTATTATATGACTCCAAAAAACGAATTTATTATTGTTTAGCCGCTTTTCCAGTTTCATCTAGCGCTATCTAAAAAGTTAAACAGCACCTGAAACAAACCATAAAAGCGGATTTGCTTTGGCCCTCAGTCATTACAGGAAACGTGCCAAATGCTTTGTTTTTGTTTCAAGCTTTTGATTTAAAAAGAAAATATTTGTATGTTGGCGCTTTTTTTGTTTGTTAAAATTGGAGAGAAAGCTAAAAAAGGGGGAGATTACACTCATAGGAAAAATCCAAATGGGCGGAATTCCACCCGCATTTTTAAAGAAGCAATTCCCCTACGACCTTCTTCAAATGTTTCTCCACCTGCTTCTTCGTTTTTAGCCCGAAGTGCGTAAAGTCTATTTGGTCATGCGGTTGATTGATGATGCTATTCAAAAAGTTATATTCAGGGTGTGCTTTAGTCAGTTTTTCATTTGCTATCACACTTTGGGCAAGGCGTGTCAGTTGCGCTCGAATGGTTGGATAAGGCCGGTGATGTTGAGTAAATAAGGTAAGGTCGAGTACATCTTTCTGGTTCAGGTCTTCTTTTGTAAGGCTGGTTGTTTGTGTGGACTGAACAAGCTTTTCTACAAGATCGGCTGAGAGGTCTTGGTAATCTCTAGACAAATTGAGATTCGCACAATAATACTGATGCCATAATGAGGCAAGGTCGCTGGCTTTGGCGTGCATGGCTTTGACCATCATTAAGGAATAGCAGCCGCTAGCTTGGTCTTTTCCAGTACCAAGGCGAACAGGGATAAAGCCATTTTTGAGCCAAAAAGCCACCACATCTGCGGTTGCTGCAAAGCTGGTACAAAGAAAATCACATTGTCCTTTGGCGACCTCTTCGATATGACGAATTAACTCACTGGCCAAACCTTTGTTCTGTTGATCCTGTTCTGTGGCAATACGGCTAATTCGCCAATAAGTATATTGCCCTGCGTCTGCTATGCCTTCATGAGCCAATAAAGACTGAGGAATGAGGTGCCCTCGTGGGCGTCGAGTACCTTGCATTACATCAAGGCAAAGTGTATCGGGAAGGTCGCCTTCTTTCGTGATGATAGCCACACTATTTAAAGCATTTCCTTGTAACGACAAAAAGGTGGAAATAGAAGGATCGTCTAATATCCAACGCAAATTATCAGACGAAGTTTGATAGTGAGCACTTACTAAAAGTTGGAAGGTTTGAGCTAATAATTCTGTTTTACTTAGCCACTCCTTGCCTACAAAGTGTTGGTATTCATTCGAAGCTGCTGAATTATGAGTTGTAGCGACTTGGCCGATAGCACCTAAAAAGAAGCAATCATTGATCCAACTTTCCAGTGGGTCATTTCCCCCCCATCGAATCGGCTGCTGTAAAGTAAGCTCTTTTAATGACGGATTAAGTTGTTTCAAGTATTGGCAAAAGCGTATTCCAAAACCTTTTCCAGCGCCTTCGTAACCATAATCTGTGGTGCTGAAAACACAGTGTTTTGCTTTTTGGTTGAGCGCAATGAGCAAGGGCACAGGAATCATCGAAGCTTCATCAACGAATAAATAATCCCATCGGTTTTCATCGGCCAATAACGCATCAGGAGCGAAAAATGGCAAATTCTGGCCTAGATCAATAGAGTGCGCTGTATGCTCAAAGCGAGCTTTCAATGTACTGATAGCCGCTTGATTTGGCGCAGTTACGGCAACTCGTTTTCCCTCTTTCAGTAATTTAGCAATGCTGTCTCCAAGTAAAGTCGATTTACCACGGCCACGAGGAGCAATCAGAATATAAGACTCTGCTTGCTGATCTAGTACGCTGGCTTGAACTGTAGATTGTTCCTGAGTGAGAGGAGCATTTTCATCAACAGATATGAGGGCAGGTAAAGCTGTAATTGTCTTTCGGGTTATCGATTGGAAAGGCGAATTTGGGCTTTCTAAATGACTTAAGAAAAAGCGCTTAAAGCTAGAATCAATTTGCTCTGGTTTATAAGGCCAAGGTAAGTAGCGAGGCAAATCCAGATCCACTAAAGACAGCCAATCATCATTTGGAAGCGCAATAGCAAAGATGCCGTTGCCACGAACTGTTCCAGATAAGATAGCCAATACGCTGGCGGAGATACCTTGAGTTAAATCGACCAATACTGCGTTATGAGTGCTGCCGAGTTCTTGACGGACTTGCTTGAAAGTTCGAGTGAGGAATGGCGTTGATGGGGTCATAAGTGCGTCATAAACGCTGACATCGTAAGAGCAAATGAGCGGGGCGGAAAGCGCTTCACTTAAATGTAAAAAATCTGACAAAACCTCATGAGTTGATCCCTTCAATAAAAAACAGTGGCGATGCTGGTCTACTGAATTGACGGTTGAATTATCAGGTGAATACATAACGTCTCCTTATGATCCCAGTATCATACTGAGATCATAAGGTTGCGCAAATATTATGTGTCGTTTAGCTCGTTTTAAGGTCATCTAGGGCATTCTAAAATGCCTTTTAATTGTTGATAATATTTTTGTCTATAGTTCTGTTTTAATTGATTATCAAGATGGATAGATTGTCGACACTTGTCTCTTTTTACCCTTATCTTTTAGTCGTACATGCCAATACTAAAATAGTTTTTTCCTGCTAGAACACGGTGTTATTGTGTTTTTTGGATTTCTATGACAAGAAAGATTCAGCAACTTCTAAAAAACTGATAGAGTCTGAAACCGAATCCTAATCGCGTTTTTATCCCGTGTGTCGACAATCTTATTGCGTGAGTTGTGCTTCCATAGGCAAGTATTCGATAAGCCAAAAGATGAGGAAAACATGAAAAAAATAAAGAATGAGGCGGCGCTTAGTAAAAAAGCCATCCAAGTTGGTGAAAATTACGCACTGAAACGTGGCTATGATGGCTTCTCTGCAACCATGTCTGCTAATGAAAAAACCGAAGCGATTTATCGTTTGTTAGTATTGGATAAGTTGGTTGTGGCATTACCACCAGATAAAGAAGATTTACCTAGTATGAAGCATAAGTTGGCTTTGTGGATTCAAAAACTCTTACCAAAAGATGATCCTTTGTTGAAGTAAAATCAAAGCAAAGGTTGCATTACTGATTAGAAAAGAAAAAACGCGGCACAAGTATGGCGTGACCCGGTTTCAAATATTAATCATTAAACGCTTCACCCTTCTTCTTTACGTGAAGGTGATGTGTTGTTCTACGGCTCATTTGTTTACGGCAACATTGTCATGGCACTTGAGCAGTTAACGATTAACGAATACCAAGCGACGAAAGCGTCTGATCCAACGCGCCGTTATAGAGCGTGAGTCTTACCTGACCACGCTCGATTAGGAAACCAAGCAATCACCAATTGATTGCTTGGTTATTCCAATCTAAAAATGCCGCATTTCTATTTCCTTCAATGGAGAGCCCTTCAATAGCATTCATCTCAAAAGAATCCATGATGGTTAATAGCTGAGAAGCCACAAACTCAGGTGTAAAGAGCTTGTTTTTAGGTACTGAACGCTGAAAAGGCTTGGATAACGGCGTGTCTGTTGTACCCGGATGAAAAGCGATGAGTTTGACGTTTTTAGCTCTTCTAGCGTATTCGATAGCACTGTTTTGAATCAGCATATTTAGTGCGGCTTTGGAGGCTCGATAACTGTACCAACCACCAGATTTATTGTCTGAAATACTTCCTACGCGAGCGCTGAATAAGGCTACTTGAGTCGCTTCTTTACCTTTTAGCAAAGGCACAAGTTTGCTGAGCCAAAGCATAGGAACCACGGTATTTGCATGGAAAACGGCTTCCAGTTGTTCGGCGTTAATATCTTCTAATTTTTTCTCGGGCATCATGGTTTCGTTATTCTGCTGCGTACCATGCAGAACGCCGTTGCAGATCAGTACTTTCGTGATATTTGGGGAATGTTGACTGATCTGCTGGATGACGTCTTGGATGCTCGACTCGGAATTATCGCAGATGAACCAGCGGACTTTTTTCTCTATTTTGGCTGAGTGGCTATCTTTAGTGGGTAATGACCGGCTTACCGCAAACACACCAAGACAATCTGGGTTTTGCTTGAATTGTGCTATGGCGGCTTGAGCAATAGTACTACCAGCGCCAATGATTAGGGCGTAAAAAGATGACATATTAAAGCTCCTTCTGGCAGGATGTGCAGCGTGGTTTACCAGTGACAAAGGATGAAATAGAGTGGCGATAACGGGCAAAAAATAGGTAGCCAAGATCTGCAAAAAGACGAATCACAGGCCAACGTAACACTTGCATCCATTTGTGTTTTTCAACCAACTTCCAAGCCAAACAAGTAACCTCTAAACCCTTTATCACTTTACCGTTTTGTAGTTGTCCATGAAGTATTTTATCGGCTTGGATTGGGTCAATATGGGGAAAGCGTTCGGAGAAATCAGCGGCGTGAATGTCTTCAAGTATAAGCTTTTTTTTATTATCTAAATCCCGCAGCAGGTTCATTTCTGCTGTGCAAAGTGGGCAATAACCATCATAAAAAATCGTCAGCATGATCAATACTCTATCGTCTTTATTTGTTTAGATCAGAGACTATTGATACGCGACCAAAGGAAAGTTAGATCAAATTTGATTGGATTTATTGATGCGGGTAGAGCGCAAGCAGGTGTAAAATAGTGTATTCATACGAATTATTCTATAAATGCCAGCCTGTTATCGTCTTCTCTTGTGCTTTTTACATAGCTTTACCCTCTATCTGTTAGATGAATCGCCATTGAGCGAAATACGGGCAAAGAGTACAATGTACGGCTATAACGATTGCTTGAACGTAGAATCGCTTGGTTTTACGTCTTTTTTAACGAATTTTGCTTAAGGTGTGTTTAGAAATGCCAGCTAAAACAATGGATGAACTCGTCTCTCTTTGTAAACGTCGTGGATTTATTTTCCAAGGCAGTGAAATCTACGGTGGTATGCAAGGTGCTTACGATTACGGTCCGTTAGGTATTGAATTGAAAAACAACCTAAAAGCCGCTTGGTGGCGCTCAATGGTTTATGAGCGTGATGACGTAGAAGGCTTAGACGCGGCGATTGTTCAAAACAAGCACGTCTACAAATACTCAGGTCACGAAGACACTTTTACCGACCCAATGGTGGATTGCCACGAATGTAAATCACGCATGCGTGCTGACCACATGAAAGACATAAAAGTCTGTGACAATTGTGGTTCAACCAGTGTGACGGAACCTCGTGATTTCAACTTGATGTTCAAAACCAACGTTGGCCCAATGGTTGATGAAGAGTCTTATACTTACCTTCGTCCTGAAACAGCACAAGGTATTTTTACCAACTTCAAAAACGTGGTGGATTCGACATCTCGCAGCTTGCCTTTCGGTATTGCGCAAATTGGTAAATCTTTCCGTAATGAAATCACTCCACGTAACTTTATTTTCCGTGTTCGTGAATTCGAACAAATGGAATTGGAGTTCTTCTGTAAGCCGGGTGAAGATGAAAAATGGCATGAATTCTGGGTCAACACACGCAAACAGTGGTGGTTGGATCAGGGTTTAACCAGTGAAAATATCGAATTTGAATACGTAACAGGTGACGATCTTGCCCATTATTCAAAATCAACTGTGGATATCTTGTACAAGTTTCCACATGGTTTTGAAGAATTAGAAGGTGTTGCTAACCGTACAGATTACGATTTGGGTTCTCACACTAAAGCACAAGAAGAATTCGGTCTTTCTGCAAAAGTGAAGAAAAACGAGCACTCTACGGCTAAGTTAGCCGTTCGTGATTTGGAAGCGAACAAATGGGAAGTGCCTTTCTGTATCGAACCTTCTGCTGGTCTTGACCGAGGTTTGTTGGCGGTTATGACAGAAGCGTATACAGAAGAAGAACTGGAAAACGGCTCGACTCGTACGGTTCTTAAATTTAAGCCACATCTCGCGCCGATCAAAGTCGCTATCATGCCGCTTAAAAAGAACAAGCCAGAAATCGTCGCACTTGCGAAGGAGCTTAAAAACAAGCTTCAGAAGCTGGGTTTGGGTCGTATTCTTTATGAAAACACAGGTAACGTAGGTAAAGGCTACCGTCGTCATGACGAAGTCGGTACACCAATCTGTGTGACAGTCGACTTTGATTCTATTGAAAAAGAAGGCGCACCAGTGACGGTTCGTGACCGCGACACAATGGAGCAAATCGTTGTACCAGCGGCAGAGTTGCCAGCTTATGTGATTAACTACTTTATTAATCAAGATTAATATCTTCGGTTTAATAATCTAGATATTAGAAATCCCTTTAAGGCGAGAGTCTTAAGGGGATTTTTTTGTTTCATCAAATATGTGGCTCTGGTCAAAAGTCTCAAATCTATTTTTGCCTTTTCGCTTTGCCTGATACATTGCAAAGTCCGCTTGTTGTAATAGTTTATTACTCTCTATTTTTTCTGATTGTGGCCAGAATGTGACTCCAATACTTGCGGATAAAACCACATCTTGTCCTTTTAAATTTAATGGTGTGGTGACTGAATTAAGAATTTCATGCAAAGTTTTAAAGTGGTGTAGATCACTTTTATTGGCTTTAAGAATACCGGCAAATTCGTCCCCACCTATTCTTGAAATAATACCTTTTTTATGGAGGCATCTATTAAATCGTGTAGCGATTTCAACAAGTACTTGATCGCCTACATGATGTCCTAGATTGTCATTAACTTGCTTGAAGCCATCTAGGTCTAAGTAAAATACGCAAATTTTATTGTCGCCTAAATCATCTTTCTGAATCGAATCTTCTAATGTTTGAGTAAGGAGTTTTCTATTTGGTAAGTTTGTTAACGGGTCATATAAAGATTCATGTTCCAGTTTATCTCTGTGCAGTCTCTGTTCCGTAATATCTCTTATCATGGCCAAATAAAGTAAAGGTTTTTTGTCATTGCCATAAACTGTTGTAATAGAAAGGTTTTCTAAATAAATCTCTCCATTTTTATGTGTGTTCCATATATCTCCACACCAGTTACCATGAGTTTTTAGTGATGCTGACATCTCATCATAAAACTTCTTATCATGAACACCAGAAGAAAGTATGCTTGGTTTTTTTCCAATAATTTCTTCTCTGCAGTAACCTGTTATCAGCTCGAATTTGGGATTAATGTCGATAACGTTCCTTTGGTCATCCGTCAGCATCACACCATCAGAAGAAAACTGGAATACAATTGAGGGCAGTGTGGATAATGAAAGGGGAGTTTCGATTGGTGTTTTCATCTAAATGAGAAGGTCCAAATAAGGCTGTATTTAAATCTAATCATCAAAGTAATAGGAGTATCCAATTTTTACGTTGTGATTTTGTAATTTCTAAGTTTGATTTTTTGAATTTAGATACAAAAATATACATGTAAAATAAAGAAAATAATAAAGTCCGCGAATTCAACCTCGAAGTGCACCACTCCTAAATATTGTAGTTGGCTTTGGTAAGAGGTGTTTCTTTCATCACCACTTAGATAATGGTGAGGTCATTGTCATTGTCAATGTCAATGTCAATGTGACTCATGATAAGAGCCCAAAAATCATTTCGCAACTAAAGCAACATTCTGCAGTGAGCTTCATTGCTGAGAATTCCAATATGGATTCTGTCATTCCAGCTTAATGATGACAGGCGCATAAGCTTGCAGTCCAAGCTTTTTAATTTATAGATTAGTTTAAGAAAGAACTAAGAGCCTAGCCTGCTAGGTTTTTTAATGCGCTTATTGTGTAGTGTTGTTTTAAAGTTTCTTTTCCCACTCTTGGAGCGCTTTGATGTGACCTGGTTCAATACCGCAGCAACCGCCGATTATGTTGGCGCCAAGGTTGTGCCATTCTTTCGCGTAGTCTAGGTACTCTTCAGGCGATAAATCTCGGGAACCTTGTATATTGAGGTTGGCTTCATGGCCTTGAATTATGGGTTTGAAACTATTGGCGTAAGCGCCTATGTTAAGTGTTTTGGAGTGTTTAGCTAAAACACTTTTCGTCATCAATGATGGCTTGTCTCATGACTTCAGGAATGGAACAGTTGAAGAATATGCCGTCTATATTTTCCCTCAAGTGTGCTTCTTTTAAGAGATGTTCTATGGCATTGGAGACTAACTCGCCTGAACGCAATGTCGCTATTTCGCCTAACTCATCGCTTAGTGTGAAGGCGTAATAACAAGGTTTGTCTGTTCTTTTAAGAACATGAGCAATGGTGGTTGTTTCGGCAATACTGGCGATGGTTTCTGCGATCCATAAATCAACGTGTTCGTCTTGGGCTTCATGCAATGTGGTTAATATGTCATGAGCTTGATCTGCTTCAAATAAGTCAGGACGATAGGAACCAAGAGGTGGCGGAAGTGATCCTGCAACTTGTATTGTTTGATTGGCTTTGGTGGCAACGTTTTTGGCAATGATGGCGGCTTGTGCTGCAAGTGTAGCGCCTTGTTCTTGATAAAGTGTTTTACCAAGATGAAAAGGCACGCAAGCATAGCTGTTAACCGTGATGATTTCAGCGCCTGCATCAATAAAGTTCTGATGAGCTTGAGCAACAAAATCAGGCGCCTCTATCAAAGCTTGCGCGCTCCACAGTGGTTGTGAAAAAGGTGCACCAATGCGCTTGAGTTCACGGCCGATACCGCCATCTAATAGCGTTAATTTTTTCATATTAGTGGTTCATTTTAGAAAGCCCAGTTAATGCTATTCAATCATAATGACAGCTGAAAGATAATGAAATTGGATCATGATTAGGACAGTCTGGATCATAATTGCATCTGTACAGTGACATTGATTCATAGCGTGAAACACTCTAAAAAGGGGTTAGGGTGGCGCCGTAGAGTTTTATTTCAAATATTTGTAGTTTTAAATATCTAAAAAGGGGCAGGTGCTTTGAGTGACGGTGATGTAAAACGATTGTCTCGGTTGTCAGCGATTACAACGCAATTACAGACGAAATCCTTGGTGACGGCGATCGAATTAGCCGAACGCTTTTCGGTCAGTGTACGAACGATTTATCGTGATATTCGAGCCTTGGAAAGTTCAGGCGTGCCGATTTATACGGACGAAGGGAAAGGCTATCGGCTGGTAGACGGTTATCGCTTGCCGCCTATTATGTTTACCGAAAACGAAGCCAATGCCTTGGTGATGGTAGAGCAGTTGGTGTTGCACAACAAAGACGCTTCGCTGGTAAAGTATTACTCCGATGCGATTGATAAAATTAAAGCCTCGCTTAACAGTGACAATAAGGCGAAGGTCAATCTCCTTTCAGAGCGAACGCAATTTAGCCAAATGAAGGCACAAGAAAAAAACAGCGATAATTTATCCATCTTGCAACAAGCGCTGACCAACTTTTTTCTGGTTGATATTGCTTATAAAGATGAAAGCGCTCAACCAACAAACCGGCGTATTGAGCCGTTTGCCTTATTAAACACCAGAAACGGTTGGATTCTTGTGGCTTGGTGTCGTTTACGACAAGACTTTAGAAACTTCCGCCTAGATAGAATACAAACCCTCGATCTACTCACCGACACTTTCACACCTCACAACATGACATTGGAAGACTATTTTCGTCGTTATACAGAATAATTCCCTTCTTATAAAAAAATTCCCTCAACCCCTGACATAGGGCTGTCAGTTGATGTTCGTAGAATGCATTTCGTAAGACATCTGAGTGTTCAAATTATTTATCCGAACACTCTCACTGAATAAGGAACAGCCTAATGTTAAAAGCAAAAGCACGGTGTTTGTGTGGTGCTGTGAACATCACCGCCAATCAGATTAATCCTAAATTTACCGTTTGCCATTGTGACGATTGTCGTGGTTGGGGCGGAGCGCCTTTCTTTGCTGTGCAATGCGGCACAGAGGTGATTATCGAAGGGCAAGATCACATAAAACACTATGATTCATCCGCATGGGCGTCGCGAGGGTTTTGCTCGGATTGCGGCACTCATTTGTTTTATCAGTTGAAGGAAACAGGGGCTTATAACATGCCTGTTGGGATTTTCTCAGATCTGAATGAGATTGAAATGGACATGCAATATTTCAGCGATCAGCGCCCTGATTATTATTGCTTCTCGAACCAAACCAAAGAAATGACCCGAGCTGAGATCATGGCGTATTTTGCGTCTGCTGTGGCTTCTACTTCTGACACTATGACGGATAAGGAATCTTAAAATGAACATGAATTACGTCGTACTGGGTACCAACAACATGCCTGTAGCCGTTCAATTTTACGATGCTTTATTTGAACAGACGAGATTTATGCAAACCTTTGCCACAGACAGAATGACCTATTGGCAAAATGATCAGATGGCCGCGTTTGCACTAGCGATTCCTTTTGATAAAGAAGAAGCGACGAATGGCAATGGCACCATGCTGGGGTTTGGTGTCGACTCTGAGGAAGAGGTCACACGTTTGCATCAAAAAGCCATTGCACTTGGCGGCCGCTGTGACGGAAAACCAAACGTTCGTGGGCCGTTTTTCTCCGCGTATGTAAGGGACTTAGACAATAATAAATTGTGCTTTGGTATTATGACAGTTTGAGAAATCAGCCCCCTAGAGGGGCTACTTCGAGTTCATTTTATTTGATGCTCTGGTAGCAACTATCAAAAAACTGTTTTTCCAAACGGACGGCTTCTTTAAAGTATTGCTGGATGGACTCTTTCTCAGCCTGTGATGCTGAGGAATATGCACTATCAAGTTGAGAACGCAAATGTTCAACGACAGACTCAAAGTAGTCGCCACTGTGTAGGTCTATCCATTCTTGAAAGTAAAAGGGTAGGTCTTTTGCCAGTGATTTGAAATTGTCAGCCCAGCTTAAGTAAGTCCACTCAGCGACACATAAAACGGCAATCATATTAGCGTATTGACCACTTTGTGCGGCTTTTGCCATCAGCATTTGAAAATTCGCACAAGGCTCTAATAGTTGAGGGTTGATGTGCTCTTCGGCTGTTATTCCAAGGGCATCAAATGAGCGTTGAAAGTAGGTATTTTCAGGGCCAGCGATGATGCCAAGAAAAGCCGCTAGAGGTAATCTGTCAGCAAGTGTCGGTGCATGATGTATGGCGCTTGCCGCTAGTTTTACAAAATTATCAATGAAGGTGTAGTCCTGTACTAAATACACTTTCATCTTCTCTAAAGGCAATGTCCCCTTAGCTAACTCTTGGCAAAAATCATGACTAGAGGCGGCTTTCCAGTCATCTACACACAGTTCTTTTAGTTCGGTACTAGGACGCATTATGTTCTCTACTAATGTGAATTGATGACATCTAACTTACTAAATAAAAGGTGGGTTGTCATATCGCAGATGTTTTTTTGATTATTTTTTATCTAGTAAAACGGGCCCTGGGCCTTGTTCAGATAATTTATCGTTTTCATTATAAATAGGGCAGTTCCCCATTGATAAACAACCACACCCTATACAACCTGTTAATAGGTCTCGAAGATTTTCTAGATACTGTATTCTCTCATTTAGACCTTGTTTCCAATGGGAAGCCAACGCCGCCCAATCTTCATTTGTTGGGGTTCGATTTTCTGGCAAGGTGGCCAAAGCACTTTTGATCTCTTCTAGACTGACTCCCATTTTCTGTGCCGCTTTAATTAATGATACGCGGCGCAGCACGTCCTTTTTATAGCGTCGTTGATTCCCCTGATTTCGGGAACTATGTATGAGTCCTTTTTCTTCGTAAAAATGCAAAGTTGATACTTTTACGCCACACCTTTCGGCCACCCGACCAACGGTTAGATCCACTTGTTTCACATTCACTCCAAATAAATGATCAAAACACTTTACCTCAGGTTAACTTGAGGTTTTATAGTGGCATCATTCTTTGTGGATAGAAAGAAAATAGGAAATGAAATTAGGAGGTAAACCGAATGAAATTAGAACATGTAAATTTAGTGATAAAAGACATTGAAGCGTCTCTTCATTTTTATCAGGCAGCGTTACCTCATTGGAAGATTAGAAGTAAAGGCGCTAATCAATGGTCTGGCGTGGATCGCCACTGGATGCATTTTGGCGATGATTACCAATACATTGCGCTGAACGATAACGGTGTCGGTGAGAATCGTGACTTAAGTGGCCATCAAGTAGGTTTGGCGCATTTTTCTTTTGTGACTAATAGTTTGGATGCTGTTATCGCTCGTCTAAAGAGCGCTGGTTTTGATGTAAATACAGAGGGTGCAAAGAATGCATTTAGAAAGAACGCTTACTTCTTAGACCCTGATGGTTATGAGGTTGAGTTTGTGGAGTATCTTAGTGATTTACCAGAAGAGCGGAATAACGACGATTAATGGCGCTTTTTCTTTAATAACGACGCTTTAATAAACATCAAAAATACTGATTGAGACACTTTTAGAATGACTCTGATTAAGGGGAATAACATGAAAATATGGCACATTGACTCAAGCGCTAGAAATGAGCAATCACACAGTAAACGTTTAACAAAGCAATTCGTAGAAACCTTATCGAATAAAACAACCGTAGAAACCAATGCGCTGGATGTCAGTGCGGGTTTGCCTTTTTTAAACGATCTAATGGTAACCAGTTATTTCACACCAGATGACCAACGAACAGAAGAGCAAAAATCCGTAATAAGCGTCTCAAATAATATTGTTAAATCCGCAAAAGAATCCGATGTTTGGGTGATCGGTATACCGGTTTACAACTTCTTCGCACCCGCGTCATTTAAAGCGTTTATTGACCTTCTTTGTCGTGCCAAAGAAACCTTTTCTTATGGCGAGAATGGCCCAGTTGGTTTATTGGAAAACAAAAAGGTCTTTGTTGTGATTACCTCTGGTGGCACACAGATTGGCTCTGACCAAGACTTTTTAACGCCATGGTTAATTCACTGCTTAAACTTCATCGGCGTGAGCGATGTGCAATTCATCAAAGCGGATCAATACAGCCCTGAGAAAGACGACGCGATTACAAAACAAATCGAAGACATAACGTCTGAGTTAGCCAAATAACGAGACGTATTTCCCATACTCAATAAGCCAAACACTCTGATCTGAGATCGGAGTGTTTCGCGGAAATAGAGCAGGCGTTTAACGAGTTTAGTTGAAGGGATCTTTTCTGACTACAGGTTCTTTTGAGGAATGAAGAACCGCTAATATTTTTGTGGCTTGTCTTTTTAACGTCGTCATTCATTCAACTCTAATAACACTCATCTTGAATATTTGAGTGTTATTAGAGAGTTACTTGTGATTAAAAGGGCGATAATGGGGTTGAGGCCGCGTTAAGCGGCTGGTTTGGAGCGTAGCGGAGAATTGTTTCGCGTGCTAAGGCTGAGCTTGGGTGAAAGCTAAAATCTTTATTCTAGAGATAGGGCAATGGAGAGCATTATGGGCAAGGTCACAACGCAAAAGAAGTTACTGAATAATACCATGGAGGCTACGCGTTCAGGTTCTAAATCAAAACGCTCTGCCAGCAAGTAGTTGAGTACGGCTGGTGGAAAAAGAGTGAAAAGCAGCATCATTTTCAGGTGTAACGTAGAGAGCGGGATAAACAGGTAAATTAACCCAAATGAAATGCCGCCTGTCACTAGAGATAACCCGGTACACATTAGTCCTGTTTTTAGTCCACTCAAACGCATATTGCACATTTGAGCTCCCAAAGACACAAGCATAATTGGAATGGCGGCTTGCCCTAGTAAAGTGGTCGCATTCAGCAAAGGTTCCCAAATCCCCACGCCGATCAAGTTGAGTACTAGTGCGAAAACAGCGGAGACAAAAATTGGCATGCGAGTGAGCTGTAAAAGCGAAATGCCTTTGCTGACAATGGCTAAGCCAAGACTAAAGTGAAGACAAGATGACACGACAAATAACATAACGGCGGGCGCGACAGCCGTTTGTCCAAAAGCATATGTGAACAGAGGAATTGCTAAATTCCCACTGTTTCGAAACATCAATGGCGGTGCCCACACCTTGTATCTGATTTTGAGGAAGTAACATACCGGTAGCATTAACGCCCCCGGAATGATAACGGCAAAAACTGAGGCGCTTAGTAGAGGTATTTGGCTGATATCAAGCGGCATAACGACAAGAGAGGAGAAGGTCAGTGCTGGGACAAACACATCCATGTTCACTCGGTTGATAGGTCGGAAGTCTGGCTTAATCCAATGTCCTACACATAAGCCTGCGAATGCTAATCCTAGTATTG
This sequence comes from Marinomonas sp. 5E14-1, assembly GCF_039939215.1. Taxonomy (NCBI): domain Bacteria; kingdom Pseudomonadati; phylum Pseudomonadota; class Gammaproteobacteria; order Oceanospirillales; family Oceanospirillaceae; genus Marinomonas; species Marinomonas sp. 5E14-1. The sequence goes on along the minus strand of NZ_JBDXMW010000008.1, from coordinate 44,701 downwards.
GAAACAAAATACTGACAACTTGATTAAACATACTCTTCCTTAAATTATTGTTAGCTAATGTAACGATTATCCTTTGACTGCTAACTATTTAATAGTCATGAAATGTGGAATTCGCGATTATTGTTTCAAACTTTGGGAGAAAGGAGATGTGCTATTCGAATGGCTAAGTGATAAAAGAATGACTTTTTGATAACCATGTTTGATTATTTGTTTTTTGAAAAATTAGAATTAAATGCATAAGTAAGTGAGCTCCTGCTCAGATAGCAAGAGCCCACTTTTCTAATTATCTACCACAAACTAGGTGCTTCAGGACTGATCCCATATAGCTCTGGGAAAAGTAGCAAGGACACAACAACGGCAATTTGAATCAAGATAAACGGAATAACGCCTCTGTAAATATCAAATGTATTAACACCTGGCGGGGCGACGCCTTTTAAATAAAACAGAGCGAAGCCAAAAGGTGGTGTTAAGAATGAGGTTTGTAGGTTCATCGCGACCAAAATAGCAAACCAGATTGGGTTGATATTTAGCGCTTCAACAACCACGTACACAAGAGGCAGGACAATGTAGGAGATTTCTATGTAGTCTAAGAAAAAGCCCAACGCCATCACAAGCAGCATAGTGAAAACTAAGAATCCCCATTTTTCACCCGGTATATTCAGCAATAAACGCTCGACTTCGTCTTCTCCGCCTGTGTAGGAAAAGCCCATGGAAAAAATTGATGCGCCAATAATAACCGCGAATACCATAGCGGTTATTTTTACTGTCTCGTTGGCACTTTCAAACAACATCGATAGAGAAAATTTACGATAGACAATGGCCAATACCACGGCACCGATACAACCTAAAGCAGAAGACTCTGTGGCGGTTGCTATGCCATAAAAAATGGAGCCTAAAACAACTAGGATAAGAAGTAGAGGCGGAATGACTGCCATCAATGCATCCAGAATGGCTTTCTTTCGTGATGTATCATCGTCTTCTAAAGGAATAACCGGTGCTGCATCGGGTTTAATAAGGCAGAAGATGACGATGTATGCGATATAACAGCCAACTAAGACTAATCCTGGTTTCACCGCCGCACGGAATAAATCCCCTACAGGAATGCTGAGTACATCCCCTAGAATGATAAGCACAATAGAAGGTGGGATTAATTGACCCAATGTTCCGGCCGCACATATGGTGCCAGCGGATAATGCTTTGTTGTAGCCATAGCGCATCATAATAGGCATAGAGATCAAACCCATTGCGACAACACTGGCACCTACTACACCTGTGGAAGCGGCTAATAAGGTTCCCACAAGAACCGTTGAAATGGCTAATCCACCTCGTACAGAGCCAAATAAACGCCCCATTGAAACGAGCAACTGCTCAGCCAGTTTGGTGCGTTGCAAAATGAGTCCCATAAAGATGAACAGTGGAATGGCCATCAACACAGTGCCGCCACCGTTTTCTCCCATATTGGCATAGATACGATAAGGGATTTGCGCCAGTTGGCTTGGGTCTGCGAACAAAACTACAAATAAAATACCAACGCCAGCAAATGTAAAGGCGACAGGGAAGCCAAACAAAAGCAGTACCAGCGCTAAAATAAAAATGGAAATTCCGATCATGTTAATACCTTGAATACTTAAAAAAAGACAGCCAGTAGAGAGTGTTTTAATTGGCGGTTTCATTTTGTCTGTTGAGTAAGGTTGAGACATTTTTTATAAGGAATGCCACGCTACTTAAGATTAAGAAAAGAAAAGACAAAGGAATCATTCCTTTGATTAAAAATCTGTTGAGTAGGCCACCAGGGTCTGAGCTTTTTTCTCCGATTCCTGTTGTGAATAATTGTGTAAGCCAGCCCGCTAATGTGTCTGGATGTTCACCCCATTGATAGGCTTCCATCATAAACTGCCAGCCGTAATAAACAGTGATTAAACAAAGCGGAAATAGGAACACTAAAGAGCCAACAGTGTTAATAATGGCTTGCGTACGAGAGGATAAACGCTCAAATACAATATCAACTCTCACGTGAGACTCGGTTTTTAAAGCGTAAGAGACACCTAACAAGAAAAGTGAAGAGTAGATATGCCAAGACAGTTCATCCAAAGCAATGGAAGAACGATTAAAAGCGTAACGGCCAATAACGTTATAGGAAATAATCAGGGTAAGTGCGATGAGTAAAAAGCTCGACACATGACCAACCATATCCATGATTTTATTAATGATTTTTTCTATTTTTAGCAGCATGAAGGAATCCATTATTACAATAGAAAAAGCCCTAATGGAGATTAGGGCTTTTTCTTAACTTAGTTATTCAAATAAGCTTTATCAGAGATACTTGTCCAGTTTCTGACTTTGCGTAAATATTCCCGTTGGGACTGAATAATTTCAGCAGTTAATCCTCCACGAGCTTCTAGGTCAGCAATCAATTCTTGGTTAGCTGATTTCAAAGCGTCCATAACTTCTGGTGGGAAAGTTTTGATTTCGATATTTGGGTACTCTTGTTTGATCTTTTCCCAGTTTTCCGAATGCTCATGGGTCATACGAGTTGAAATTTCGAAAGCGGATTCTTTCATTGCTGTTTTTAAGATGCTTTGAAGGTCTTTCGGTAATTCATTAAATGCTTTGTCGTTAACCATGTATTGCAAACCAGAACCTGGCTCGTGCCAACTAGTGTAGTAGTAAGGTGCAATTTTATGGAAGCCCATACGAAGGTCCATCGCTGGCCCAACCCACTCTAATGAGTCAATTGTGTTACGTTCTAGTGCTGTATAAAGCTCGCCTGGTGGAATGTTGACAACGGTTGCACCGACTTTCGCCATAACTTCGCCAGCGAAACCAGGAATGCGCATTTTCAGGCCTTTAATATCTTCTAGGCCGTTGATTTCTTTTTTAAACCAGCCCCCCATTTGGTTGCCACCATTACCACCTGGATACTGGGTGATGCCGTATTGGCCATAAACTTTTTGCGCAAGCTCTGCACCGCCGCCGTAGTAATACCAAGCAAAACGTTCAGCGGTAATCATGCCGAAAGGCATAGTTGTGAAGAATAAAGTGTTTATATCTTTTCCCTTCCAGTAATAAGACGCTGAGTGTCCCATTTCATATTGACCTGATTTTACGAAGTCAAAAATACCTAGAGGCGCTTTATGTTTGTTCGCCGAATCAATCGTAATAATTAAACGGCCGTCAGAAAGCTCTTTTACTCTTTCTGCGAACTCGTGCGAACCTTCACTGTAAATTGGCAAACCTTTAGGCCAGGTTTCGGCTAATTTCCATCTAATGGGTTCATCTGCGGCAAAAGCAGGAAGTGAAGCGGAGCTTAATGTTATTGCTGAAAGGAGGTAGACCAGTTTTTTCTTCATATTTGCACCTTTTGGATTTATTTATTTATTTCTTATTTTGTTTGTAGGGTTAATTGTTACTTGCACTTTTTGTTCCATTAATGAAAATAATATTTCATTTTCACTTAAGCAAGCGGTAAATTATGATCGAGAGTGATCAGCTTTTATGATACTTGTTTTGTGCGGCGGGCGTGGGATAAAGGTAATTTCGAAGAAAGTTGGTAACAGATTTTTTACAAATTCAAAGTAGTTGTTAAGTGGCGTGGCTCATGACTGGAAGCAGAGGTGAGTACTATAGGACGAAAACGGATTGTTAGCAGGCCGGATTAATGGGGCTTTCCTTTTTTACTGAGGCAAAAAATGAATATTAGGTTTGTTGAAGCGTTTGTATGGGTGGCTCGATTAAAAAGTTTTCGTGCGGCTGCGCAAAAACTTAATGTGTCTCAGGCGACGATATCTGGGCGAATTTCTTCAATTGAAGCAGAGTTTGACTGTCGATTGTTTGATCGAACAAAGCATGATGTTGTGCTGACAAATAAAGGGTATTTGCTATTAGAAAAAGCGGAATGTTTATTAGACGCTGAACAAGACCTACTAGAATCCTTAAAGCACCATAATAGTATCGTTAGAAATATACGAATTGGTGTAATTGAATCCATTGTTCACACTTGGTTGGGGGAATTCCTAACTCAACTTAAAATCCTTTACCCTAATATTGAGTTTGAATTAACCGCAGAACCGACGATGCATCTGCAAGCTCTCTTTGCCAAAGGGGCTTTGGACATAATTATTCAAACGGCTCCAGTTTTAGATAGTACAGTTGTTAGCTCTGCTTTAAATCCTTTGGAAATCTGTTGGGTTTGTCATAAAGACAGTCACTTGGTTCATAGACATGCTACATTCGATGACATTGCTGAATCAGAAATCATCACCTTTACTCGAGATTCTCAACCTCATTTGGCTTTGTGCTCTATGTTTGAGAATAAAGGCTTAAAGCCAAAGCAAATACATTGTGTGACGTCTATATCGATTATTAGTCATTTGGTTCAAGAAGGGTTAGGTATTGCAACGTTACCTATAGCTGCCATTAAAAATGAATTGGATAGTGGTGATTTAGTTGTTTTGCAAGGTGTAGAATCACCACCGCTCCTTAGCCTTCATGCCAGTTGGGAAAACCTGACGGATGGAAAAATGAAATGCGCTATTGTTGAATTAGCGAAGTCTGTTTCATATGGCTATACAGAAAACATCGTTCAAAAATTGTAATTCTTTCTTTTCTTTCCTAGAGGTATACGTCAAATGACGTATACCTCTAGGTCATTTCGCGCATACCTTTCTTATTGTGGTTTCTGAATACTGAGTGGACTGATATTGATGTTTCGACGGTGCTTAACTTAAGCCGCTTGAGACTTTCTATCACTGCTCAATACAAATTATAAATCACAATAGGACGGCTTCAATTATGAAAATCAAGACTCTTGCTTCTGCGATAGCACTTTCTGGTGCAACCCTGATCGCACTTCCTTCTATGGCGGCTGATACGATCAAAGTCGGTGTATTGCACTCTTTGTCTGGCACCATGGCGATTTCTGAAACGACATTGAAAGACACTGTCTTAATGATGGTGGAAGAGCAAAATAAAAAAGGCGGTTTGCTAGGTAAAAAGCTAGAAGCGGTTGTGGTTGACCCAGCATCAAACTGGCCTTTGTTTGCTGAGAAAGGGCGTGAGTTGATCACTCAAGAAGAAGTAGATGTCATCTTCGGAAGCTGGACGTCTGTGTCTCGTAAGTCTGTTTTGCCAGTTCTTGAAGAACTAAATGGTTTGATGTTTTACCCTGTTCAATACGAAGGGGAAGAGTCGTCTAAAAACGTATTTTACACAGGCGCTGCGCCGAATCAGCAAGCGATCCCAGCGGTTGATTACTTGATGAATGAATTGGATGTTGAACGCTTTGTTCTTGCGGGAACGGATTATGTTTACCCACGTACAACAAATAAAATTCTTGAAGCGTACTTAAAAGCAAAAGGTGTAGCGCCAGAAGATATCATGGTCAACTACACACCTTTTGGTCACTCTGATTGGCAGTCAATCGTATCTGATGTGAAAAAATTTGGTAGCGAAGGTAAGAAAACAGCCGTGGTGTCTACCATCAATGGTGATGCCAACGTACCTTTCTACAAAGAGTTAGGTAACCAAGGTATTTCAGCAGAAGACATTCCGGTTGTTGCTTTCTCTGTGGGTGAAGAAGAGTTATCTGGTTTAGACACTACGCCTTTGGTTGGTCACCTAGCGGCATGGAACTACTTCCAAAGTGTTGAGAGTGATGCGAACGAAGAGTTCATCACACAGTGGAAAGCTTTCACTAACAACCCGGATCGCGTAACCAATGACCCAATGGAAGCAACGTACATTGGTTTCAAAATGTGGGCGAACGCCGTCACCGAAGCAGGTACAACGGATGTGGATGCGGTTGAGAAAGCCATGATCGGTCAGAAGACTGAAAACTTAACTGGCGGCATTGCCGTGATGAACAAGAACCACCACTTGAGCAAGCCTGTGCTGATTGGCGAAATCCAAGACGATGGTCAGTTTGAAGTGGTTTGGGAAACAGAAGGTGTGGTGCCGGGTGATGCTTGGTCTGACTTCCTGCCCGGATCTAAAGATCTGATTTCTGATTGGACAGCGCCAATTGAGTGCGGTAACTACAACACGAAAACGAAAGCGTGTTCTGGTCAGAATTTCTAAGCAACGACTGCTTACCTAGCTAATAATGGCTCTCTGACTTTACCGTTAGAGAGCCTTTTTTAGTTTTCTTTTTCGTTCTCTCTTTTTTACCAATGCATGGAGTACAACCTTGAGACATTTTATTGCACTTTGTTGCTGTCTTTTTGGGCTCTTATCCCTTCCGTCGTATGCTGAGTCCACTCAATTGGATGCCTTATTAACAGAGCTGACTGGCGCTAAATTAAAAGATATGCCGCCTTTGTTAGAAAAAATTGAAGCCAATTCAGACGAAAGCATATTGCCTTTATTTTCGACTTTATTGGCAGGCGATTTGTATTACGTTAAAGCAAATAAGCGCCTTGTTGGCCGCTACGAAGCTAAGGGTGAGAAAAGATATCAAGATGTTTTCACCGGGCAAGATCAAGACGGCATTGGTAAACGTGATGTTAAAAAAATACGAGTAAATAACAAATTGCGCGGTCATTTGCGTACGGCTATCGCGCGAATTCAACTAACGGCCGAATCGCCTATTGTGCGTGAAACCGCGGTACGTTCTTTATTATCTAAATTGGATGACAGTACGATTGCTTTACTGGAAGAGCGTTACCCAAATGAACAGAATCGCGATGTAAAAGAAGCAATGGATTTGGCATTAGCCATGTATACATCTAAACAAGTGAATTTGTCTGTTTCCAGTCGTTTGATTGCCATTGATACCTTGTCAGGTAGCTTGGAAAACAGTGTGCGAAATCAGCTAACAACACTCGTGAACGATGACAATCCAGCCATTGCCAAAGCCGCCAGTGTCGGTTTAGAAAAAATCGCTCAAAGAGCACAGCGTTTTGCTTTTGTGGATCAGCTGTTCTTTGGCTTGAGTTTGGGTTCTGTGTTGCTGTTGGCGTCCATCGGTTTGGCCATTACTTTTGGTGTCATGGGCGTGATTAATATGGCACACGGTGAAATGATTATGCTTGGCGCGTACACCACGTATGTGGTGCAGTTATTGATGCCGAATCATATTGATCATTCTATTTGGGTCGCTATTCCTGCGGCGTTTCTAGTGTCGGGGTTGATGGGCGTATTGATTGAACGCTTGGTGATTCGTCATTTGCATGGTCGTCCATTGGAAACCTTGTTGGCGACTTTCGGTATTAGCCTCATTCTACAGCAGCTTGTACGTACTATTTTTTCTCCTTTGAATCGCCAAGTGTCCACACCAAGCTGGATGAGTGGCTCGTGGGAAATTAATCCCGTGTTGTCTTTAACTCTGAATCGTTTGTATATCTTGGCGTTTGCCTTGTTGGTGTTTATCGCTTTGGTGGTGATTTTGCGTAAAACCTCATTGGGCTTAAACGTTCGTGCTGTGTCGCAAAATCGTAATATGGCAAAAGCCATGGGTGTGAAAACCCATCGGGTAGACGCTATGACGTTTGGTCTGGGTTCGGGCATTGCTGGCGTGGCTGGTGTGGCGTTAAGCCAGCTTACCAATGTGGGGCCGAATCTTGGTCAAGCTTACATTATTGATTCCTTTATGGTGGTTGTGTTTGGTGGCGTTGGTAACTTATTGGGGACTTTAGTTGCGGCGTTTTCTTTGGGCATTGCGACGAAGTTTCTGGAGCCAACTACAGGAGCGGTTCTGGCGGCAATCATCGTGCTGGTGTTTATTATTCTCTTTATTCAAAAACGTCCTAAAGGACTCTTTCCACAAAAAGGGAGGGCGGCAGAATGACACGTCTTACAGAATGGTTTTGCGCTGGGCGCTCTTCCGGCAAACATACCTTGCCGTTTGTGGTGATTCTTTTAACCGTTACTTTATTGGCTTCAGCGGCGAACCTGTTTCTCCCTGCCGATTCGGCTTTGTATGTGAGTACTTACACCATCACTTTACTAGGCAAATATTTGTGTTACGCCATGTTGGCCTTGGCGGTGGACATTATTTGGGGGTATTGCGGTATTTTGAGTTTGGGTCACGGCGCATTTTTTGCGCTTGGTGGTTACGCCATGGGAATGTATTTGATGCGTCAAATAGGTGACAGAGGAGTTTATGGTAATCCATTGTTACCCGATTTTATGGTGTTCTTAGATTGGAAAGAATTGCCTTGGTTCTGGTTAGGGATGGATCAATTCTGGTTTGCCATGGTTATGGCGGTGACGGTTCCGGGTCTGTTGGCTTTTGTCTTTGGTTGGTTGGCGTTTCGCTCACGAGTGACAGGCGTGTATTTGTCGATCATGACGCAGGCGCTGACGTACGCTTTATTGCTGGCTTTTTTCCGTAATGAAATGGGCTTTGGTGGCAACAATGGTTTAACGGATTTTAAAGAGATTGTTGGTTTTGACTTACAGGCGGATTCGACTCGGGTCAGTTTGTTTATGATTACCGCGTTTCTCTTGGCGATTGTGTTTGTGATCAGTCAGCGCATTCTGTCGTCTCGTTTTGGTAAGGTCGTGCTGGCGGTGCGTGATGCGGAATCCCGCGCTCGCTTTATTGGTTATCGCACAGATCGTTATAAAGTCTGGTTGTTTGTGTTCTCAGCGATTATTGCAGGGCTTGCTGGGGCGTTGTATGTGCCTCAAGTGGGCATTATTAATCCGGGTGAGTTCTCGCCAATTAATTCCATTGAGATTGTTATTTGGGTAGCCGTTGGTGGCCGTGGCACCTTAATTGGTGCGGTGATTGGGGCGATTTTGGTGAACTACGCAAAAACGCGATTTACGGCCATTTTGCCAGACGCTTGGTTGTTTGCTCTGGGTGCCATGTTTGTTTTAGTGACCTTGTATTTACCAAAAGGGTTGATGGGATTGTACGAGCAGCTAGTGGCGAAACGTCGTTCTAAGCATTCACAGGAGGCGCAAGTATGAGCAGCCTAGAAAATACCGTAGAAAATCTGCGTGACACTTTTCGTCGTGATCAAGTGTGGCCATTTCTCGCGCCAGCGGACGCTAAGGTAAACGTTGATAATCAGATGATTTTATACGTGGAAGATTTGAACCTAAGCTTCGATGGTTTTAAGGCTCTGAATAATCTTAACCTTTATGTAAATGATGGCGAATTGCGTTGTTTGATTGGTGCCAATGGCGCGGGTAAAACCACCTTAATGGATGTGATTACTGGCAAAACCCAATGTGATTCCGGCACCGTCTATTTTGGTCAAAACCATAACCTGTTAAATAAAGACGAAGCGGAAATTGCTCAGCTTGGTATTGGGCGTAAGTTCCAGAAACCCACTGTATTTGAAGAGCAAACGGTGTTCGATAATTTGGAGTTGTCGCTAAAGACAGACAAAGGCGTATTGCCAACCTTGTTTTCAAAACTGACGCCGACACAAATTGACCGCATTGATGAGGTGCTAAAAACCATTGGCCTTGCTAAGCATCGTTTTATGCTTGCTGGCGCTTTGTCTCATGGGCAAAAACAATGGTTAGAGATAGGTATGTTATTGGCGGCTGACCCTCGTTTGCTGTTGATTGATGAACCTGTTGCGGGGATGACGGCGCAAGAAACGGAGCGCACCGCTGAGCTATTAACGTCTTTAGCGGGCGAGCGTACGGTGATTGTGGTCGAGCACGATATGGAATTTGTCCGCAGTATCGCCAGAACCGTGACGGTATTGCACCAAGGCTCTGTTCTTGCCGAAGGGACGATGGATCAGATCCAAAGTAACAAAGAGGTGATTGAGGTTTACCTAGGAGAAGAAGCAGGGGAAAGCGCATGATTTCAATTAATAATGTGGATCAACTCTATGGCGGCACTCAAATTCTTTGGGGGTTGGACTTAGAGATAAAAGCAGGCTCCATTACCTGCATTATGGGACGCAACGGTGTGGGTAAAACCACGCTTCTCAAAGCCATCATGGGGTTGCTACCAATCAAAAGTGGCGACATCACCATGGAAGGGGAAGCCTTGAGCAAGCAAAGTGCGGAAAAGCGCGCTTACGCTGGCATCGGTTATGTTCCCCAAGGACGAGATATTTTCCCTATGCTCACAGTGGAAGAAAACCTGCGCATTGGTTTGCCCGTTCGTGGTAAGCGCACAAGCGACAGTCCGAAAGAGATACCAGAGAAAATCTTTGAGCTGTTCCCTGTATTGAAAGACATGTTGCACCGTCGCGGTGGGGATTTGTCTGGCGGTCAGCAGCAGCAACTGGCGATTGGTCGCGCCTTGGTGTTAGAGCCGAAAGTATTGATTCTTGATGAACCAAATGAAGGTATTCAGCCGAATATAGTGAAACAAATTGGTGACGTTATTCTTAAACTCAATGAAGAAGAAAGCCTAACGGTAATTCTTGTTGAGCAAAAACTTGGCTTCGCAAGACGAGTGGGTAAAGAGTTTCGATTAATGGAAAAAGGACGTATTGTTGCATCAGATAAAATGGAAAATTTGAATGATACTTTGATCAAACAATATTTGGCGGTATAGCTTTGACGGTTTCCCAATGGCATGCCTTTCTTACTTTAGGCTTTAGTAAGACAGCACGCGGTACAGTATTAAAAACTTGCGATCATAAAGGGCCTTTGTACGTACAAAAGCCCTTTTATCCTGAAGGCGCTGATACAGCTCATGTGTATTTATTGCATCCTCCAGGTGGTTTGGTGTCAGGTGATTGTTTAACGATTACTGCGAATTTGGCTGAAAACACTCATGTTCTGATAACCACTCCCGGTGCTGGACGAGTGTATCGGGCTCGTGAAGACAAAACCTTGCAGCACCAAATTACTCAATTACATGTAGGGAGAAATAGTCTGATGGAATGGCTTCCACAGGAAACCATTCTTTACCCGAATGCGCATACCCGACTTGAAAATTGCATCGATCTAGAAGAAAACGCTCAGTTTATTGGCTGGGAAATTACTTGTTTTGGATTGCCCGCTAACAAAGCGAGTTTTGGAGAGGGGTATGCTGAACAGGGTTTTCAAATTCGACAAAACGGCCGTTTGAAAGTGCGTGAGCGTTTTGTGATAGACAAAGACAGCCAAGATATTTTTTATGCTAAAGCTGGCTTGGGTGGTAACCCAATTAACGGTCTGATGATTGCGGGTCCATTTGACTCAAATGCAAATCATGATGAGTTGATTGATAAACTCCGCACACATTGTACGAATCACGTCTCTTTAAGCGGAGCAAGCTTGGTAGACGAATACATTATGGTGCGAAGTGTGCATGATGATTCTGAGCAAATGAAACAGTTATTTATTCAATGCTGGCGAGACATTCGCCCAGTACTGAAGGGAAAAACAGCGTGTGAGCCTAGAATCTGGGCAACTTAATTTTGTTTCTGAAGGTGACAATATGGAATTGCTTCCAAGAGAAAAAGACAAACTATTGGTGTTTACAGCTGCCTTGTTGGCTGAACGTCGCTTAAATCGAGGGCTTAAGCTCAATTACCCTGAAGCCATGGCGTACATCACCATGGAAATTATCGAAGGTGCTCGCGACGGAAAGACCGTAGCGGAATTAATGAGTTACGGTAAAACCTTGCTCAGCGCAGACCAAGTGATGGATGGCGTGGTGGATTTGATTCACGAGGTACAAGTAGAAGCGACATTTCCAGACGGTACTAAGTTAGTAACAGTCCATAACCCGATCAATTAGTTCCTTTTTTTGATTCCTGAAAAGGGAAGGAGAAACATCATGATTCCAGGTGAAATACAGGTTGCGGAAGGTGATATTGAACTGAACGTAGGCCGCAGAAGGCTTAAAGTTCGTGTTGAAAATATGGGTGATCGCCCAGTGCAAATTGGCTCTCATTATCATTTTTATGAAGTGAATCCGGCTTTAACGTTTGATCGTGAGCCTACCAAAGGTTTTCGTTTGAATATTGCTTCTGGTACCGCCGTTCGCTTTGAACCGGGCCAAGGTCGGGAAGTAGAGCTGGTGGAATACGCTGGCACGAAAACGATTTATGGATTCCGTGGCGATGTCATGGGAACACTGGATAAGGGGGCTGCGAAATGACCACGATGGACAGACAAAGCTACGCACAAATGTTCGGCCCGACCACTGGCGATCGAGTTCGTTTAGGCGACACAGATATTTGGATTCAGGTGGAAAAAGATTTCACCACCTATGGCGATGAAGTGAAATTCGGCGGGGGTAAAGTTATTCGTGATGGCATGGGACAAAGCCAAGTCAGTAATGAGTTTGCGGTCGATACTGTCATCACTAATGCGCTGGTATTGGATCACTGGGGAATTGTGAAAGGCGATGTGGGCATCAAAAATGGCCGCATTACCAAAGTCGGCAAAGCGGGTAATCCCGATGTGCAAGATAACGTTGATATTATCGTTGGCCCGGGCACAGAAGTGATTGCTGGTGAAGGCAGTATTTTAACGGCGGGTGGCATTGACGCGCACATTCACTTTATTTGCCCACAACAAATTGAAGAGGCGCTGACCTCTGGCGTGACCACAATGATTGGCGGCGGAACTGGCCCAGCGACAGGCACCAAAGCAACCACTTGTACACCGGGGCCGTGGCATATGGGAAAAATGCTGCAAGCCACAGACGACATGCCGATGAATTTGGGGTTTCTTGGTAAAGGCAACGCAAGTTTGCCAGAAGCGTTGGAAGAACAATTGGAAGCCGGTGCGTGTGGTTTAAAACTCCATGAAGATTGGGGCACCACGCCAGCGTCTATTGATTGTTGTTTGTCGGTTGCTGAAAAGTACGATGTGCAAGTGGCAATTCATACGGATACCTTGAACGAGTCTGGTTTTGTAGACAGCACGTTATCGGCGTTTAAAGATCGTGTAATTCATACTTATCACACAGAAGGCGCGGGCGGTGGTCATGCGCCAGATATTATTCGCGCGGCGGGTTTTTCAAATGTGTTGCCATCTTCTACGAATCCAACGCGACCTTATACTCACAACACAGTCGACGAGCATTTAGACATGTTGATGGTGTGTCATCACTTGGACAGCAATATTCCAGAGGATGTGGCTTTTGCGGATTCTCGTATTCGTAAAGAAACCATTGCTGCGGAAGACATCTTCCATGATCGTGGTGCTTTCTCGATGATTTCCTCTGATTCTCAAGCCATGGGGCGAGTGGGGGAAGTGGTAACGCGGACTTGGCAAACGGCTCACAAAATGAAGCAGCAATTTGGCTTGTTACCAGAAGATAAAGAATTGGGTGCGGATAACTTCCGCGCGAAACGTTATATCGCCAAATACACCATTAACCCAGCCATTACTCATGGTATTAGCCATGAAGTAGGTTCCATTGAAGAAGGGAAGTTGGCGGATTTGGTTTTGTGGAGTCCGGCGTTTTTCGCGGTAAAACCTTCTTTGATCATCAAAGGCGGCATGATCGCGAATGCGCCAATGGGTGACCCAAATGCGTCTATACCGACACCGCAACCTGTGCATTATCGCCCTATGTTTGGTTCTTTTGGTAAGGCCGCTGCCGCTACGTCTGTGACGTTTGTTTCTAAAGCGGCATTGGATAATGGACTGAAAGAAAGTCTGGGATTAGAGCGTAATTTAGTAGAGTGCAAAAACACTCGTAATATCGCCAAGAAAGACATGATTCATAATGATTGGATGCCGGATATTCAGGTTGATCCACAAACTTATGAGGTGCGTGCGGATGGTGAATTATTAACGTGTGAACCAGCAGAATCATTGCCTTTGGCACAGCTTTATAACTTATTTTAAGCCAGCATCGTTAGGCGTTTTTGAGGTCTTTTATGTTAGATATTTACACTCGTCTTGGCACACACTGCCATGATGAGGTTTACACCAGCGTCATCTTAAGTCATGAGCAAAGAGAGCGTGGCCGTTTAAAGCTAGAAGGGGAAAACGGCGAAGAGATTCGTGTGTTTTTAGAACGTGGTAAGCCGCTATTAGTGGGCGAATACTTACGTTCAGAATGCGGTAAAACCATCCAAATAATAGGGGCTGTCGAAAGTGTTGCTCATGCTAGTTGTGACGACTGGGAAACCTTTGCGAAAGCCTGTTATCACCTTGGTAACCGACACACAAAAGTGCAAGTAGGCGAACGTTGGTTACGCATCAAGCCAGATCATGTATTAGAAGAAATGCTGCATTTGCTTGGTTTGGTGGTGACTCACGAAGACGCTGTGTTTAATCCAGAATCAGGGGCTTACAGCCATGGTCATCACAGCCACGGACACTAGTGTTTTACGTTTGTTGCAGTTGAGCAGCGTGAGTTTGCCTGTTGGCGGTTATGCCTTTTCTCAGGGTATGGAATTCGCTATAGACAAAGGCTGGGTGAAAAAGAAAACAGATGTGGCAGATTGGGTTGGTCTGCAAATGGAAACCTCAGTCGCTCGTGTGGATTTGCCTATTTTACGTCTTTGTATGCTGGCGGCTGTGGAAAAAGATTCTACCCGATTGATCGAGCTGAATGATTTGGTATTGGCATGTCGTGAAACCAAAGAATTACGACTCAATGACACGGCCATGGGCGAGGCTTTATTACGCTTAATGACGAGCTTAGGTATAGAAACGCCGTTTGATCGTTCAGAAGACATCAGCTTTGTCAGCTTGTTCGCCTTGGCTGCAAACCATTGGAATATCGAATTCGAACTGGCGGCATTAGGGTTCGCTTGGTCTTGGTTAGAGAATCAAGTGGTCGCAGCCACCAAATTAGTGCCACTTGGGCAGACCCAAGCGCAGGAATTGCTGGGTGAATTACAAGACTCGATTCAACAGGCTATTGAGCTTTCTACCCAGATAGACGAAGAACGTATTGGCGCTGGTTTACCTATGATCTCCATTGCCAGTGCTCAACATGAAACTCAATATTCAAGATTGTTTCGCTCTTGACCCTCCCAGTTTCCCTTTTTTAAGGAGAGGGTGACGTTAGCTAGAGCTTACAAGATCAGATTTTAATTAGATAAAACAGGAATAAAAAACATGAAAAAGCAAACATTGCGTGTTGGCGTTGGTGGCCCAGTTGGTTCTGGTAAAACGGCCTTATTGCGCTCTTTATGCTCTGCGATGCGAGAGCATTACAACATCGCTGTGGTGACGAATGATATTTACACTCAAGAAGACGCGAAGTTTCTGACGGAGCATGAAGCCCTTGAGGCGGATCGCATTGTTGGCGTTGAAACAGGTGGTTGTCCTCATACTGCCATTCGTGAAGATGCGTCTATGAACTTGGCGGCGATTGATCAATTATTGGCGCGCCATGGTGAGTTGGATGTGGTGTTTGTGGAGTCTGGTGGGGATAACTTGAGTGCGACTTTTAGCCCTGAATTATCCGACTTAACCATTTACGTTATCGATGTATCGGCAGGGGATAAAATCCCCCGTAAAGGCGGGCCGGGTATTACCAAATCGGATTTGTTGATCATTAATAAAACGGACTTAGCGCCTTTGGTAGGCGCTTCATTGGATGTCATGGATCGTGATGCAAAAATGATGCGTGGCGATCGCCCTTTTGTTTTTTCTAACCTGAAGCAAGCGCAAGGTTTGGATGACATTATCCAATTTATTGTGGCTGAAGGCATGCTAGAAACAAAAGAGTTACCGCCTGCAAAAGCAGTCGTTTAAAGATTATTTAAGAAAAGAATAGTTAGGAGAAAACGATGGTTTCATTAATGTATAAAGGCATGACAGCAGCGGCGCTTTTATTGGTTTCTTGCATGACGTTTGCACATCCTGGGCACGACCATGCTTCCAGTTTCATGAGTGGTTTGTCTCATCCTTTTGGTGGCTTAGATCATCTTTTGGCAATGTTGGCGATTGGCTTGTGGGCATCGAATATGAAAGGTCGTGCTTTGTGGGCTGTACCGACGGCGTTTGTGCTGACTATGTTGGCTGGTGGTGGCTTAGCGCTTGCAGGTTTGAATCTGCCTTTTGTTGAGCAAGGTATTCTGCTTTCTGTGATTGTTTTAGGTACCTTGGTGTTCGCTGCTAAGCGTTTGTCATTTATTACTTGTGTGGCGGTTGCTGGTAGCTTCGCTTTGTTCCACGGTGCGGCTCATGGAGTAGAAATGCCGATTGATGCAAGCAGCGCTCACTATGCGTTGGGTTTTGTTTCTGCAACAGCGGGCTTGCATGCTCTTGGGCTTGGTTTAGGGCAAGTGATGACACGCTTTGCGTCACCTATGATGATTCGTATTAGTGGTTCTATGATTGCTGCGACAGGCTTGCTATTGAGTGTTGCGTAATTTTTCGCCTTCACTTTGATGTTTTCATTTTTAATTGTGAGTAAATATGCCCGCTGCGCAGAAAATCTTTAAAGTGCGACGCCACTACAATAAGTGGGTTGCTGACCAAACTATGGAAGATTACGCATTGCGTTACACTTCCAAGCAAGGTCACACCATGAGTATTGAGCGGGTCGGGCATACTGCGCTTGGCGCTGCCGCCTTCTTGGCGTTAGAAGGTTTAGCGGCGGTTATCACTTTAGGCTACGGTTTTACTAATGCGGTTGCCGCCATTTTGGTTGTGTTGACGGTGTTTTTCGTTACTGGTTTTCCAATTGCTTATTATTCAGCGAAACATGGGTTAGACATTGATTTACTGACTCGTGGCGCGGGTTTTGGGTATCTTGGCTCGACGATTACGTCGCTGATTTATGCGTCTTTCACCTTTATCTTTTTTGCCATTGAGGCGGCGATTCTAGCCTCCGCCATGGAAGTGTTACTTGGTATTCCTTTGGTGATCGGTTATGCCTTATCCGCTTTTTTTGTTATTCCCATCGTAACCCATGGTATTCGTGCCATTAGTCGTTTTCAGCATTCAACCCAATGGATCTGGCTAGTCTTGCAGTTTGCTGCGTTGGGAGTGGTGGTGACGCAAGAATATCAGGCCTTTGAAGGTTGGACGCAATATGCGCCAAGCGATATGGCGAATAGTGCGAGCTTTGATTGGATTCTATTCGGTTCTGCGGCGTCTGTGTTGTTTGCTTTGATGGCGCAAATTGGTGAACAGGTCGATTACTTGCGCTTTTTGCCAGAAAAGACACAGGCGAATCGTAAACGCTGGTGGTTTTGGCTGATTTTAGCAGGGCCTGGTTGGGTGTTTATGGGGGCGTTGAAGATGTTGCTCGGCTCCTTTCTTGCTTACCTTGCTATTTCTGATGGCGCGACCGCGGTGCAGGCGACCGATCCAACCTATTTGTATCAGCGCATCTTTTTCTTTTTGACTTCGTCGCCGACGACGGCTTTGTTGTTGGCGGCGGTGTTTGTCTTTATTTGTCAGATGAAGATCAATCTCACCAACGCTTATGCAGGCTCCATTGCTTGGTCGAATTTCTTTTCTCGGTTAACTCATTCGCATCCGGGACGAGTGGTGTGGTTAGTGTTTAATGTCACTATTGCTTTGTTGTTAATGGAGCTGGGGATTTATCAAGCACTCGGTGCCATATTGGGTGTTTTTGCCATCAGTGCGGTGAGCTGGCTGGGCAGTTTGTCAGCGGATTTATTGATTAATAAGCCTTTAGGATTAAGTCCTAATTATGTGGAGTTCAAAAGGGCGCATTTGTACGACATAAATCCTGTTGGTACAGGGTCTATGTTGTTTGCAACTGTTTTGGGCTTGGTCAGTTATTTGGGCGTGTTTGGTGAGGTGGCGAAAAGTTTGTGTCACTTTATTTCCCTTGCTAGCTGTTTTGTTCTGGTACCGCTGATTGCGTGGTACACCAAGGGAAAATATTACATTGCGAGACAAAGCCCTGAGTTGATTCCTTTGATTGAGGCGGCGAAAACCCCACAGTCGAATTATGTGATGTTAACCTGTGGTATTTGCCAGAACCGTTTTGAATCCGAAGACATGAGCTATTGCTCCGCTTACTTACAGCCGATTTGTTCATTGTGTTGTTCTTTGGATGTGCGCTGTTTGGATAGTTGTAAGCCACAAGCCAATATAGGTAAGCAAAGTGATTACTTCTTTAAGTTGTTTTTGCCGAAAAGTTTGGTGAGAGGGCTAAAGTCTCGATTTGGCGCTTTTTTGTCTCTGCTTACTTTGATCAATTTGATCAATGGCGCTTTGATGATGTTGATTTATCGGCAAATGGCCCCCGATCTGGCGACAGAAAAACTTTTGTTACAAGACACCATGTGGGCGTTGTTTTTTATTCTATTAATTGTCTCTGGTGTTTTGTCTTGGCTCTTTTTATTGGCTCATGAGAGTCGTGTGGTGGCGCAGAAAGAGTCTAATCGTCAGACTCGAAAATTGGTGCGAGAAATTGACGCTCACCAAGAAACAGACATGGCATTGCAGGATGCGAAAGAACAAGCTGAAAAAGCCAATGATGCGAAAAGCCGCTACTTAACCGGCATTAGCCATGAATTGCGTACGCCATTACAGTCGATAATAGGTTATGCGCAGCTTTTGTCGGAAAAAGAAAATACGCCTTCAGGGCATCAAAATGGTTTGGATATTATCCAGCGTAGTGGTGTGTATTTGGCAGATTTAATTGAAGGGTTGTTGGATATTTCCAAAATAGAAGCGGGGCGTTTTGATCTTTATCGAAACACTGTGGATTTGCCTAAGTTAATTGATCAACTAAACAGTATGTTTGCGATGCAGGCGCGGGCAAAAGGCATCCAATTCCAATCGAAAATCCTTGCGCCTTTGCCTCAGCATGTGGTGACAGATGAGAAGAGATTGCGTCAGATTCTGATTAATTTGTTGTCGAATGCGGTGAAATATACGCCGCAAGGTGCGGTATTGTTTGAAGTGAATTACCGTAATCAGGTGGCGGAATTTGTGATACGTGACACAGGCATCGGTATTAAGGATGAAGACTTGCAACATGTGTTTGATCCTTTTGAACGAGTTCGCGATATCAGTACCGGAAATCTTCCTGGCACTGGTTTGGGCCTCACGATTGTTAAGTTGCTTACTGAAATCATGGGTGGGGATTTGCAAGCCGAATCTGTGGTCGGTGAAGGCAGTGAGTTTACGGTGAGTTTGATGTTGCCTTGGGTGAGCCAAGGGGACTTTTGTGTGCCTGAGAATAAGCGCATCGTGAGCTATGGCGGTTACCAACGGAACATTATGGTGGTGGACGACGATCCTGTTGTGCGAGGTTTGTTGTCTGATATTTTGTCGCCGATTGGTTTTATTGTTTTAGAAGCGCATGATGGTTTGGATTGTTTGAATAAAATGCATTCGGTGTCGCCAGATCTTTTTATTCTGGACGTGTCTATGCCTGAAATGGATGGTTTGACCTTAGCGAAGAAGCTTCGTGATCAAGGCGTTAGCGCACCGATTGTGATGTTATCTGCCGATGCGCAAGAGGATCTTCGTAAACCGGATGAGCAAGCGGTGTTTAATCAGTATTTGGTGAAGCCAATCAACAACAGTATTTTATTGGAAACTATGAAAACTTGGCTGAATCTGGACTGGGATTATCAGGAAGTCACAGAGCAGCAGGCAATTCAAAATACGGCATTTTATGGCGCTCATTCACGCACAGCCATAGGGGATGATGCCTCTTTAAATACCCAAGAGTTTGCAGCGCAGAGTATTCCTGACCATGAAAGCGTGCGAGAGCTTATGGCATTTGCAGAAATGGGCTACAAAAAAGGCGTACGAGGTGTGTTGGATCAATTACGAGGCCGTGAGATAGTCTCGCAAGCTCATTTGCAGCAATTAGAAAGCCTTTATGATAGCTTCCAGTTTGATGGCATTGTGCAATATGTTAAACGCCATTCGCTATAAATTTATGTGAAACTTGAGATCGATAATGAAAGCCAATAGTAAAAGCGACATTGTATTAGTAGTGGACGACTCGCCAGATGCGCTGAGTTTGATTCACGATACTTTGGAAGCGGCGAATATGGATGTTCTGGTAGCACTTGAAGGAAAGCAAGCCTTAACCATAGCGAAACGAATTCGACCAGACATCATTTTATTGGATGCTATTATGCCTCATATGGATGGCTTCGAGACTTGTATGGCCTTAAAAGCCGATCCGAGTTTGGCCTCTATTCCTGTGATTTTTATGACAGGTTTGAGCGACACCAATGACATAGTGCGAGGTCTGGAGGCGGGAGGTGTGGATTATCTTACTAAGCCGATCCAACCCAATGAATTGATCGCTCGTATGCGCGTTCATTTGTCGAATGCAAGATTAAGTAACAATGCTCAATCGGCATTAGACAGCATGGGCCAGCATCTACTGACGGCCACAACAACAGGACAAATTGCATGGGCGACACCACAAACTCATGCTTTGTTAGCCAAAGCACGAGTCAGTCAGGAGTGGCAAAATACTGAATTGGCCTTGCAGATTCGTGTTTGGCTTGCTCATGAACCAGAGGTTGGTCACGTTTTGACGCTGGAAGGTTTGGATTATCCATTGGCGTTGAAAATGATGGGAGTGACGGAACAGAAAGAGTTTTTATTTAAATTAGAAGACGGTGACAAACCAACAGGGCCAGCTCGTCTTAAGCTTGAGCTTAGCCTGACAGACAGAGAGTCTGAAGTACTTCATTGGATTGCTAATGGCAAAACCAATCGGGAGATCGCTGAGATTTTAGAAATGAGCCCTCGCACTGTGAATAAACACTTAGAGCAAATCTTTCCAAAGTTGGGCGTTGAAAATCGAACATCGGCGGCGGGAGTGGCGCTACGTGTCTTGACAACCGATCATTAATATTTCAACTCACTTTGATATAGCTGAATATGTATATGACATATTTTTCCTTTTTAGTATCAATTTGTTCACAAACTCTTGAACAAGATAAGAATGTTCATATGGATTGTGGCTAATTGTTTCGATCTCCTTTTATTTTTATCATGAAACCTTTCTTGAGGTGATTTATAGAGGTTTTAATAAGCAACTTACATGCTTTTGATCCCTCTATAATTGTCACCTCTTAAATTGGATATCTAAAAGGAAGGCTTTATTCATGAAAAATGATGTCGCGGTACCACGAGAGAAACTAGAGTGGAGTTTGTTAGGGTTACGTTTAGGGGTATTTATTGTCTTGTTAATGTGGACATTAGATAAGTTTGTTAACCCTGAACACGCAGCCATTGTGTTTAAAGTTTTTTACTCTATTCCGGAGCTAAGCTCAGGTGTTTCTTATTTGCTGGGCGGCTTGCAGTTGGCTCTTATATTGAGCTTCTTGATTGGCTTCCAAAAGCGCTGGGTAACACTGGTCATTTTGATCATGCACTTGAGTTCGACCTTGGTGTCATTCGGCCGTTATATGGATCCTTGGGGAGCATCAAACCTTCTCTTTTTCGCAGCGTGGCCAATGTTAGCAGCGATCCTGGTGCTGTATTTGCTCCGTGAGTTCGACAATAAGTTCTCGATCTCAAAGTAATCCAAACGCCCTATCCCCTTTTACTGAAATAGCGTCTAACTTAGGCGCTATTTTTTTATTCATAGCCCTAATTGATCTTTCACTATTTCTCCTGACTTTATAAGGTGTAAAGCTTTGGAAAAGCGATAAATAAGAAGAGCTTATATTTGAATTCAAGAACCATTAAAGTACAACTGCTCACATTTAGGCAGGCAGTGCATCGGTTGGTTTTGCTAAGTCCAAATCAAACGATGCATTGATAAGAGTCTTCGTATAATCATGCTGTGGTTTTTCAAAGATGTCCTGAGCGGTACCTTGTTCTAATACTTCACCATTGCGCATCACTAAAACACGATCCGATAGGGCTTTTACAACGCTTAAGTCGTGGCTAATGAATAAGAAACCAATCTTATGGTTTTTCTGGATTTCACGTAGTAAGTCTATGACTGTCAGCTGCACCGACCGATCAAGTGCTGAGGTTGGCTCATCCAAAACAATAAAGGAAGGCTCTAAGATGAGTGCTCGAGCAATGGCGATACGTTGACGTTGGCCACCAGAAAATTCATGGGGATAACGAGTCATGGTCGCTGGATCTAAACGCACTTCTTCTAGCGTGCTTTTAACTCGTGCTAAGCGTTGTTCTTTATTCAGCTCAGGGTAGTGAATTATTAAACCTTCTGAAACGATTTCGCCCACCGTCATTCTTGGAGGCAGTGAGCTGTATGGGTCTTGGAACACCACTTGAATGTCTTTTTTCATAGCAAGCTTTTCTTTATCGCTTAGCTTGCTCATGTCTTGGCCTTTAAAATGAACCTCGCCAGTGCTAGGTTGTAAGCCAATTAATGCTCGCCCTAGAGTAGATTTACCTGAGCCAGATTCACCGACAACACCCAATGTTTCCCCTTGTTTTAGGTCAAGCGAGATGCCTTTCACGGCATCGAAGTAAACATTGTTTTTGCTCAAGAAACTCGACTTAATCAAGTATTGAACTTTAATGTCATTGGCTTTGATTAAGTCTTTATCCGTGGTAACGCTTGGGTCTTTCATTCCGGAAGGAATCGAATTAATCAGCATTTCGGTGTAGTCGTGTTTCGGGTTATTGAAAACATCGTCGGTACTGCCTTCTTCAACGATTTCACCAAGGCGCATGACAATGACTCGATCGGCCAAATGCTTAACAACGCCTAAATCATGAGTAATAAAAAGTATCGCCATGCCAATCTTTTGTTGAATGCTTTTTATTAGATCAAGTACTTCGCTTTGTACCGTGACATCCAGAGCGGTTGTGGGTTCGTCTGCGATAAGAATGTCTGGTTCATTGATTAACGCCATCGCGATCATAATGCGCTGCAACTGACCACCTGAAAACTCATGGGGATATTTTGTGAAGGCTTTCTCGGGTGACGGCAGTTGTACCAGCTCAAACAACTCGAGTACGCGAGCTTTGGCCTGCTTTTTATTCACACTCGATTGATGTGTCATGACCGCTTCTGCGACCTGTGTGCCGACGCGTAAATAAGGGTTAAGAGAGGTCATCGGCTCTTGGAAAATCATGCCGATGCGATTACCGCGAAAAGCACGCATCTCAGATTCAGAGAGATTAAGAAGAGGTTGCTTGTCGTATTGAATGTCGGACTCTTTAGAGATGATACCGTTAGGCGGCAAAATACGCATGATGGCACTGCTTGATACGGATTTGCCTGAGCCAGATTCGCCTACGATGGCAAGGGTTTCGCCCTTTTCTAGAGAGAAACTAATGTTTTTTACGGCATCAAATATACCGTCGTTCGTATTAAAAGAGACAGATAAATTATTAACACTTAACAAAGATGACATTAAAAACGTTCCTTTCTGTTAGTTTGCTTAAATTGAAAAACGGTTTATCAAAAACATTACTTCTCAAAACTATTATTTTTTAAGAACATTACTTCTCAAAAATCTTACTTCTCAAAAGTCCCTTTGATTTGCGCAATGCCTGCTTTCACATGGCAAATACCCTTTGCAAAGGTGTGTTCTATGCTTAAGTCTTCATTAAGAATTAAGAAGTCAGCATCTTTCCCAACGGCAATGCTGCCTTTTGTTGACGCCAAACCAAGCATGTTTGCAGGGGATAAGGTCAATGGAGCAAGTGCTTCTGTTATGGATAAATTCTCTATATGAATCATGGCTTTAAATTGGTCGAGTAATGACCCAAACCCAGCAACCTCAATACCGACAAGTGCTCGATTCTCATCAAACACAGGAATAGAGCCGTTTCCGTCAGAGCTAATGCAAACTTTGCTAGTGTCGAGGCCATTGATTTTGCATTGCTTGAAAAAGCTGGATGTTTTGATACTGCCTCTTGCCCCCAAATCAGGGTCAACACCTGAGGTAAGGTCGATATAACCGCCTTTTTTCAACCATTCCATACCTTGTTCTGCCAAGTGCTTTGTACGATTCACATGTGTCGGTATAAATTGAGAAATAGGGATGTCGGATTTTTCGATCAACTCAAATAGTGGGTCGAAACCTTTTGGTGAGTTACCCATATGAACGACAATGCGCCCGCACTTTCCTGATACAAGCCCAGCAATGCGAGCCTCTGACGCCATACGAGCCAGCTCATCGACAGTAGGTTGTGAAGAGCGATGGTCTGATAAAGCGGTTTTTAAACCGATAACTGGGTCGATAAAGATAATGTCGTTTTGAATAGAGTCCGTGATGGTGTTGGTTGGGATTTTGTACCCACCAGTAAACATGTAACTGCTGATCCCTTCTGTCGTCAGTGCCTTCACTTTGGCAAATAGACTTTCACTGTGGCGAGTTGCGCCATCTGTTCCTAGCAACCCCACTACCGTTGTAATGCCAGCAAGGGTTAAGTCGCTCAAGAGTGCTTCAGGTGTTCTTGTGTGAAAACCGCCTTCACCGCCACCACCGATCAAATGCACATGGCCGTCAATAAAACCTGGGATCAATGTTTTTTCTTGCATGTCTATGACATCAATATCAGGCAGAGCATCCGCTGATATGTGATTTTCGATTTTAACAATCTTACCCGCAGCCACTAGAATGTCTTTTATTCCGATGGCGGTAGGTGCGTAGACATTGGCATTTTTAATTAGAGTAAACATAGCAAACCACTTAGATAATCATTTTTATAACGACCATATCATCTCTTGATCGTTTAGCTTCTTATTACGACGGTGAATCCACTTCAAGATAGACAGTCAATTCGTTCAAATTCTTTTTCAAATAGCCAAGGAAATTAAGTAGGCATTTCCTTCGTTTCCTTCTTCGTTTTTCTTAGTTTATTTCTTTAAAAAGGAATCCTATTGGTCATATTGACTCCCTCATAATAGCTATATATGATTATTATTCAATAATAAATATTACAATGTAATTAATTGTCACACATTCTAAATATTACAAAGGAAACAAAATGCAAAAATTAACGCTATTAAAAGGAGCAGTAACAGCGATGTTTGCTTTTACTGCTTGCGCCTCAACAGCCATTGCTTCTGACATTACGGTGGGTGTTTCTTCCGATGTGGCCACAATGGAACCTAATGGCTCTGGTTCAGATTCAAACTTGAGTGTGATGGCCAATATTTTCGACGGCCTATTGCAACGAAATTCAGATGGTAAACTTATCCCTTCTTTAGCAACCGATTGGGAACGTATTGATGCACTTACGTGGCGTTTTACCCTACGTCAGGGTGTGAAGTTTCATAATGGTAATGACTTTACGGTTGATGATGTGTTGTTTACTTTTAACCGCTTAACCAATCCTGAAATCTCAAACTTTGTGAACTTTGGTGCTCAAATTGCTTCTATCGAGCCGTTAGCAGGTAACCCATGGGTTATTGATATCAAAACACACCAGCCAGTGGCGTTTTTCTCTCAAAACTTGCCACAAATCTTTATGATGGATAAAGAGTCTACGCAAGACCGTTCACCTGGCGATGTTGGCCAAAATCCAATAGGTACCGGCGCTTATGAATTAGCTGAGTGGATTAAAGGTTCTCATGTTGCTCTTGCTGCGAATGAAGATTACTGGGGCGGTGCTCCGGCGATGGACAAGGTAACGATCCGACCAGTGACGGAAGCATCAACGGCACTTGCTTCTATCATGAGTGGTTCTGTCGATATTTTACAAGATGTGCCTGTTTCTTCTATCAAGGTGATCGAGAGAAATAAAAAGATCGACGTACTAAAAACACCGGCTCGTCGTTCTATCTTCCTTGGTTTGTCTAATGCAGAAGGCCAGCCAGGTTCTGATGTACGTGTACGTGAAGCGATCAGCATAGCAATCAACGAAGAACAAATTATTGATAAGGTAATGTTTGGTGCCGCAAGCCTTGCTGCTCAGGTTCCAGATCCTGCGACAATTGGTTACAACCCTGACATTAAAAGACCAGTATTTAACCCAAGTAAAGCGAAAGCTTTATTAAAAGAAGCGGGTTACGCGGATGGTTTTGAGATCACGTTAACAGGACCGAATGACCGTTATATCCAAGATGAGCAAATCCTCGCAGCGGTTGCTGCCGACCTAGCAAAAGTAGGGATTCGAGTAAACGTAGCGGCCAAGCCTAAATCTATCGTGTTTAAAGAACTGCAAGAAAACAAACTAGAGTTCTACCTGTTAGGTTGGTTCGATGGCTCTTATGACTATGGTCGTTCTTTCGACAAACTAGTGACATCGGTTGATAGCGAAAAAGGGACAGGTGGTTGGAACGGCGCGGCTTACTCAAATGCCAAACTCGATAAAATGATCAGAGATTCCGCTAAAATCATTGATGTTGCGAAGCGTGAAAAAGCGTTGCAAGCACTTAACTTAGCGTCTCAAGAAAGCTTTGCTCTTATCCCTCTCCATTACCAAATGGATGTTTATGCGATTACTAAAAACGCGAAATTTGATTTCAAACCACGTCCAGACACATGGTTGGTTTTCAAAGAAGTGACAAGTAAATAAGCGACATTTCTATCAGTACAATTAGACTCCGGTAAACATTTACTGGAGTCTTTTATTCATCTCCTAATAAAGGCTTTATCAATGTGGCGATACGTCTCTAAGCGAATAATGCAAGGAATGGTTGTTCTGTTTATCGTTTCCTTTTTCGGCTTTATTATCTTTCAATTTCTTGGTGATCCAGCCATTGCTATGGCAGGGCAATATGCGACTCAAGCCGAGATTGAAGCCATACGGGTATCGTTAGGCCTAGATCGTTCTATTTATATTCAATACTTCAACTTTATAACGAATGCGTTGCAAGGTAACTTTGGTATTTCTTATGTGACTCGTTTACCCGCGTTAGAGCTTGTTCTTCAACGCTTACCCGCGACAATAGAGCTGGCCATCGCAGCACAAGTGATCGCCATCGTATTTGGCGTTTTATTGGGGGTTTTGGTTGCCGCTTTCCCTCGTGCGCTACTCAGTAAATTCTCTGTGGTTGGGTCATTGTTTGGTATCTCTTTGCCGACTTTCGCCGTGGGTATCTTACTGATTTTATTTTTTGCCGTTGAGTTTCCGATTTTCCCTCCTTTTGGTCGAGGCGAACTCATCACATTACCTTGGGGTTGGGAAACGGGCTTCCTTACATGGGATGGTCTCAAACATTTAGTGTTACCTGCTTTAACCCTTGGGCTTTTACAACTTGCTTTGTTGTTCCGTCTAACTCGAAGCGGTATGCAAGAAGCGTTGCGTTCAAATTATATCCGTACCGCTAGGGCAAAAGGGCTTAGCCGTTTTCCTATCTTGTTTAAGCACGCATTACGTAATGTGATGATTCCTGTTATCACCATTATTGGTTTGCAGTTTGGTCAGTTGGTCGGCTTTTCGATTGTGACCGAGAAAATCTTTCAGTGGCCGGGTACGGGCAACTTATTACTGTCGGCGATTTTTGATAACGATTTTCCTATCGTTTCAACCTACATCATCTTAATCGCAACCCTTATCGTGATTCTCAACACGCTCGTTGATATTACTTATGCCTTTCTCAATCCGAGGATCCGTTATGACTAATTCGATTGCCGCTCCTGCATCCCCTGGGCGGAAGTTATTACGCCGTTTCCTGCGTCGCAAACTGGCTGTTTTCGGTGCTGGAATATTAACGCTGGTGTTTTTAGGTGCCTTATTTGCGCCATGGCTTGCCCCTCAAAATCCTTATGATCTTTTAAGCTTGAGTATGGATAACTCGCTACTTCCGCCTATTTGGGCAGAAGGTGGGCAAGCGCCTTTTTACTTAGGCACAGACGTACAAGGTCGAGATATTTTGAGTACCATTCTTTACGGTAGTCGAACTTCTTTAATTGTCGGTGTGAGCGTGGTGTTTTTAACTTCTATCATCGGTGGCTTTGTCGGGCTCATTGCGGGTTTTTATGGTGGTTGGTTAGACACAATCATTATGCGCATGGGGGATTCGATTCTTTCTTTCTCTACCACGCTAATCGCCATGTTATTTTTAGGGCTTTTTCAAGGCAGTAGTATGCTGCTGGTCATCTGCGCTATCTCTATTGGTGGCTGGGTGCAATATGCGCGCACAATGCGTTCATCTGTTTTAGTGGTGAAAGAAGAAGACTATGTGACGGGGGCAAGAGCCATTGGCGCGTCTAACTTCCGTATCGCCATTAAACACATTGTGCCTAATGCGTTTGCCCCTTTGTTTGTTATCGCGGCGATTGATTTTGGTGTGGTCATTATGTTGGAAGCGACGTTGAGTTTCCTTGGTATTGGTGTGCCGATAACCGAGCCTTCTTTAGGCATGATGATCGCCCAAGGAAAGGACTTCATTTACGCGGGATTATGGTACTTGATCCTTTGCCCCGGCATCGTCTTGATGAGCATCATTTTCAGCTTGAATTTGTTAGCAGATTGGCTGAGTGAAGAGATTGACCCACGAGCAAGTAAATAAATTCTTACCATAACAATCATTGTTAATAGCATGCTTGAAGCGATATACGGCGATCTAACCACCTTAGAAACGCCGTGTATCGTTCTCACTTTGTTTTAAAAAGCACCTGAATTTAAAAAACACTTTAATCTAGAGAGATACCTTACCTAATATGAAACTAACGCCTTTTTCTGGAAATGATTACTTAGGCCTAGCGAACGATAATCGCCTGATTGAATCTGTCGTCGATGCGGTTAGGCAATATGGAATTAGCCCAATGTCTTCACGGTTTTCTTATGGGTTACGTGACATCCATGTTGAGCTGGAAGAAAAATTAGCCGCTTTTTATGGTGAAGAAAAAGCCGTCATTTTGGGGGCGGGTTATCATGGTGGGCCTGTTTTTTTCCATGCGGCCGCTGAGATGGGTTATGACCATGTGTTATGTGACATAAACGCCCACGCCAACATGATGCTTGGTATTCGCGGCGCTTCGCTAGGATTCCAGTCTTACAAACACCTTGACCTTAATGACCTTGAAGAAAAGCTACGTGCTAACTCGGATAAGCGTATCGTTGTGGCAACCGATGGGATTTTTGGTATCAGTGGTGAAATTCCAGACCTAAAAGCCATGGCGGAACTTTGTGAGAAATACCACGCAAAGTTGTTTATAGACGATGCCCATGGGGTATTTGCCAATGGACAAACTGGCCGCGGTGTTGCGCAAGCGTGTGGCTTACAGCCAGGCGATGCCATTATCATGGGCAGCATGAGTAAAGCCCTAGGTTGTACGGGTGGTTTTATTGTTGGTTCAGCGGATTGGATCGCCAAATGCCTTCGAAGCCCATTGTGTCGAGGTACCGCCATCACAGCGCCCGCCATTGCATCTGCGTGTTCAAAGTCGATTGATATCATTGTCTCAGAGCCGCAACTAAGAGAAGCCCTTGCAGAGGACGCTAAAGCGATGAGAGCGGCGGCCAAATCCGCAGGCATTGCTGTTGTAACAGAAGATTCACCCGTGGTTGCCTTAGCCATGGCCGATGAGTTTCAAGCGCAAAAACTGAGTGAGGCTTTTAAGGATGCGGGTCTCTTGATTCCTTATTTCAAATACCCATCCGAGCCAAGGCATCAAATTTTACGTACGGTTGCTTGCAGCACTCACAAAGCCAAAGACTTAGAGACCTATAAGCAAGTGTTAATCGAGTTTCAAAACAACGTAACGAATAGGGAAGCTTAAAATGCAGGTTCTTTTATTGAGCAGCTCAAAGCTCGGAGCAACCCCTTACCTTGAGCACACATTGCCTTTCATAACGGACTTTATTGGTAATAAAACCGACGAGATTTTATTTATCCCTTACGCTGGCACAAAAGGCGGCTATGACGCCTACGAGGAAAAAGTCGCCAATGCCATGGCTTCCACTGGGTACAAGATTGCCTCCATTCATCACGCTGCGGACCCGATTCAGGCGGTACATAACGCAAAGGCAATTTTGGTGGGAGGAGGTAATACCTTCGCCTTACTTGCTGCGTTAGAAGAACACGGGTTGATAAAGGCTATACAAGAAAGAGTGACCAGCGGAACCCCTTATATTGGGTGGAGTGCTGGCGCTAATGTGGCGGGATTGTCGATAAAAACCACCAATGACATGCCAATTTGCCAACCACAATCATTCGATGCTTTGAAGCTTGTTCCTGTTCATTTGAATCCGCATTTTACCGATCAAACGATCGACGGCCATAATGGTGAATCAAGATCTGAACGGTTAGAAGAATTCCATTACATGAATCCAACCGAAACCGTTTTAGCATTGCCTGAAGGGTGTGGTGTGAAATGGGATGGGGATCAATTTGCCTCTATAGGGCATAAAGCCAACTTATTGATCACCCAAGATAGCAGAGTAGACATTGCGCCTCAGAGCTTTTTTCGCTCTTAACAGCGCACCTTGACCTTGTAAACAGCGTTAAAAGCGCCGTTTTGATTAAACCAGATTGGGGTGAGAACGAAGGGCTCTTGTTATCGTGTTCGCCACATCCACGACAATAGGAGCAATCTCTTTGCTTGCGGATTCTACTGTCCACGTTGGCATATAAACCGGAATTTGTACGGCCGCAATAGGAATGCCTTGGCTATCAAGGATAGGCGCTGCGGTACTTATTTCCCCCGGTTCTAATTGCTGGAAACTTAAATCATAGCCATTGGAACGTGCAAGCTTAATACGTGCACGAATTTCTTCCGTTTCTGTTATCGTCCAATCTGTGTATTTTTTTTGATCTGATATGTGCAAAACACTGTCTATATAATCATCTGGCATATGAGAAAGGATGGCAATCCCTCCAGAGGTGCAAAATGCCGGCACTCGACGCCCAGGAATCGTCGCCGCATAAGGCACTTTTTCATGGGGAATTCGAGCAGAATAAATAATGTCACAGCCTTGCAACACACCAAGGTTAATCGAGGTATTGTGCTTACGGCTCACCTCAATCAATATTGGCATTGCGGTTTCAACCAAAGGATCACAAAGCAAATAGGAATAGGACAAATCCATTAAGTTAACACTAGGGCGATAACGTTTGGTGCGAGGGTTTTTTTCTAAATAGCCCAGTTCAACAAGTGTGTTCGTAAATCGTTGGGCGGCGCTATTATCAAGATTACAAGCCGCAGCAATTTCAGCTAAACTGAGATTCGACATGTTGTAGCCATCTTGCTTTTGCCCAAAGGCCTTTAATACACGCAAACCTTTTTCTAAGGAGGCAACAAATAGAGTGCTGCTTTTTGTAGACGCTTTTGATTTTTCCATTGGATAACTTTAATAATAATTATTATGTAATGATAGTTATTAAATAATACCTCTTCAAGGGGAATGTGTTTTATCGAATGTTATGAGGTTAATAAGGTCATCTATTGATGAGCGTCTAGCCATTGTAGAGACAAAAAAACGTTTTGGTGATTGGGAGATAGACACGATTTTAGTCAAATATGGGACGAACTCCATTGTGGCTTTATTGGAAAGGAAGTGCGTTCGAAGTCGGCTAAAGATATGACTCAAACTAACATAAAACTCTTGATGTCGTTTAAAGATCACCTACATACAATCATAACGGACAATGGCCGAGAGTTGACCTATTACCCTGAGATAGCTAAGGCATTAGAGACGAATAAACAATCGTCCGAGGAAGTGTTTAGGGTTCAAGCAACCAGCCATTTTTGTTTATTCATAGTCCTAATTGATCTTTCACTATTTCTCCTAACGACGGCAAGGTGTCGTATAATGAAGAAAAGGCATTGTGTAAAAGTGGAAGAAAATTCATAAGAAGTTATTGTTTACCATTTTCAAATTGTCATTTATTAAGTGTTATCCGAGAACAGAATCTTCGATTATAGGTTTTAAATGCTATGGTGTGGTTTTATATTACGTTGATTTTACTGGGTATTATGGCTTTGATATTAAGCCTCAAGCCGACCTATGAGATTTGTTCTAGGGGTAAAGACTTTGGCTGGAATATTCTACTTTTTTTAATTGTTCTTTTTGTTGCAGGTTATATTGGAGTGCTTTATTTGCAGTTCAAACTGCTTGCTTCTGATCTGATTCACTCGATAATCTCTTGTATTTTATTTGGTGGCGGCATGTTTGTTTTTATGGTGAGTAAATTGAGTCATAGAAGCATTATTAAATTGGAAGAAATTGCTGAGATAGAACACCATAATGCCTTGCATGACAGTTTGACCAATTTACCCAATAGAAAGCATATTTTACAGCGTATGACGGAGTATGCAGAAAGCCAAACGCCATTTAGTTTATTGTCGATTGATTTAAACAACTTTAAGCAGGTGAATGACGCTTTAGGGCATCATTATGGTGATGAGTTATTAATTGCTGTGTCTGCTCGCTTTAGAGAGCTTTTACCTCCTGATACCTTTGTTTCCCGTATGGGCGGTGATGAGTTCGCTTTAATCGTGAATACCAATGAAGAGAAGAACTATCTTCATGTCGTGGACCTTATTCATGATTCCTTAAAACAACCCTTTCAAGTGATGGGTTATGATATCAATGTGTACCTGAGTATTGGTATTAGCCTATTCCCGCACCAAGCAACTGAATTAGATAAGCTGCAGAAGCAAGCAGATATTGCTATGTACGAATCTAAAAAGCATCATCAAAAGTATGTGCTTTATAAGGATGAGTTTGATGCTGGTGGAAGCGAAAAACTTATTATTTCTACGGGTATAAAAGCAGCACTAGAAGGAGACGAGTTTGAGCTGCATTATCAGCCTATTGTGAATCCAGATAACACTATTTATGGTGCAGAAGCGCTTATTCGCTGGCCTCAAGCTGATGGTAGTTATATCTCCCCAGATAAGTTTATTGGGATTGCCGAGCAGAGCGTTTTAATCGGTGAAATTACTGCTTGGGTGTTGAATAAATCGTTTTTAGATTTACAGGAAATGAAAAAAAGTGGCTTCACTGGCTGCTTGCATATCAACTTATCTGCTCAAGATTTACAAAGTGAAACTCTATATCTGTTGGCGGTTCAGCTTATTGAAAAAGATTCTTCTTGTACTGGTCACTTAATGTTTGAGATAACGGAAAGCGCTATGATGAAGGACTTATATGCAGGTAAGAAAATGATGCTTAAGCTAAGTGAAATAGGCTTCCGGTTCAGTGTTGATGATTTTGGTACAGGCTTTTCTTCTCTTTCTTTATTACGTGAGCTTCCCGTTAATCAAATAAAAATTGATCGTTCATTTATTGTTGATATGAGCGTTGGATCCGTCAAT
The DNA here is from genome assembly GCF_039939215.1 of Marinomonas sp. 5E14-1. Classification (NCBI taxonomy): domain Bacteria; kingdom Pseudomonadati; phylum Pseudomonadota; class Gammaproteobacteria; order Oceanospirillales; family Oceanospirillaceae; genus Marinomonas; species Marinomonas sp. 5E14-1. The sequence continues at coordinate 11,768 of NZ_JBDXMW010000008.1, read as the reverse complement.
CACTCAATAGTGAAGTCCACATTGTTTTTAGCTAAAAGCTTAAACTGCAGTGTGGTTGCTGAAGGGGTAGAAAACCAAAGCATAGGGAAAGAGTTAAGCCATTTAGGGTGTGATTATATGCAAGGTTTCCACTACAGCCGAGCGATACCTTTGACAAAGTTTGTTGATAAATTCATTACCGATTAGTGGATTAAAAAGCCCGATAGACTCATTTCCAGGTGAGTTTATCGGGCTTTTTAATAGCTGTTGTTTTGAGATTATTTGATGATTTCTTGCATTAAGACTGCAATGTCTGGGTTGGCGTACAGGGCTTTCACTTGTTGAGTGTATTCTTCCGTGAAAGCGGTCTGTTCGATCAAGTCACCAAAGATGTCTTTCAGCGTTAAGAAAGACAATACGTCGCTTTCTGTACCAGACGCGGCTTGATGAAGCGATGCTTTCATCTCGTCTACGATGTCCAGCGCCTTACCGTTTTTGTCCGTGCCTTTATCAGAGTAATAACACCAAGCGGCAATGACGAGAGCAGCATGATGAATGCTGCCGCCGTTGGCGAGGTTTTCACTGATAGTAGAGATCAGGAACTTAGGCAGTTTTGCTGAGCTTTCTAAACAGATGCGAGACAGATTGTCTTTCACGTTTGGATTGCCAAAGCGTTCGATTAGCGTGTTTTTGTACACATCTAAGTTAATGCCTTCTACTGGATCTAGAACCGGTGAGGCTTCGATGTCCATGAAGCGACGTAGGTAAGTAGCAAACAAAGGATCTGCAATACAGCCGTCGATGGTGTCGTGTCCATGAATGGAACCCAATAAACCCAATACAGAATGACCAGCATTGAGTAGGCGGATTTTCATGGTTTCGTATGGCGTAACATCCGGTACGAATTGCGCGCCCACTTGTTCCCATTGTGGACGACCATTTGAAAATTCGTCTTCGATAACCCACTGGCAGAAAGGTTCACAAACCACTGGCCAAGCGTCTTCCACGCCAGAAGCGCGTAGCGTTTCCATGTCGGCTGGCGTAGTGACTGGCGTAATACGATCAACCATGGCATTTGGGAAACGCACTTCTTGCTCGATCCAATCAGCCAATTCAGCGTCTTGTTTGCGAGCAAACGCAAGCAGCATTTTTTGTGTCATGTTGCCGTTGTGCTGGATGTTGTCGCAAGATTGCACAGTGAATGCTGGCAAGCCTTGGTCACGACGTTTTTTCAACGCCGCCGTCAAATAGCCAAATACAGTGACAGGCGCATCTAAGTTCACTAAATCCTGCTGTACGTCTGGATTCGAGAAATCGAATTCATTGGTTGCCGCATTAAAGTTATAGCCACCTTCGGTAATGGTTAGAGAGACAATTTTCGTGTCTTCATGAGCCATTTTATCAATCACTGCGGTTGGGTTGTCCGTCGCCAACATAAAGTCGATGATGGAGCCAATGACGCGGTTTTCGATTGTGCCGTTAGGGTGCTTCACAACAAGAGTATAAAGATAATCTTGTTGTTTCAGAATATCGCCGATTTTTCGATCCGCTTCACGTAAGCCAATGCCACAGATGCCCCAGTCTTGGGTCATTGTTTCCGCTAAAAGCTTGTCTGTGTAATACGCTTCATGAGAGCGATGAAAACCGCCCACGCCAATGTGCACAATGCCTGCTTTTAGATTGCTTCGCTCGTAGCTTGGACGAGCGAAGGATTCTGGCAAGGACTGAAGGCTTTTCTGGTTTAGTTCAATAGAAGTTGTCATCAGTTTGTCCTAAAAATGGCTTATGCTTGTAACGCTTTTTTACGACGTAATACTGTGTAAGCCGCTACAAAGTAAACGACAGTACAAATAAAGCCATAGAAATAAAATGCGTCACGGTTTTCTAGGTAGCTCGTCATATCGGCGCTATCAAACATAGTGATACAAGCGAGAGCCAATGTGATCGCAAGGCTAATCCAAGAAATAAGAGATAAGGCTTTCGATAGGAAAGACGTATCTTCTACGATTGGCGTTTCTTTTTTTGCTTGCTGTTCTTGGAAAGCGTCAACCAGTTGGTCGTATTCTTCCATTTCTGCTTGCTCAGCTGGGTATGCTTTACCGGCACCGTAAGCTTTTGCTAATAGCGTGTAGACAACGATAGTTAATGCCCAAGTTGGCAAGAACAAGTAGTAGAAAGGCATGATGTTTACGAAGTTGAGACCAAAGCCGAAAACCAAACCAATTCCCCAAGAAGCAACGGCTGGCGTGCTGTGGGTCATTTTTTTGTAGCTTACCCAGTAACGGCTGAAGCCGATTTTAGGGAAGATAACGTGCTCAGCGAATACAATTGCGCCCACTGGAACCACCAACAAGCCTGCGTAGGTTAGAAGCGGTAGGATTTGACCGAATACAAATGGGAAACACGCCACAACAACGGTGACTAAACCAACAGTAAGGGTGGTTTGTTTTCTTGAGTAGTTGGTGAAGATCGCCTGCGCAGCAAGGCCGGCACGGTAAAGGTTCGCATTGGCGGTTGTCCAACCTGCGATGATAACAATCACAAAGCCTGATAGACCAAGTGCTTGTGTCGCTACATCACCTGGATCCAATGCACTGATGGATTTTTGAACCAAAACCGCTGTACCTGCACCCATGATGCCAGCAGAAACCCATGCGATAAAGTGACCGAAAAGCATACCAGAGCTGGTTGCTAATCCGTAAATTGGCTTTTTCGCATAACGTAGTAACGCCATGTCGATTAGACCAAAGTGCGTAATTGTGTTCGCTGCCCATGCAAAACCGATCACTTCAAGTAAGCCAATACCCGGTTCACCCTGTGCGTTCACACCTGTCCAAATGGACTGATCACCAATGGTAATAAAGTCACCAAAGCTGCTTAGGGAGGTTGTGCCTAATACGGAATCCGCTAAGGCTGGCATCATCACAAGCGCACCTGAACCGAACATAACGAACAACCAAGGTCCACAAATGCTAGAGAATTCAGAGACTGCTTTAAAACCGTACATGGCAACAAACACCACAACAATACCGACGGCTAATACTACCAAAACAAACAAGGCGTTTGTTGGGTACCAATCTAATTGAGCGGGAATGTTGAATGCGTATCGCACCGCGGTACTGGAGACCGTAATCATGGCGGCGGATATGACGGTGAATATGATGACATTGGCCCAGTTATAGAGCTTGGTCATGGATTTGCCCGCAATTTTTTCTAAGTAAGTGTAAAGGCTTAGACGTGTTTGCGTGGCGATAGGCGAGGTGATTAACGTCCAGCTTAAGATGGCTAGAATGTTACCAATTAAAAGACCTAACAAGATGTCCATGGTCTTTGCGCCTAATGCAACAAAGGTTGCACCAATTACAAATTCGGTTGCAGCAACGTGCTCACCAGCATACAGACCAAGAAAGTGTTTCACACCATGTCGTTTGTGTTTGGCGACGGGCATTTGCTCTTCGCTGACATTTTCTAATTGTTTGAAATTCATTTCGTTATCTCATTATGTTTTGCTAAGAGTCGACCATTAGCCGAGGACGATTTCTGGCAATATTTATAGATAGTCGTCTTTGGCTTGTGAATAGAGCGTTTTTGAGAAATGAAATGGTTATAGAGCAGGTTCTTTATGGTTTATATACCAGAAGTTTTAAACCCTGTTCATTATGAAATCAGTTCTCAACATTTAATGAAGAACGCATATACAACAAGTTACAAAGTGCCTATTTTCATATATCTTTATGATAGCTCAAGGATATTGATTTTATTTTTTTAATAGAAAGTAGCAGGTTTTCATAAAATCGCGGTGAACTATATCAGCCCTTTTTTTGAAGAGATACGGTGATTTGGAGTAAAGGTGATGTTAAAAGGTGTAAAAAATATGGAAGTGTTTTTGGGTTGTATTTGTTTGATAATGCATGGTATTAATTTGCGATTTTTATGTTTAATAAAGCGGATGTGTGTTGTTTGAAGTCAGGTACTTTTTAAGTACGATAATAGGAAGAGTAGGAGCAAGGTTGTGATAAAAGTGCATCATTTAGAGCGTTCTCGCTCACAACGTGTTTTATGGTTACTTGAAGAATTGGGTGTGGGATACACGATTGTTGAGTACAAAAGAGACCCTATTACGTTTTCTGGCCCTGAATCTTTAAAAGCGATTCATCCTTTAGGGAAATCCCCTGTTATTACAGATGGTGATATCACCATCGCAGAAACCGGTGCCATTATTGAGTACTTATTGGATCAATATGATACAGAAAATCGCTTGCGACCAACATCGGGTCAGGCGCTTCTGGATTATCGTTATTGGCTGCATTTTGCAGAAGGTTCGCTCATGCCTTTGTTGGTGATGAAGCTTGTGCTGATGAAAGTGCCTGAAAACCCAATGCCTTTTTTTATCAAACCCATTGCGAAAATGTTGATGGGAAAAATTCAAGAGAACTTTATTGCACCCCGTCTTGAACCTCAGCTTAGCTTTATTGAACATACCTTAAGTGACAGAACTTGGTTTGTTGGTGACACGCTTAGCGGTGCTGACATTCAAATGAGCTTTCCACTCATTGTCGCCGGTGGAAGAGTAGATCTAACCAATTACCCAAATATTGGGCGTTATCTAAAGCAAATTGAGCAACAATCGGCGTATCAAAAAATTGTCGATAGAGGCTAAAGAGAATTTACCTCAAATGACATCTCCTTTAAAAGTATATAAAACGCAATTAGAGCGGAATCACGCGATTTATGATGAGAGCCAGCAAGTGGCATTGGCGTCGTTGAGTCGTGTGTATTCGGCTTTGATGTCTTCCACCCCTGAATCAAATTCCACACCTATTAAAGGCGTGTATCTATGGGGGGATGTTGGCCGTGGCAAGACCTTTCTCATGGATCTTTTCTTTTCCTGTTTGCCTCCTTCTATTGGTTTGAGATTGCATTTCCATCATTTTATGGCACGTCTTCATCGGGAATTGAATGTGTCTTTTGGGCAGGCGAATCCACTAAAAAGTATTGCTAAGCGATTAGCGTCTGAATGCCGCGTGTTGTGCTTTGATGAGTTCTTTGTCTCCGATATTGGTGACGCCATGTTGTTAAACGGTTTGATGGAAGCTTTGTTTGAAGAAGGTGTTGTGTTGGTCGCAACGTCTAATATTGCGATTAAGAACCTTTTTCAAAATCAGTTAGAAAAACAGCGTTTTGAAGCGCCTATTGCCTTGTTACAGAATCATTTAGACAGCATTCACCTTAATGGCCAAGCTGATCATAGATTACGTCATAAAGGTTCGACAGAGGTTTATTTCGAGCAAAATACGCGAGATATGACCACTTTGTTTGAAAGCATTGCTGTTGGTGATATTTCTTCATTGCCATTACAAATTTGTGGTCGAAAAATCAATGTGAGATCCGTCGCTGCGAATATTGCATGGTTTGATTTTTTCGCTTTATGCGATGGTCCACGTTCCGCACTGGATTACATTGAATTAGCAAAACGCTATGCAACTATTATGGTGACAGGCATTCCTGATTTGAGTAGTGAGCCATTTGAGCATATTAAAGCGCGAGGAACGGAAGATGGCGCAATAGGCTCAGGTCGAACAGGGGAGCGAGCGGTCTCTTTAGGAGTTAAGGACGACGCTGTGCGTCGCTTTATCAGTTTGGTTGACGAATGCTATGACCATCAAGTTGTGTTGTTATTAAGCGCTGCTGTGCCTTTAGATAGCCTTTATTTGAATGGTACTTTGTTATTTGAGTTTCGTCGGACTTTCAGTCGTTTAATTGAAATGAAATCGCTTTATTATCAACAATTACGTACTAAATAATTGATTTTGTTCTAAGTATTTTTTTGTAGCCTTTGAAAACTTGCACTTGCTAAATGCGGCATCAAGAACCAATATGATGACGTATAAAGAAAAAATAACCCTTAAAGAAATGATCGAAATTGAATAAAAGCAATAAAATGATATTAAGGAGAACGATCATGCAAAAAGAAGATCGTGTTGATGCGTTAGTGGCACCAAAAGGTGCGTTAGAAATGTTGTCACAGGATGAAATAGCCCGTTTGTCAGAGGAGTCTGGCTCTCTTTATGACTTATTCCATCGTTGTGCTTTGGCTATTTTAAATTGTGGTAGTGACTCTGATGACCCACAAGCTGTCATGGAAGAGTTTAAAGATTTTGATATTCAGGTTATACAGCAAGAACGTGGCGTTAAGCTGCAATTAAAAAACGCACCAAGCAGTGCTTTTGTCGATGGCAAAATGATTAGCAGCGTCCGTGAGATGTTGTTTAGTGTGTTGCGAGACATTATTTTTACGCAACATGAGTACAATCTCGAAAGTGGTTTAAAGAACGCCAGTTCTGACAAGTTAACCAACGTTGTTTTTGAATTGTTACGTAATGCGGATGTATTTCGTCGTATTCAAAATCCAGACATGGTTGTTTGCTGGGGTGGTCACTCGATTGCCCGTCATGAATACGATTACACGAAAAAAGTGGGTCATGAGTTGGGGTTGCGTGAATTAAATATTTGCACAGGTTGTGGCCCCGGTGCGATGAAAGGGCCAATGAAAGGCGCCGCCATTGCCCATGCTAAACAGCGTATTCAAAATGGTGTGTATTTGGGCTTAACAGAGCCCGGTATCATTGCTGCTGAATCTCCAAATCCTATAGTGAATCAACTGGTTATCATGCCAGATATTGAAAAGCGCCTTGAAGCTTTCGTACGTGCGGGTCATGGTATTGTTGTTTTCCCTGGTGGGGCAGGTACCGCAGAAGAGATTCTTTATATCTTGGGCATTTTGCTTCACCCTAAAAATGCCGATGTGCCTTTTCCGTTGGTTTTTTCTGGACCAAAAGAAAGTGCTGATTACTTTGAGCAAATCCACGCTTTTATTGGTGACGTTCTCGGTGCTGAAGCGCAGAATAAATACCGCATTATCATTGAAGATGAAGTGGAAGTGGCTCGCGTGATGAAACAAGGCATGGAAGAAGTGCGTAAGTACCGTAAAGCGCATCAGGATGCGTTTTATTACAACTGGAAGCTGCACATTTCCGAAGAATTTCAGCATCCTTTTGAGCCAACGCACGCGAAGGTTCGTGAGCTGAATTTGCATTTTAATCAAGAAACGCATTTGTTAGCGGCGGATTTACGCCGTGCTTTTTCTTCTATTGTCGCGGGCAATGTGAAGGCGCAAGGCGTGGCGTACATAAAAGAGTTTGGGCCATTTGAAATACATGGTGATAAGGTGCTATTAGATAAACTGGATGCACTTTTAGAAGCTTTTGTACGCCAGCAGCGTATGAAGCTCCCTGGCACGGCCTATGTACCGTGTTATAAAGTCATCACTGAATAGTGTGGATAAATAAAAAAGGCCTCATAATGAGGCCTTTTTTATTTATCGTGCTCTCTTAACCAAACACAGACCAGCCGATACTTTCTGATAGCGCTTCAAGGGCGGCGATACCGGCCAAGGAGTTTCCTGATTTGTTTAATTCTGGTGACCAAACGCAGACTGAGAAGCGATTTGGCACTATGGCAATAATACCACCGCCCACGCCGCTTTTTCCTGGTAAGCCAACATGATAAGCAAAGCTTCCTGCTTCGTCGTATAAGCCGCTGGTGGCAAGTAAGCTATTAACGTGGGCCGTTTCTTTGGGTGTTAACACTTGTTCATTGTTGTGTTTTGAATAGCCTTTGTTTGCCAAGAAGCTGAAAGCTTTGGCGAGATCGATGCAGTTCATACTCACCGCACAGCTATCAAAGTAATTGTGTAATACCGCTTCTACGTCATTATCGAAATTACCAAACGCTTTCATTAAATACGCCATCGAGGCATTGCGTGCTCGAAACTCGTATTCAGAGGCGGCAACGACTTTGTCAGTACGTATATTAGGGTTATCCGCTAGGCGTCGAATAAACTCTCTCATGGCGTAGTGAGGTGAGGCAAAACGAGATTGGTTCATGTCGCTGATGACCAAAGCGCCAGCGTTGATGAATGGGTTTCTTGGAACGCCTGCTTCGTATTCCAGTTGCGCCAATGAATTAAATGGATTGCCAGAAGGCTCACGACCCACTCGTTGCCACATTTCTTCGCCATTATGCTTTATTGCCAGAGCTAAGCTGAAGACCTTGGAAATACTTTGAATGGAGAAGTTTGTGCTGGCTTGGCCGGCTTGAAAAACCTGTCCATCATTACTGTAAACCGCAATAGCGAATTGATTCGGGTTAACGTTTGCCAGAGCGGGAATGTAGTTAGCGACTTTACCTTGTCCTATTAGCGGTCGTACTTTTTGTTCTATTGATGCCAGTAACTCGTTCACATAGTTCTCATTAAGGTAATATAAATTTAAAGGAAAATTGGAGGCTAACTTTGCTCTTTTATGTGTTTTATATGGTTCAGGATGAGTTGCCCCGAAATCGTCACGCTATTGGGAATATGAGGTAGGTTATCAATAGGATACCAATCGGCCTCATCTATTTCGCCAGGAGCAGGAGTAATTTCACCGCTTGCGTAATCGGCAAAAAAACCAACCATAAGTTGATGTGGAAAAGACCAAGGCTGGCTACCCGCATAACGTATATTTTTGACTTCAATTCCAATCTCTTCTCGTATTTCACGAGCAACAGCTTGTTCCAACGTCTCGCCAGCTTCAACAAAGCCTGCAATGTTACTGAACTTTCCTTTTGGTGCGTGCAAACCACGGGCAAGTAATACTTGATTATCTTTTCGAATCGAAATAATTACGCAAGGAGATATACGTGGGTAGTGACGAAGGTTACATGATGGGCATATCTTAGTGTGTTCTTTTGCATGCTTTTCTTCCATAGCGGTGCCGCATCGGCCACAGAATTGGTGATCTCTATCCCAAGTTGATAATTGGTGTGCTCTGCTGAGTAGGATGTAACTGTCTTGGTCTTGGAGGAAAAGTAGCTCCCTCAGATCCATTTCTTTAAAGCCTTTTGGAACAGATTTAAAGCGGCAGACGAAGATATTTTGTCCATGCCATTGACCGCAATATACTGCGTTCATATTGGCGTTGGGCTGGAAGTGAGTAAAAGGAATTAGAAATTGATTATCTTGCTCAACCAGAACTTGGTTTCGATGCAATAAAATATAAAGGGCATCTTGATTAGGAAGAGGGTGAGTCTGAGTGCCAATTTCTAACATGTTGTTACTCTGTTTGCGTTCAAAAGAATTACGCTAACTCGATCGCTTACGAGACGCAATATCTTAGCGGTATTTAATTCCAGTCTAGAATGACTTTTCCTGATTGTCCTGAAATGATGGTATCGAAAGCTTCTTGAAAATCATCTATTTTAAAGTGGTGTGTAATGACTTGGCTAATATCTAACCCAGTTTGCAACATCGAAATCATTTTGTACCAGGTCTCGTACATTTCTCGCCCATAGATTCCTTTGATAGTAAGGCCTTTGAAAATAACCTGATTCCAATCAATCGTGGTGTTTGTTTCAAGAATTCCCAGTAAGGCGATTTTACCTCCATGATTTATACCTTCCAGCATTGAGTGGAAAGCATTGCTGCTCCCTGACATTTCTAGTCCTACATCAAATCCTTCATTTATGTCTAATTCATTCATGACGCTATTTAAAGGTTCTTTTGTCACGTTTACTGCTCTGGTGACTCCCATTTTCTTTGCAAGTTCTAAGCGGAAGTCATTGATATCTGTAATTACTACATGGCGGGCTCCAACATGCTTTGCTATAGCTGCAGCCATAATGCCTATCGAGCCTGCTCCTGTAATTAAAATATCTTTTCCGATTAAATCAAAAGATAATGCAGCATGTGCGGCATTACCTAGAGGATCTAGAATAGCGGCTATGTCATCACTAATATTGCTGGGGATTTTAATCGTATTGTTAGCCGGAATGACAAGATATTCTGCAAAAGCGCCATTTCGATTAACGCCAACTCCTATTGTTTTTCTGCATAAATGTTGGTGGCCAGTACGGCAGTTTCTACATTGATTACATGTGATGTGCCCTTCTCCAGAAACTCGATCTCCAATCTTTAGTTCAGTAACGTCGGAGCCTACTTGAACGATTTCTCCAATAAATTCATGTCCAATAATCATGGGGGTAGGGATTGTATTTTGAGCCCAGTCATTCCATTGATAAATATGCATATCAGTACCACAAATTGCAGTTTTCCTTATTTTTATGATTACCTCATGACGACTGCATTTAGGGTGATCGGATTGAATCATCCATATGCCTCTTTCGGCATGAAGTTTTGTAAGTGTTTTCATCATTATTTTCCTTTAATCGTATTTGGTCTAAATGCAATTTAACGTCATAGTAGAATTTTCAAAGATTGAGAATATAGTGTTATAACAGGTAAAGAATGAGCTCGAAATTATGCTTTATGTTGCTTTTCTAGTCATTGGTTTGGTTGGCCTAGTAGAATGAACACAAATATTAAACAAATGAGGAAGAGGTATGTTATCTAAGGTTCGCTACGGAATTTTGATGGGGGCGTTGAGTGCTAGTCTTTTGGCGCAGGCTCAAGATTATCTGCCTATTCTCCAATATCACCATGTGAGTGCTACGACGCCTAGATCAACTTCTCTTACGGAAGCTGAATTTACCGAGCATATGAACTATTTAGAGAGCGCTGGATTTGAAGTGGTGGGGCTTCGTACTGCTTTAGACAAATTGAGGTTGGGGGAAGCTCTTCCTGATAAGGCGGTGGCAATTACTTTTGATGATTCCTATCGTGATATTTATAGCGGAGCCTTTCCTATTCTATCTGAACGTGATTACCCGTTTACAGTATTCATTAATAGCGAGCCTGTTGAAGAGCTGCGTGGCAATGCTTTGACATGGGAACAAATGAAAGAGATGGAGCAAGCTGGCGGCGTGTTCGCAAACCATACAATTAACCACCCTTATATGTTGCGTAAAGAAGAAGGGGAGTCTGATGAGGCTTGGTTGTCTCGAATGGAAAATGAAGTGGATTATGTAGAAAATTTATTGACTGCAGAGCTTGGTCATTCACCAAAGATGCTAGCATATCCTTATGGTGAGTCTAATATTACCCTTCGCAATATGTTGAAAGAGAGAGAGATTGTGGGATTTGGTCAACAGTCTGGTGTGGTAAGTGCGGATTCCGATTTTCAGAACCTTCCTCGTTTTCCTGCGTCAGGTGCTTATGCAAAGCTATCCACTCTAAAAACGAAGCTCAATTCAAAACCAATGCCACTTATCTCTGAGAAGACTGGCGGTGACTTCGCAACGGACAAGCCTGTTTCTATCAATTTAACCTTTAAGCAAGGTGAATATCGTTTAAAAGATTTGGCGTGTTATATCTCTGGCCAAGGTAAGGCTACGTTAGAGTGGGTATCTGATACAGAAGTGATTGCTACGGCAAGCAAGGCATTTAATACAGGTCGTGGTCGCATTAACTGCACTATGCCGGATAATTCTGGTCGCCAATATTACTGGTATTCCAATGTTTGGATACGTACTTCGGCTGAACAAGGCTATATAAGTGAAAAAAGTTAATTTTTTTACAAAAAAATGTTGCACTGAAATTTCAAATCAGTAATATACATCTCGCTCGCAACGGAGGGGTGGCAGAGCGGTTTAATGCACCAGTCTTGAAAACTGGCGTAGGTTAATAGCCTACCGAGAGTTCGAATCTCTCCTCCTCCGCCATCTTTCTTAAAGGAAGTGTGTTGCGAACAAGATAAAATTAATTCCTCGATAGCTCAGTTGGTAGAGCAAATGACTGTTAATCATTGGGTCACTGGTTCGAGTCCAGTTCGAGGAGCCATCGGAGTATAGCG
>NZ_JBDXMW010000007.1:0-206506 GCF_039939215.1 Marinomonas sp. 5E14-1 | reverse complement strand
TATCAGTATCAGTATCAGTATCAGTATCAGTATCAGTATCAGTATCAGTATCAGTATCAGTATCAGTATCAGTATCAGTATCAGTATCAGTATCATCAAATGAAGCGACTACATTGACACTTTCAACAGCATCAGTGTCATAACCATAAACAGGTAATGAATCGATATCGCCATTTCTTTCTATAGAGACATCTACACGATTTTGCTCATCTAAAACTTCGCCTGCTGCAGGAGCTTCTTGCACTAGAGTCGGGTCATCACCCGCTAAGATCGCAGCTTGTAGGGCCTCAACCTCAGCCGTAGCATCTTCAACTAACTCTTCATTACTGCCTGGGTTATATACTTCTTCGTTAATTTCAACGATTGAATCACCGCCAATCACGACTTCTGCGCCATCAACAAGAGCAATCGTAACGCTAGCGTTTGTCCCAGTGATAATGGTTTCAGCAAAGTAAATTTGGTCGCCAATCTGGAGTTCTCGTGTTTGACCATCAATAGATTGAACAGTGACTGACCCACTTAATTTAGTCACGATACCAATAGGGTCGCCTAATGTTGAAAATGTATTTTGATTGTCGCTCATGGTGAATCTCCTAGACTCTTGATAAGACGTAATAAATTTTTAATTAATTGCAGGATAGTGGAATCAAATACAAGTCGCTATTGTACCTTGGTACAGTAATACCTCTAATTTGTTTCAGTTCGTAAACTAGATAGTTCAAAGACCTTTGCCGTTGCCATCAATATCCTAAATCTTTATAATCGCCGCATTCTAAATGCTCCTCAAACTCAGGGTTTTTTTTCAATGTTTTGCTAATAAATTAATTAGCGCTCTACCCTTTGTTCTGCCTGCTTTATACAGTCATACCTTTATCCTTGTATGTTGTGTAACTGGCACCGCATTAACTTCAACATTAATTCGAAGCTTCTCTCTATAAAGAAGCTAAATACTCCTACAAAATAGAAGGTAATAAATGATCGACTCAATAAAACGAGATTGGTTCTCGAACATAAAAGGCGACTCCCTCGCTGGTACTGTTGTTGCTCTTGCCCTCATACCAGAAGCAATCGCCTTTTCTATTATTGCGGGCGTGGACCCAAAAGTTGGCTTATATGCATCATTTTGTATTGCTGTAATCATCTCTTTTGTTGGTGGTCGACCTGGAATGATTTCCGCCGCCACTGGCGCCATGGCGTTGTTGATGGTGACATTGGTAAAAGAGCATGGTTTAGAGTATTTGCTTGCAGCTAGCCTATTAACCGGGGGCATCCAGATTTTTGCGGGATACTTAAAGTTAGGTTCTTTAATGCGTTTTGTGTCTCGGTCTGTTGTAACAGGGTTTGTAAATGCCTTAGCCATTCTGATATTTATGGCCCAGCTACCAGAATTAACCGACGTTACTTGGCATGTTTACGCAATGACGGCTGCCGGTCTTGGTATCATTTACCTTTTCCCCTTACTGCCTGTAATTGGTAAAGCCCTTCCTTCTCCGTTAGTTTGTATTGTTGTTTTAACGGCGTTCGCTATGACGTATGGCTTAGATATCCGAACCGTATCGGATATGGGCGAGCTTCCAGATACTCTGCCTATTTTTCTATGGCCGGATGTTCCATTAACACTGGAAACATTAATGATTATCCTGCCTTACTCCATCGGCCTTGCGCTTGTTGGCTTGCTGGAATCCATGATGACAGCCACGATAGTAGACGAGTTCACGGATACAACGAGTGATAAAAACCGCGAATGCAAAGGTCAAGGCATTGCAAACATTGGTTCTAGTTTATTCGGTGGGATGGCTGGTTGTGCCATGATTGGTCAATCTGTGATCAACGTAAAATCCGGTGGTCGCGGACGACTATCAACTTTCATCGCCGGTTTCTTGCTATTGATCATGGTGGTGTTTCTTGACGACCTTATTGGCCAAATCCCAATGGCGGCGCTTGTTGCAGTCATGATAATGGTATCAATTGGTACTTTTTCTTGGGAATCCATTATTAACCTGAAGAAACACCCTCTGTCGACTAATATAGTTATGTTGGCTACCGTTTCTATTGTTGTCGCTACACACAACCTTGCTTTGGGCGTATTTGTTGGTGTGTTGTTAGCCTCTCTGTTTTTTGCTAATAAGATTGGCCGCTTCATGGTGATTAAAAGCGACAAAAATGAAAATACGAACCACCGTACCTATAAAGTTATCGGACAAGTCTTTTTTGCGTCGTCAGATCAATTTAATGGCTCTTTTGATTTTAAAGAAGCGATTGAAAAGGTTACGATCGATTTATCCGATGCGCACTTCTGGGACATTACATCTGTATCTGCTCTAGATAAGGTTGTGATTAAATTCCGCCGCGAAGGTGCCGAGGTAGAAGTCGTAGGATTAAATGAAGCCAGCGCAACAGTCGTTGATAAATTTGGTGTTCATAACAATCCAGAAGAAGTAGAAAAAGTGATGGGCGGCCACTAAAAACTAACCGCTGAAAATCACACCCTCCTTCTTCTTTTGTAATCATGAGATAAGGAGTACAGCAATGACAAATATAATAGCTTGTATCGATGGTTCTGCTTTATCAGAAAACATCACAACAGCCTCTGTATGGGCTGCGAAACAAATGACTTGTCCGCTAACATTGTTGCACTCCTTAGAAAAGGAACCTCCCAGAACCGATGAAGACCTATCTGGTACGATAGGTTTTGGGAGCCGAGAGCATCTCTTGGACGAACTTATTACATTAGATGCTCAACGGGCGAAACTCGCTCTTGAACACGGTAAACTCATCCTAGAAAACGCTAAGGCATTCGCCTTAAAAGCTGGCGCAAAACAAATAGAATTACTACAACGTCACGGCAACCTCGTCGAAACACTTGCCGATCTGGAAGAAGAAACTCGTCTTATTGTGCTCGGTCGCCTTGGTACGAATCATGCCATGGACGCTCATACGATCGGTTCACACATAGAACAAGTCGCCCGCACCTCTCACAAACCTATTCTTATTAGTATCGGTAAATTCGAAACACCTAAAAACTTTATGATTGCCTATGATGGGCGAGAAGCCGCAGATAACGCTATCGCCAGAATTGCGCAAAGCCCTCTTTTATTGGGCTTACCTTGTCACTTGGTCATGGCAGGAGAAAACACAAAAGAAAGACGCGCCAAACTGGAAGAAGCTCAAAACATCCTTGAAGAAGAAGGTTTCCAAGTAACCTCAAGCATTCAGTCAGGCAAAATCTACCCTGTTCTTACCCAATATCGCAATGAGCACAGCATCGAATTAATGGTTATGAGCGCTTACGCACACTCAAAAGTAAGACAGTTTTTTGTTGGCAGCAATACCAGTAAAATGATCATAGAAAGCAATACTCCACTATTAATTCTGCGCTAATTTCTGTTTTCTCACAAAACTGTTATCAAGTGATGCTATTAAAAGGTGACCATTGAATGAGTCACCTTTTTCGCTTTGGCTACACGACAAGCAATTATGACAATTAAATTAAATATCGACCAAACACAAACATACGATTTTACATATATACAAAAACCCATATACTCTCCTTCTAAGAATACATGAAAGAAAAAAGCAATCGAAATGGACCCAAGTTTATTTTTTAAAGCATTAGCTGACGACACAAGACTCCGCTGTCTTTTATTAATTAAACAATTCACTGAGCTATGTGTTTGTGAGCTTATGGAAGCACTCAATGAAACACAGCCAAAGATTTCTCGTCATCTTGCTCAGTTACGTAAGAACGGGTTATAAAACGACAGACGCAAAGGGCAGTAGGTGTTTTATAGGTTAAATCCAGGTCTTCCAGAATGGGCGACAAAAATTTTGCAAACAATACTAAACAGTCAGAAAGAATGGCTAAAAACCAACACCGAAAAGCTTAAAAGCATGGAAAACCGCCCAGAGCGTTTAAACGAATACTGTTAATGAATAGCAACCTAACCTTTCAAACACTCAATACAATCAGGATTTAAAAATGACCATTAAAGTAGGAATCAACGGATTTGGCCGCATGGGCCGACTTTCTTTTCGCGCCGCTTTTGATTGGGACGATGTCGAGTTTGTCCAAATCAACGATCTTGCAGGTAACGCTGCAACATTGGCTCATCTTGTTAATTTCGACTCAGTTCATGGCCGTTGGCACCACAATGCCACCAGCGAAGGCGATAGCATTCTAATCAATGGAAAAGAAATCAAATGCACAAGCAATCGAGATATTGCTGCAACAGATTGGTCAGAATGTGATGTTGTTATTGAAGCAACAGGTGCCATGAAGACAAAGACACTGTTACAAGCTTACCTTGACCAAGGTGTAAAACGTGTTGTTGTTACCGCTCCTGTCAAAGAAGATGGCGTTTTAAACGTCGTAATGGGCGTCAACGACAAAGACTACGACCCACAGCAACACCCAATAGTGACCGCAGCATCTTGTACAACCAACTGCCTAGCACCTGTGGTTAAAGTTCTACATGAATCCATCGGCATCAAACACGGCTCCATGACCACAATTCACGACATTACAAACACACAAACTATCATCGATGCACCACATCAAGATCTACGTCGTGCACGTGCTTGTGGCAGTAGTTTAATTCCAACGACAACGGGTTCTGCAACCGCTATCACACACATTTTCCCAGAACTCAAAGGCAAGCTTAACGGTCACGCTGTTCGCATTCCATTAACCAACGCCTCTCTGACAGACTGTGTTTTTGAAATGGATCGCACCACAACAAAAGCTGAAATCAACAAACTGCTTCAAGATGCCAGCAAAGGCGAATTAAAAGACATTCTTGGTTATGAAGAACGCCCGTTGGTTTCTATAGATTACAAAACCGACCCTCGCTCTAGCATTATCGATGCACCAAGCACCATGGTTATCAATGGTACACAAGTAAAACTGTATGTGTGGTATGACAATGAGTGGGGCTATGCAAATCGTACTGCTGAGTTAATGCGAAAAGTAGGACGCTTAGACAAATAAGCTACCTAAAAAAAAACACCATTTAAAATCGCCGCAAGGCCGTTTTATCCCATAACCCAAAGCTAAAAACGAGACTATGCTTTCACAACTTTCTCAAAGTGTTCGCCAGTACCTTATCGTAACTGGTAACTATTGGTGCTTTACCCTAACCGATGGCGCATTGCGCATGTTGGTTGTTTTGTATTTCTATGGGTTAGGCTATGGCGCATTAGAGATCGCCCTACTCTTTGTTTTTTATGAAGCCTTTGGTGTCGTGACCAATTTGTTAGGCGGATGGCTTGGCGCTAAATGGGGATTAAACCGCACCATGAACATAGGCCTTGGCATGCAAATTCTTGCTCTTTCTATGCTCTTGGTGCCTGATTCATGGCTAACAGTTATTTGGGTTATGGCAGCACAAGCTTTATCAGGCATCGCCAAAGACTTAAATAAGATGAGCGCTAAAAGTTCTATTAAAGTATTGGTACCAAAAGGTGAAAGTGGCCAACTTTATCAATGGGTTGCAGTATTAACTGGCTCAAAAAACGCTTTAAAAGGCATTGGTTTTTTTATCGGTGGATTGCTGCTAACCACTGTAGGTTTCCATCAAGCCATTCTTATCGTGACGCTTGCCCTTGGTTTAGTGTGGGCATTCAGTATCTGGCAATTAAAAGAAGACCTTGGCAAATCGACAAGCAAACCTAAGTTTTCTGAAATTTTCTCTAAAAGCAAAGAAATCAATATTCTCTCTGCGGCGCGCATGTTCCTTTTTGGCGCAAGAGACGTCTGGTTTGTGGTCGCGCTACCGGTTTACTTAAGCAGTCAGTTTGGCTGGGATCATTGGACTGTCGGCGGTTTTCTTGCTCTTTGGGTTATTGGTTACGGAATCGTTCAGAGTCTCGCACCTCACATAACAGGAAAACGCAGCAAGCAAGTCCCTGGCGCCAAAGTGGTTACTTTATGGGCACTGGCATTGACAATTTTACCGCCAGGTATTGCGATTGGCTTGCAATCGTCATTCTACCCACAAGTTATATTACTAGGCGGACTGGTTGTATTCGGCGCTGTTTTTGCTGTAAATTCCTCGCTCCACAGTTACTTGATTGTCCAGTTCGCCAGTAAAGATGGCGTATCAATGGATGTTGGCTTTTATTATATGGCCAATGCCATGGGGCGTTTAATTGGAACATTATTTTCAGGGTGGATTTACCAAGAATACGGTCTAATCAGCTGCTTATGGGTTTCATGCGCTTTCCTACTTTTCGCCAGTCTCATTTCACTTTTACTGCCGAAGCAAAACCAAAAGAGCCAGTGAATATCTAATATTCACTGGCTCTTTTTTAGATACAACTGATTTTAAAAAACTTAGTCTAAACGAGTTTAAGCGCCCTGCTCTGCAAAGTACCTTGCACTCTCAACAAAAGCTTCTACACCTTCTTTTGGCGTACGAAAAGACGTCACTAGACGAATCATACCTTCGGCCCAACGACCAGTGTAAAAAGCATAACCTTCTGCTAGTAAGTACTCAATCATTGGTGTTGGCATAGTACAAAAGAGCATATTCGCTTGAGCTGGTGTATTAATTTTCACACCAGGAATACCTTTCAAACCATCCTGCAAAAGCGCCATCATGCCATTCGCATGCTCAGCATTAATACGCCACAGCTCATCCGTCAAATAAGCAATCATTTGTGACGCCAATAAACGCATCTTAGAATGCAAATGTCCGCCACGTTTACGAAGGTGCCCCAGGTCTTTCGCCAAAGGCTTTTTGAATACAACAATGGCTTCCGCTGTCATGGCTCCATTTTTCGTTGCACCAAAAGACAAAATATCCACGCCCGCTTTCCAAGTCATCTCAGCAGGTGTACAACCTAAAGCAACCAAAGCATTGGCAAAACGCGCGCCATCCATATGAACAGGCAAGCCTGCCTCTTTTGCAATCGCTGTAATGGTTTTCAATTCTTGTAAAGTGTAAACACTACCGACTTCTGTCACTTGTGATACGCTAACAGAGGAAGGCTGACAAGAATGTACATCACCTTTTTTCTGGTGAGCTAGCGTTTTTAATTTAATAGGATCGATCTTCGCGTCTTTACCGCCAATCCCAACCAAACGGGCGCCACCTGTATAAAATTCAGGGGCTGAGCATTCATCATTCAAAATATGGCTTTCTGAGTGACAAAGTACACTTCCCCACGGCGGTGTCATCGCACTTAAACTTAATACATTTGCCGCTGTTCCTGTGGAAACCAAAAAGACATCCACATCACATTCAAAAAGCTCAGTAAACATGCGCGTCACTTGCGCTGTATAATCATCATTTCCATAAGGCATGGTATCACCCTGATTCGCAGCCATTATCGCTGCTATGACAGAATCTGACGCACCCGCGATGTTGTCACTGGTAAAAGCCTCTTTCATCTAACATCCTCCATTTATTAATTTTCCTTATTGTGTCAGGGCTGAAAGCGTTCCGCTTGTATTTTTGTGCAATAAGAAAGAACTTTAAAAACTCAACACAACAGTCGCTTACAAACAGCTCTGATCAAAGCGAGACATTTTCTCAAACTCATTACGAGCAATAGGAGCAAACTGGCAATCCAATAAAGCGCAGCAATACATCTAGCTAGCTCATACAAAAAATGCCTTCTGTCCCAGCGAGACAGAAGGCATTTTTTATTCATCCTACCCTAAAACATTTTTATTTAGGCGCTGTGAGCATGCTCTTTAAGCCCATTTCTAGGCCGCGAACTTCTGCTAACCCTTTCATTCTTCCTAATGTCGAATAGCCAGGTTTTGCGTCTTTCGCCAAATCATTCAGGATTTGGTGACCATGATCAGGCCTCATTGGAATAAGGTGAAAAGCATCACTACCTTTACGCTTTTGCTCTTCTTTAATTAACGCACTCACTACGCCAACCATGTCTACATCACCTCCAAGGTGAGAGGCTTCATGAAAGCTACCAGCCACTTCTTCTCGCTTTGTAGATCTCAAATGAGTAAAGAAGATACTTGAACCAAAGCGTTCAACCATGTCGACTAAGTCATTATCAGCACGCACACCGTAAGACCCCGTACACAATGTAATACCGTTTGATGAGCTTGGTACTGCATCCAAAAGCCATTGCACATCGTCTTTGACTGATACAATACGCGGCAAACCTAGAATAGGACATGGTGGATCATCTGGGTGAATTGCGAGCTTCAATCTACCCTGCTCTGCAACAGGAACAATCGCTTCTAAAAAGAATTTGAGGCTCTGACGAAGTTCGTTTCGATCAATATGGTCGTATTCTGCTAATTTTTCACGAAATTGCTCTAGTGTGTAGCTCTCTTCTGCACCGGGTAAGCCTGCAATGATGTTGGCAACTAAGAGGTTTTTATCTTCCTCTTTTAAGTTTTCAAGGAAGGTTTTTGCTTCGGCTTTTTCTGCATCACTGTATTCCAGCTCTGCGCCTTTGCGTTCTAAAATGTAGAGTTCAAACGCCGCAAACGCGGTTTGATCAAATCGAAGTGCACGGGAACCATCCGGCAATTCATAAGCCAAATCCGTACGCGTCCAATCCAAAACAGGCATAAAGTTGTAACACACAGTGTCTATGCCACAGGCTGATAAATTCGCAAGTGTTTGTTTGTAGTTCTCTATATATTCAAGATACTTTCCTGTGCGTTTTTTAATGTCTTCATGTACAGGGACACTCTCCACCACAGACCATCGCAAGCCATGATTTTCGACCATAGTTTTACGTGCTTGTATAGCTTCAATGGGCCAAACATCGCCATTAGGAATTTCATGCAACGCAGTAACAACGCCTGTTGCACCACATTGACGAATGTCTATTAAGGTTGTGTCATCATTTGGTCCGAACCAACGCCAAGTATGTTCCATTCTATTCTCCGAAACGTGCTGTATCAGGTTGATCGAACTGCAAACAGTCAACCACACCTTTTGTTGTCAATGTTAAATAAGAGTTCAAAACGGATTGAAAGAAGCCTTCGTCTTGTCTGAGGCTTTCTGGGAAAACGCTCTCTAATGTCAGCATCTCTCGAATCAGGCTTTCTGGATCTGAATTACGAGCATGAATCTCGTTAAATGTTTGCGACATTGGATCATCAACAATGTGTGTTTGACCTGTTACAGATTCCCCACGAACATACAAAAGCCAAGCGGCAACCCCTAATGCAATCGCCGATATTTCTTGATTCAAAGCCAATCTATTTTCAGCTACGGGCAACCAGCGCTGAGGAATTTTCTGTGATCCGTCCATACCGATCTGCGTCAACTTATGCTGTAAACTATCGTTTGAAAAGCGTCGAATGAGATTCTCTATGTAAGCCTGAATATCAACGCCCTCTGGCATATTCAACGTAGGTGCAGCCTCTAAAGTCATATAATGGCGAATTAAAACAACCAGTTTAGGGTCTGCCGCTGCGTCTGCAACTGTGCTTAGTTTTGCTGTGGAGCCAACATAGGCCAGCAAAGAATGACTTCCATTTAACAAACGCAGTTTCATGGTTTCAAATGGGTGAACATCTTTTACCATTTGAACACCATCTAACTCCCAATCTGGTCGACCTAATGGGAAGTTATCTTCCACTACCCATTGGCTAAAGGCTTCACACATCACAGCATTTGGATCGTTACAATCTAATTCAGCTTGTAGCCGCGCTCGTGATTCATCTGTCATGGCGGGCACAATTCTATCCACCATAGAGCAAGGAAACGCCACGTTTTCTTTAATCCATTTGGCAAATTCTTCGGATCGAAGTGACGCTAGTTCGCACACGGCTTGACGTGTTATTTCGCCGTTATTTGGCATGTTGTCACAAGACAAAATAGTAAACGGCGCTAAGCCTAATGCTTTACGACGAAATAAGGCTTCCACCAAAATACCTGGCGCTGTTTTCGGTGTAGTTGGCGATTGCATATCATGCTGAATGTTTGGGTCATCACAGCGTAATTTTTTATCTGATGGCGTGACATAATAGCCTTTTTCGGTGACCGTTAAAGTCACTATTTTGGTATGAGGTGATAACAGCTTTTCAAATAAAGCGTCTTTGTCTTCTCCCGCAAATAAAGCGTCTCTGATGGCGTTAACTTCTCTCAACTCAGCATGCTGACTGTCTGTATATTCAGCTATGTGATAGCGACAGCTTTGTGTTTTTAATTGGTCAACCAACAGTCTATTGGAACGAATATTAACGGCACATATTCCCCAATCACCACCAAGGTTACGGTTTAGGTTTTTTTCGACATAAAGCGCTTGATGAGCACGATGAAAAGCACCCAAGCCAATATGTACGATACCAATTCCAATATTTTCTGGCGCATACAACGTATTTATTGTTTTTATCTTCATGATGGCCTCTTTATTGCCCAGTTAAGATGTAATTTCTGGTACTGATTTTGAGGAGTGCTTCAGATCTAAAAGAACTAAAGTAAGAGCGCTTCCTACTCTGAGAATGATCAATATATTGAACCAAAGTTCCTTTTTGGTCAACCAAATAAAAAATTGGTTGACCAAATTTCTTTATACTCTTAGATTAGAAGTCATACTAAACGCACAATTGAACCAATAAGCAGAATTACATTAATGATAGAGACACTTACTAAGCCAAAACGCTTATACCAAGAAATTGGGTTGAAGCTGTATGAGGAACTCAGTGATAGCCGCTTTAGCGTTGGCGACAAACTACCTCCTGAGCGAGATATCGCAGAAAACTTGGGAGTAAGCCGCGCTGTCGTTCGAGAAGCTTTAATCATGCTTGAACTAATGGGACTTGTTGAAGTTAGGAAAGGCAGTGGCATCTACTTAATCAAACAACCAACGGAGAGCTTACCAAAAAAAGAGTTTGAGTCTTCTGTAGATAAGAATGACGTTGGGCCTTTTGAAATGATGCAAGCAAGACAGCTGCTTGAAAGTCATGTGGCTGAGTTTGCAGCAACACAAGCAACTAAGAAAGACATTATGAAAATGCGTAACGCATTAGAGCTAGAAAAACAAAATATCGAAGAGACAGACAACAACCATGATGCTGATAAGCTTTTTCATCTTGCCATCGCCGAAGCGACTCAAAACAGCGTACTCGTGGATTTAGTAGAGAATCTCTGGGAAAGACGTGAAAAAAGCCCTATGTGGAAACAATTACACCGCCACATAATAGATCAAACATACAGAAAGCAGTGGCTCGTGGATCATGAAGATATTTTATTAGCCATTCAACAAAAAAAACCGGATGCCGCACGTAATGCCATGTGGCGGCATTTAGAAAACGTAAAAGATACCTTGCTGTTATTATCTGAGCACCAGTCACCGAATTTTGATGGTTACTTATTTAGCTCTAATCCAGTTCAGATTTAAATATTGACAAAAACTAAAAATCCAATTTCAAATAGTAAGTCAAACTGTTTGAAAATTATAATTAGCAGATAGGGATTAATTTCTAAAATGTTAATTATTTTTTGTAAACGCGAACCATTATCAACATATAAAACAAGAGGAAAATGTATTAACAAAATGTAAAAAATCATACCTAGACAGCATGATTCGTTTTCAATATAGTAACTCCGAGTGTTTAAGTACTATTGCATGACAATTGTTGCTTTAAAACACAATCATAATAATAAGGATAAAAAAAAATGATAAAATTTAATGTTAAAGAAATCATGAAAGCTACTTTGGTTGGCGCTACATTCGCAGCACTAATCGCTCCTGTTAATGCGGTAACACTTCGTGGTGCCAGCATGTTCGATGACAATCACACCTTCACAAAAACGATGGTTAAATTTGATGACCTTGTAAGCCAGTATTACAAAGGTGACGTAGACTTTGATTTGCGTTTGAACGGTGAGTTTGGTGTTGAGAAAGATTATGTGACTTTCTTGAACCAAGGTGTTGCAATCGACTACACCATCTTAGCGCCATCGAACATGGCTCGCTTCGCACCATCTATCCCTCTTATGGATATGCCATTCTTGTTCCGTGATCTCGACCATTGGAATGAAGTTTTATCCAGCAATATTCTCGCTCCTCTTGAAAAAGAGCTCTCTGATAAAGCCGACATAGTGATTGTTGGTTATGCTGGCGGTGGTACTCGCAACCTAATTTCCAGTAAAAAAATCAGCAACTCTAAAGAGCTCTCTGGCCATAAAATGCGTGTAATGGGCGCCCCAATTCAAGCTCAGATCTTTAATGCGATCGGTGCAGCACCTTCTGCAATTGCTTATAACGAAGTTTATAACGCGATTCAAACAGGTGTAGTGAGCGGCCTTGAAAACGAAGCGGCAAGCATCCAAAACCTTAAGTTTTATGAAGTTGCACCATATGTAACAAAAACAGCCCATACCATCACAGTACGCCCTATTGTATTTAGTGGTAAGAGCTTCCGTAAATTACCAGCTGATCTTCAAGCTGCCATCAAAAAAGCAGGTAAAGAAGCAGGTGCATACGGTCGTGAACTTGAGTCCCGTGAAGACGCAATCAAACTTAAGCAAATGGAAGATGCAGGTCAGATCAAAGTATCCGAATTTGCCAACCGTGAGAAATTGCTAGTCATGGTTAAACCTGTACAAGATAAATTTGCAGAAAGCATTGGCGCAACAGAATTACTTGAAGCCATTCGTAGCAGGTAATCAATCGCGTTACTTTCTGGTTTAACAGCCCTGAGGCCGTGATTGGCCTTAGGGATGTTTTATAGTTAAACATAATTTATCTTAAAGGCTTTTTTATGATTAAACGCAGTTTAGAATCGCTATGTAACCTTTTGCGGGTACTTTTAGCGATCTTAGTCGGTGCCTTGATTATCCCTGTCGCCATGCAAGTTATGGCTCGTTACACAGGTATTATTCCTGTTTATCTTTGGACAGAAGAACTCGCTACCTTCATATTTGTATGGGTTGTCATGATAGGTTCTGTAGTTGCTGTTTGGGATGGTGCGCATTTTGATGTTCAAGTCATACCTGAAAGTGCCAATCCATTACTATCATTCTTCCAAAAAGCATTGGTTCTCCTCCTTGTGGGCCTCTTTGGCGTCCTATTCACTTGGTACGGTATTGAATATGCGAAATTTGGCTTAATCCAGCACTCAGTAATGATGAACGCTAATCTTGTTGTGACCCACATCACCATTCCAATCGCGGGATTATTATGGGCTGTGTTCTGTTTATACCGTCTATACGAAGCGTTTGCTCAATATCTCTCTACTAAAAGGGCTACTCTATGATCCTTACTACTGGACTCGCTTGCTCTTTATTAGTAGGCGGCTTTATTCTTTTGGTTATATTGCGTGTTCCTGTTGCATTTGCATTAGGTTTGGCAACTATCCCCGTTGTGGCGCTCGATATCCGATTAACACCATTTATCATTATCGACCGTATGTTTCAGTCGTATAACTCCTTTATTCTACTTGCTGTGCCTTTCTTTTTACTGGCTGCCAATTTGATGAATTCAGGAAAGATAACCGACAAACTGATTGATCTAGCAAGGGTGCTAACTGGTTGGATGCCAGGTGGGTTAGGTCATGTTAACGTAGCAGTTTCAATGTTATTCGCTGGTATTTCTGGCTCCTCTACTGCTGATGCCGCAGGCTGTGGCAAAATCCTCATCCCAGCTATGATTAAAGAAGGCTACGACCGACGCTTTGCCATAGCTATCACAGCTTGTTCTTCAGTTATGGGCGTTATTATTCCACCAAGCATTTTGATGATTGTTTGGGGTGGCGTCATGCAAGTATCAGTAGGTGCTCTATTCCTAGCGGGCGCAGTGCCTGGGTTGATGATTGGTTGTGCATTAATGGCAACAGTATATGGTTTCGCCAAAGTGTATAACTACCCTATCGCAATGAAGCCGACTTTATCTTCAGCAATAAAAGCTTTTAAAGGTGCCGCACTGGCTATGCTCACACCTGTTTTTGTTATTTTCGGTATTGTTGCTGGTATCGTAACTCCAACAGAAAGCGCCATTATTGCCGCAGCTTACTCTTTATTTTTAGGCATGGTTGTCTATAGAACCGTAACGCCTCGTGAAGTCGGTGTGATTTTATATGACACAGGTCGTTTCGCATCCATTTCGCTTTTCGCAATTGGTACTGCTTCTATCTTTGGTTGGTTGTTGGCTTATTACAATGTGCCGCGCCTGATTATTGAATTAATCACAGATATGAATCTAAGCAGTTTTGGAACCGCTTTGGTGATTGCCTTCTTATTTCTATTCTTTGGTTTATTCATTGATGCCATTCCTACAATCATTATTTTAGGAACAGTTTTATTACCAGTGGCGTTACAAGCAGATATATCTCCGATTGTTTTTGCGATTATAGGTATTATTTCATTAGCTTTTGGACTAGTCACGCCACCCTATGGTCTCTGCCTTCTAATCTCAGCGTCCATTGGTGGAATGAATGTCATCAGTGTATTGAAGCAAGTGGCTATCATCCTGCTTCCTATGTTGCTTATATTGTTGCTGGTCATCATCTTCCCAGAAATAGCATTATGGCTTCCAGGCAAACTTATGCCAAATTCATTTAGCTAATATAAATAAGCAAAAATCATAAAAAAAAAGCGTGATGCTATATATTCATCACGCCTTTTTTTTAGAAAATACATCCTGTTAATTCAAAGTTACTATCCAATAATAACAAAGCTCTCAGTAAAAAAGAGCTCTGTCATTCATTTCATTAGATTTCTGGAGGATAACACTCCAAAATTTCAACGGTTGATTCTGCTGTGATGTTAACCACGTCCACGCCGGCTGGGCAGAAGAATCGGTCAAGCTTTTTAAGACGAGTCACCTCGTCACCAATTTTAAGATGACATTCACCAGATACCACAATACCTATGTAAAAGTCGCCTTCAGATTTATCAACGCTTCCTGTAATAGTGGATTTTTTTACTCTGAATTTATCCGTCACTTTTCCATCAATGAGGCTTTCTTGAAAAGCGCTTTCTGAATAGTGACGCTCGACTTTTGGCTTTTGATAGAATTTATCAATCGCTTCTTCAACGGAAAGCTGAGTGAAATCAAAAACATCCATACAGAATTCAAGGTCACGCTTCATGAAACGCGCTTCCTCAGGCATGGTGTAACCCGCTTTAGTGAACTCAAAACGTACCGCCCAATCGGAAGGCTCCATGATTTCTACCATCAAAATTCCTTCGCCAATAGCATGCGGTGAACCACCTGGAATAAACAAGCAATCCCCAGGTTTCACTGCAACTTTTTCAAAGCAATCTTCCATGGCGCTAATGTTTTGAGTTTCGATCATTTCTTTAAAAGCGCTACGGGATGGCGGGTGCTGGAAACCCACATAAACATATGGCTCTGGCGTGTCTTCACGCACAGCTAAAATATAATAACCTTCTGCTTTACCATGATTACTATTAAGGTGTTCTCGAGCAAACTCAGCCGTAGGGTGGGCTTGAAAATGTAACCGCACTGAAGAATCTAAAAACTTAACCAGTAACATCGGATTTACATCGAATGCTTTGGTATGTTTTTCACCTAAAAAGTAGTTAGGATCTAGCGCTAATAATTCATCGAAACGAACATTTTTCTCACCAACAATTGCGTGAGAAACCCCCTCAACAACCTCTTCTCTGCCAGAGTTCACAGCTTGTGTCGTGGAGCCTATCCAATCTTCAGGGAAATGCGAATCTTGAGGGTCTGCTTTCTGTTCTAATTGATCTAGAATTTTGCCGCCAGTGTAAGTACGCCAAACACGATTTGAAGTAAAACGAACAATTTTATTTTTATAATTCATGATTATTCCATCTGTTTTAAAGCATTGAATCATTGAAAACTTTCAATTTATTAAAAACTTTAAGCTTTTATAGATACAAGATAATTGTATACAAGAGTCGAACAAGAAATAAGAGATTAAATGATGAAAAAATATTTATATGTTTTTCATCATAAAAAGAAAGTGTGGCTATCCCTTAATTTGATTATCAGAATATCATTAATAACTAAGATTTGAAGTTCACTTTATTTAAGAGCAATTTGATCTTTAGATAAATGCATTGCGATTTGTAGGTCATGAGGGGAATTCATGGAAGAAGCTTGCCATGTTTCCGTATAAGCACTTTTAGGAAGTGATATATCCATTCTTTGCGCTATGACGTTTTTTAATTTATCTATATCGATCTCATTTGAGTTTTTCCGAACGACTTCAAGTTCATCTTGAGTTAGCTTGGCCACACCACCACTGGGTAAATAAATGGCTCCCGTTATAAAATCGACACCAAATGCAACAACACCAGGTACGAAAAAAAACAACAGCCCCACAGCATTTAAAGCGGCAACACCAACATCTATTTGACCAGTCGTCTGCCCTCTTCGTTCAGGATAAAGCAGAGTTCCGCAAGCTGTAATTTGAGTCGAGATTAAAGCAACCACAAGGCTACGCTTCAACATTAGCAGATTCAGTATCGGGCGAGCCCTAAAAGAAGCTTTCACATGTGCCATCGTATTTTCCTCA
The DNA here is from genome assembly GCF_039939215.1 of Marinomonas sp. 5E14-1. Classification (NCBI taxonomy): domain Bacteria; kingdom Pseudomonadati; phylum Pseudomonadota; class Gammaproteobacteria; order Oceanospirillales; family Oceanospirillaceae; genus Marinomonas; species Marinomonas sp. 5E14-1. The sequence goes on along the minus strand of NZ_JBDXMW010000007.1, from coordinate 190,062 downwards.
CAGGTTATAAAGTGTATTTACTTTATCTTGAAACCCATCAGTAAAATAGGTGAAAACATTCTTTTTCATAATGCTTTCATAAGACTAAAGAAAAACAGCCTACCTATATGATTAATCGATGAGATTCCGCTGGAGAAACACCAAATTGACGTTTGAAAGCCGTCGTGAAGTTGCTTGAATGATTATACCCCGCCAATAAAGCCGCTTCGATAATGGAAACACCGTCTTGATGTAAAGCGAACTTTGCTAAGTCCAATCGGCGCTTTCTGAGATATTGAGTCAGACTCATGTTCAAGTGCTCATGAGCATAACGCTGTAAAGTAGCAGAGCTCATGCCAAGGTAATTGCTAATTTCACCTAAGCTCATAGTTAGTACTTCATCACTGTTCATGAGTTCCTTAAATTGATTCATACGGCGACTTTCAGGTTTTAAATAAGCTGACTCTTTTTGATCTAATGTTTCAAGCCAAGAAGACATTAGTGATAAAGAAAAGCCTTCTCTAGCCATACGGCTAACGTAGCTTTGGTCATGCTGATTAAGCAGCTGCTGCCCCTGTAACCATAACGTATTAGGTAAAGCCCAATCTTTTAGAGCAAGATGCTGACTTAACTTCTGCTTCATTTCAGGAGATTCGATGCCATTTTTTTCAAACCAATCCGGTTCAACAGAAAGATAAAGAGCAGATCTGTGCTCCTCTGCTCTTGCGTTTAATGCACAAGTCTCTACTTCACTAAAATTCATTACTTTAGCGACTTTTTTCCTCTCTTCCATATACTTCTTTTTTTGCCCAAATTGAAAACGCATATCGCCGGAAAACAATAAGGCAATTTTAAAGTTGGGAGCAAATTCAGCCTCAAATCCAAACTCATATAGAGCCTTCGCATCTACCATATGAAACGTCATCCCAGACTTTAGCTTTTCAGTCATTATCATACCGTCCATCAAAGCAGAAGGATGACGAGCTGACCTAGAAGCGTTTTCAAGATCTGCTTTAGTAATGTTTAGTTTGTAACGCTTTAGGAATCTAGCGTTATGCTCTAAGTCTAAATTTTCCATGAATGATAGCACCCCTGATAATGAAACTAATATTTGCAGGTTTGACGAAAAAACACATTTTCGTCTCACATTTGAGCGGTTCTCATAAAAGATTGATTAAAGTGCATAAGAACTTTGCATAAAGTTTGTGGAATAATACGTTTCAGACACATTAAATACAACTTATTCTCATTTGTGTTTCGATATATAAATGAGAATTTTTTCGTTGAAACATGATTGAGGCTAAAAATGCAAGATCGTCAAACAATGCCAGCTCAACAAGGCACGAAAGATATCCTAGTAAAGTCACTAAAAATTGCATCCATTGCACTTATATTGGCTCCTTTCCCTAAGACTCTACTAGCGGAAGAAGTATCCAATGCAACGTCTTTAGAAACACTTACCGTTGAAGGTAATGCTCTATACGATGCCGCCTCTAGTGAAGAATTGACTGGCTACAATGTAGAAGCTGCAACTGTTGGCACTAAAACACCAGCAGCACTAAAAGACATCCCACAGTCTATTACTGTCATTACCAATGACTATATTGAAGATCGTGGTGCGGTATATCTTGACGATATAACTAAAACGACACCTGGTTTAACTACCCTATCCAATGAAAGTGGGCGTTCATCTATCTTTGCCCGTGGTTACGAGTATGATGACTTATTAATCGACGGTCTATCAGCACCTGTAAGTAGTCAACAAGGTACGCTTCCTTCGCTGAGTGCTTTTGACCGTGTAGAAATTATGCGTGGTCCATCCGGTCTGTTTAGCAGTACCAGTGAAATGGGTGGCATCATGAACTTGGTTCGTAAACGTGGTACTGAAGATGCTCAAGCATCCGTCAACATTGGAGCAGGCAGCTGGGGTAGATACCAGTTGGGTACCGATGTATCTGGTCCTCTTAATGAAGATGGTAGTGTTCGTGGACGCTTGGTGTTAGACCAATCTAATGCCGCGAATCAAATAGAAGACAATGAAAATATTAGTCAGAGCGTTTACGCTACTATTGAAATCGACTTAAATGAAGATACTGAATTATCCGTTGGCTTGCTACACCAAACCAAGGATATAGATACAAGTAATGGCTTACCAAGCTATGCTGACGGCACCTTGTTAGATCTAGACACATCTACTTTTTTCGGGGCTGATTGGAATGAGTTTAATGCAGAAAGCACAGATGTCTTTGCTGACTTAACACATCGATTCGATAACGGTGGACGTGGTCGTATCGCTGCACGAATATCAGATCGCACTTCAGACTTTGACTACGCCTATACCGGTAGTTCTGTAAACACAGATAACAATATCACCTCATTCTCAGAATATGCCAGCGACATTGATCAGCAGGCTTTAGCTTTTGATGCCAGCTACAGTCAGCCTTTTGAAACGATGGGAAATGTTAGTGAATTCGTTGTGGGAGTTGACTACAAGCAAGAAGAGTCAACTCAAAACTCTATTATTTCATCAGCGAGTGGCACATGGAATATTTATTCCTTTGATTCCTCTACTTTAACTAAAGACTTGTTTAGTGTTTCACGTACTACTGATTCAGATACATCTGAACAAGAGCAAGCGGTATATGGCAAGCTTACTTTCCGCCCTATTGAAGATCTAGCGTTAATCACAGGTGCACGCGTCAGTAATTACGAGCTTTATACTGGGACTGATACGGCTTCTGGTTCCCATATTACACCTTACGCTGGTCTTGTATACGACTTAACTGACTCTCAAGCACTTTACGCCAGCTATTCAGAAGTATTCAAACCACAAGACAATGTTGATGTAAATGGAGATTTTATCGATCCTCGTGAAGGCGAGCAGGTTGAATTTGGTATTAAAGGAAGCTATCTGAATGGCCTACTTAACAGCCGTCTAACCGTTTTTCAATTAACGGATAAAAACCGCTCAGAGCAAGTCGAAGGTGAAACCTACTATGAAACTACTGGTGAATACCAAGTTCGTGGTTTCGAGGCTGAACTTGCCGGCCAATTTGGTCAATGGGATACAATATTAGGCTATACTTACATGCAAACGGAAGTGCTTTCAGGAAGCACAAGCCGCTACTTCTCGCTTATGCCAGAACACAACTTCTCAGCTTGGTCTAAATATCGCTTTGAAGCACCAGAAGACTCTGTATTGAATAACATGACAGTTGGCGCAGGCTTGACAGCAGTGAGCGATTTTGAAACGTCTGACGGAACTGTGAAAGGTGCGGGCTACGCAACCGTAGATGCAGCTGTTTCTAAGCAAATCAATGATAACTTTAAGGTTTCATTGAATGTAAACAACCTGTTTGATACTAAGTACTATGCGCGTGTTGGTGCAACAAGTACCTTTAACTTCTATGGACCATCTCGTAACTTTATGGCCAATGCTACTTACACCTTCTAAATTTAATCCCCTTTATATTTAGTATGTGTTAATTCAAAAGGAGCCTCAAACGGCTCCTTTTTCCTTTTTAGAATAATCTTTCTTTTTATTCCAATGTTATCTGTTGTTCTAATTTTTGCACGATATGTTCACCAATAGGAAAAGCACTGGTCGCTGCTGGTGAAGGAGCATTACAAACATGCAAGCTTCTTAGACTTCGAGCAAATAGAAAATCATGCACTAAAGTTCCGTCACGGAGAACTGCTTGAGCCCTTATTCCAGCTGGATAAGTCTGCAAGTCATCCAAATTAATTTGATCACAATACTTTCTAACTTGAGCCAGATAGCCGGGTTTATACCATGAATTTTTGGTTTCAATTAGTCCCGTACGCCAATATGTTTTGAGTAGCCTCCAAAAACCTGAGAAGCGCATCATTTCAACTATGTCATGTAGACTAATATTTATTAAACCATAGCCTTCTCGCTTCCATCCCTGCACAGCATTTGGGCCAACAGTGACGGAGCCGTCAATCATACGAGTAAGATGAACACCTAAGAAAGGCAAATCTGGATCTGGAATTGGATAAATCAGATGGTTTACAATTTTATTATGTTTGGTAGGCAACCGATAATATTCGCCACGAAAGGGAATGATTTGAAAGTCTGTCGGGATATTTAACATCTTGGTTAACCGGTCCGCCATAAGCCCACCACAACTGACAAGATACGATGAGCTAATAACATCATTAGTCAATGTAATAATCACTTGTTCATGAGTTTCCACAAGCCCTACCACTTGACTGCTAAGTCGAATCTCTCCCCCTTTTTGCATGAACATTTCGGCTAACTTCTGACAAATATCACGATAGTTGACAATGCCTGTAGATGGAACAAATAAAGCACCTAGACCTTTTACGTTGGGTTCCCTTTCAGTTAATTGCGTTTGGTCCAGTTTATGTACTTCTAAATTATTTTCTTGGCACCGCTCGAACAAAGTATTCATTCGCTCATATTCGACGTCATTTGTTGCAATCAACAACTTACCACACTCATTAAAATCGATATTATGCTCTTGGCAAAAAGCTTTAGTTGCAGCAGCTCCTCTTTGGCAAAAGTTAGCTTTTAAACTACCTGGCGAATAATAAACACCCGCATGTATAACACCAGAATTATGACCAGTCTGATGTAAGCCGACATCACCTTCTTTCTCAATCACTACAATACGGTAGTCTGGGTAACGCTGTAATAATTGCCAAGCAGTCGATAGACCAACAATACCCGCTCCAATTACAGCAATATCATACTTAGAGTTATTTTTTGATACGCTTGCCACCTTCATTTTCCTTTCTTAATTGTCGTTGCTTATCATTAAATTCAGGTCTACACGATAAAGGCGCGTAAACTTATCTGCGTCATCATTGTAACGCTCGATGCAAGCCTGACAGACACAGGTTTTACCTTTATCTTGATCTGATAAGAGCTCAAGCATGCCATCAGGAATTATCATTGTAAAACACCAACAAGGCCCCTCTTCACTGACAGAACAACGATTATCCATATGGCAAAACGGACAACTCATATTTACTCACTTAGAAGACTGCATCTTTCATGCAAAAAAAATCCCCGCCGAGGCAGGGATTTTATTAGCTATTAATAAGCGTTTATTTAAAACGACTTACCAGCCAGTGATTTCTTTAAGACCTGCACCGATGTCAGCCAAAGAACGCACAGTTTTCACGCCCGCATCTTCTAGAGCTGCAAATTTCTCATCCGCTGTACCTTTACCACCAGAGATGATCGCACCAGCGTGACCCATACGCTTACCAGCAGGAGCCGTAACACCCGCAATGTAAGATACAACAGGCTTAGTAACGTTTGCTTTGATGTAAGCAGCCGCTTCTTCTTCAGCGGTACCACCGATTTCACCGATCATAACAATCGCTTCAGTCTGAGGATCGTTTTGGAACATTTCCAATACGTCGATGAAGTTAGTACCTGGGATTGGGTCACCACCAATACCTACGCAAGTAGATTGACCGAAACCAGCATCAGTCGTTTGCTTAACGGCTTCATAAGTCAAAGTACCAGAACGAGATACGATACCTACTTTACCTGGCATGTGGATGTGGCCTGGCATGATACCGATCTTACATTCACCCGGTGTGATAACACCTGGGCAGTTAGGGCCAATTAGACGAACATCAAGCGCGTCACATGCCACTTTACAATCAAGCATGTCTAGAGTTGGAACACCTTCAGTGATACAAACGATAAGTTTGATACCAGCGTTCGCTGCTTCTAGAATAGAGTCTTTAACGAAAGGGGCTGGAACGTAGATAACAGATGCTTCAGCACCAGTTGTTTCAACTGCTTCTTGTACAGTATTGAATACTGGAAGACCTAGGTGAGTTTGACCACCTTTACCTGGAGTTACACCACCAACCATTTTTGTTCCGTATGCAATTGCTTGCTCAGAATGGAAAGTACCTTGACCACCAGTGAAGCCCTGACAAATTACTTTAGTATCTTTGTTGATTAAGACAGACATTATTATTTGCCCTCCGCAGCTTTAACAACTTGCTCAGCGGCGTCTTTCAAGCTTGCTGCAGCAATAATATCCAGGTCAGATTTCGCAAGAACTTCACGACCTAGTTCAGCATTTGTACCTTCAAGACGAACAACAACAGGTACATTAACACCTACTTGCTCAACGGCACCGATGATACCTTCAGCGATCATGTCACAACGAACGATACCACCAAAAATGTTAACCAATACGGCTTTAACATTGTCATCAGATAGGATGATTTTGAATGCTTCAGCAACACGCTCTTTAGTCGCACCACCACCAACATCTAGGAAGTTAGCTGGCTTGCCACCATGAATGTTTACAATATCCATTGTACCCATTGCTAGGCCGGCACCGTTTACCATGCAACCAACGTTACCATCAAGAGCTACGTAGTTAAGTTCCCACTGTGCAGCATGTGCTTCACGCTCATCTTCTTGAGATGGATCGTGGAACTCTTGCATTTTTTTCTGACGGTATACAGCGTTACTGTCAATGTTGATCTTGCCATCTAAACAGTGAAGATTACCTTCATCAGTGATAACAAGAGGGTTAATTTCTAAAAGTGCGAAATCGTAGTCATGGAACATTTGAGACAAACCAAGGAAGATCTTAGTGAACTGCTTGATTTGAGCTGGGTTAAGACCCATTTTAAATGCCATTTCACGAGCTTGGTAAGGCTGAGCACCAACCAAAGGATCGATGATCGCTTTGTGAATTAACTCTGGAGTTTCTTCAGCAACTTTCTCGATTTCAACACCGCCTTCAGTAGAGGCCATGAAGACAACTTTACGAGTAGAACGATCAACAACCGCACCTAGGTACAATTCATTCGCAATATCTGTGCAAGATTCTACAAGAATCTTAGCAACTGGCTGACCGTTTTCGTCAGTTTGGTAAGTTACTAGATTCTTACCTAACCAGTTTTCTGTAAATGCAGCTACTTCTTCATAAGAATCAACAAGTTTTACACCGCCTGCTTTACCGCGACCACCGGCGTGAACCTGAGCTTTAACAACCCATTTGTCACCACCAATTTTTTTCGCCGCTTCGACTGCCGCTTCCGGCGTGTCTACTGCGTATCCTGTAGATACTGGCAGACCGTATTCAGCAAAAAGCTGTTTAGCCTGATATTCATGTAAGTTCATTTGATTCTTCCGCTCATCTGAATGGTTGACATAAGTTCTGCCTATTAAGACAGAAAATGCCGGCTAAAAGCCGGCAAATCTAATTTTTATTAACGTTTTTTACGGTTTGCAATGTGGATTGCGTGGCCGTCGACCGCCAATGCCGCTTCATGTACCGCTTCACTTACTGTCGGGTGAGCGAATACAGTCAAAGCGATATCTTCTGCTGTAGAGCCAAATTCCATTGCGATTACCGCTTGTGCGATCAAATCAGCCGCATGACCACCAATAATATGGCAACCTAAAATGCGATCTGTTTCTTCACAAGCAATGATTTTAACGAAACCATCTGTATCATTAGCGGCCATAGCACGACCAGACGCAGCAAATGGGAATTTACCCACTTTGTATTTAACGCCTTCCGCTTTAAGTTCCTGCTCACTCTTACCTACCCAAGCAAGTTCTGGGTGTGTATAAATAACAGAAGGAATGCAGTCGTAGTTCATTTGTGCTTTGTGACCAGCAATGATGTCTGCAACCATAACACCTTCTTCAGACGCTTTGTGTGCCAACATTGGACCACGAACGATATCACCGATCGCGTAAACACCTGGCACAGAAGTACGGCATTGTTCGTCAACGAATACAAAGCCACGCTCGTCAAGCTTAACGCCTGAGTCGTCAGAGAAACAACCTTGAGTGAATGGCTTACGACCAACCGCAACAATAAGCTTGTCGAAAGTTTGCTTCTGCTCTTCGCCTTTTGCATCAAGGTAAGTCACTTCTACTTCTTCGCCATTAATTTGACTACCTGTTACACGAGCGCCCAAACGTACATCTAGATGCTGTTTCTTGAAGATTTTAGCGGCTTCTTTAGCAAGGTCTTGGTCACAAACACTTAGAAAAGAATCTTGTGCTTCAAGCACAACAACTTCAGAACCAAGGCGAGACCATACAGAACCAAGTTCTAGACCGATAACACCAGCACCGATTACGCCAAGGCGCTTAGGTACTTCACGGAAATCCAATGCACCTTCGTTATCAACGATGATGTCACCAGTACGTGGCGCAGGTGGAATGTTCACAGGAATAGAGCCTGTTGCCAAAATAACGTTTTCAGCGTCGATCACAGTAACTGTTCCATCGTGCGCTGTGAACTCAACCTTTTTGTTGGCTAGAACTTTACCAAAACCTTCAAGGCTAGTAACGCCATTTGCTTTAAACAGGCCAGTGATACCACTAGTTAGTTGATCAACGATTTTATCTTTTCGATCAACCATTGTATCAACGTTCATTGCAACATCGCCTACAGAAATACCATGCACCCCGTAAGCTTCTTTAGCGTCATGATATTTATGAGAAGAATCCAACAAAGCTTTAGATGGGATACAACCAACATTCAAACAAGTACCGCCTAAACGAGGCTTGTTATCTTTGTCTAACCATTTTTCAATACATGCCGTTTTCAAACCTAGCTGAGCAGCACGAATTGCAGCGACATAACCACCAGGGCCACCACCAATTACAACAACATCAAATTTATCAGACATAAGAAGTTCCATATTTTTCAGTCAAACTGAGCGATGTTTTGTTTAAACATCGCCACAGGATCAATTCATACCTAACTATTGGTACGAATACTCAAATTTCAAGCACTTAGATCTCAAGTAACAGACGTGCAGGATCTTCTAGCAAGTCTTTAATTGTTACCAAGAACTGCACTGCTTCTTTACCATCTATCATGCGGTGATCATAAGAAAGCGCTAAGTACATCATTGGCTGGATAACAACCTGACCATTTACAGCCATTGGACGTTCTTGGATTTTATGCATACCCAAGATTGCTGTTTGAGGCGGGTTGATGATAGGAGTCGACATCAAAGAACCAAAAGTACCACCATTAGTAATAGTGAAAGTACCACCTTGCATGTCATCCATACCTAACTTGCCATCACGACCACGAAGTGCGAAGTCCATGATTGTTGACTCAATATCAGCCAAGCCCATTGCTTCTGTATTGCGCAATACTGGAACCATCAAACCACGGTCAGTAGATACAGCAACACCAATATCTTGGTAACCATGGTAAACCATGTCATTACCATCGATTGAAGCGTTAACTGCTGGGAAACGTTTAAGTGCTTCTGTGGCGGCTTTTACAAAGAAAGACATGAAACCAAGCTTAGTGCCATTGTGAGTCTTCATGAATTGATCTTTGTATTTCTTACGGATCTCCATGATCGGCCCCATGTTAACTTCGTTGTACGTGGTTAACATCGCCGCTGTTTGTTGTGCTTCAACAAGACGCTTCGCAATCGTTGCACGTAGACGAGTCATTGGCACACGTTTTTCAACGCGGCCATCTGCACCCAAGGCTGGCATCGCAGCTGCTGGTGCAGTGGCTTTTACAGCTGGTGCAGCTGCTGGTTTCGCTTTTACTGCAGCATCAACATCTTCTTTCGTAATGCGACCGCCTTTGCCAGTACCTTTTACTTGAGTTGCTGTTAAGCCAGCTTCCGCCAATGCTTTACGGGCAGCAGGTCCGGCAACACCATCTTCGTCACTTTCTTCTGCAGCGCTAGCAGGTGCAATAGCTTCTGGTGTTACTGTCGCGCCAGATGCACCTACTAGGAAGTTTGCCAACACTTCATCACTTAAGACAGTGTCGCCTTCCGCTTTCAAAATATCGCCAATCACACCATCTGCAGGCGCAACGACTTCAAGTACAACTTTATCTGTCTCGATATCAACAATATGCTCATCACGAGTACATGCTTCACCTGGCTGTTTATGCCAAGCCGCAACAGAACCTTCTGCAACAGATTCAGGGAAAGTTGGTGCTTTAATTTGTACAGATTCTTGCGCTTTTGCTGGAGCCGAAGCAACAGGTGCCGCCGCCTTCTCAGCCGGCGCAGCAGAAGCTGTTGCACCAGATTCAAATACAGCTAAGACTTCATCACTAAGGACAACGTCACCTTCTGCTTTCAAAACTTCCTTTAATACACCATCAGCAGGTGCAACAACTTCCAAGACAACTTTGTCTGTCTCGATGTCTACAATATGCTCATCACGTGCACAGGCTTCGCCTGGCTGCTTATACCAAGTAGCAACGGTTCCGTCGGCTACAGATTCTGGAAAAGTAGGTGCTTTAATTTCAATGCTCATTTTATACCCTTATCTCTCTGACAGGCTATGGTACTAACCAACTAGTGCGTCGTTGACCAGTGCTTCTTGTTCTTCAACATGGATAGACATGTAACCCGCTGCAGGTGCAGCAGAAGAAATTCGACCCGCAAAGCGGATTTTCAATTCAGGGTACAGCTTTTCCAATACTCGATTCATGCGGTGACGATTGGCATGCCAAGCACCTTGGTTTTTCGGCTCTTCTTGACACCAAACCAAACTCTCAACATTTTTGTATTGCTCCAACACAGACTCAAGGTCAGCGTACGGGAACGGATACAATTGCTCCAAACGAACCACGGCAACATCCTCTTTTTGTAGCTCTTCACGACGATTGATCAAGTCGTAATAAACTTTACCGCTACAAAGGACAATGCGTTTTACTTTATCCGCAGTAACAGCTTCAGAAGATTCAGGTAATACCGTTTTGAAACTTCCTTCCGCCAACTCTTCTAATGTCGAAATTGCTTGTTTGTGGCGCAACAAACTCTTAGGCGACATAATAACAAGTGGGCGACGCATTGGGCGAATCGCTTGACGACGGATTATATGGAAGATTTGTGACGGCGTAGTCGGAACACAAACTTGAATATTGTATTCTGCGCAAAGCTGCAGAAAACGCTCTAGTCGTGCTGACGAATGCTCTGGGCCTTGACCCTCATAACCGTGTGGTAACAACATAGTCAGACCACATAAGCGACCCCATTTGTGTTCACCACTCGTAATAAATTGGTCGATAACAACTTGTGCGCCATTGGCAAAGTCACCAAATTGCGCTTCCCAAATAACCAAACCTTTCGGAGAAGTACTCGCATAGCCATATTCGAATGCTAATACCGCTTCTTCTGATAAGTAAGAGTCATAAAGATCTAACGTAGGTTGATCATCAGACAAATGTTTTAAAGGAATGTAAGTGCTGCCGTCTTTTTGGCTATGAATAACTGCATGACGGTGAGAGAAAGTACCACGACCAGAATCCTGACCTGTGATACGGATTGGATAATCCTGCTCAAGCAAAGTTGCGAAAGCCAATGTCTCTGCATAACCCCAGTTTAGAGGCAATGCACCCGCTGTCATCTTATCGCGGTCTTGATAGATTTTCTGGACTTGACGCTGAACCACTACACCATCAGGAATAACGGTTAACTTCTTAGCCACTTCCTGAAGTTTTGCTAATGGATAAGTCGTATCACCAGCATCTGTCCATTCAACACCAAGATAAGGTTTCCAATCTACGAAAGAACCTGTTTGAGATTCTAAGACAAGACTTTTCGCTACATGGCGACCATTATCCAAATCCTCTCTGTTTTCGCTTACTAATTGGTCTGCTTTTTCTTTTGAAACAACAGACTCATTAATCAAACGCTCAGCATATAAAGTACGAGTCGTTGTTAGCTTACTAATTACACTGTACATTAGTGGCTGTGTACCAGAAGGCTCATCGGTCTCGTTATGCCCACGACGACGATAACAAACCATATCGATAACAACGTCACGACCAAACTCATAACGGTAATCAAGTGCCAATTGAGTAACAAACAACACCGCTTCTGGATCATCACCGTTTACATGGAAGATTGGCGCTTGAATAATCTTAGCAACATCTGTTGCATATTCAGTAGAACGCGAGTCTTCTTGACGGTTCGTTGTGAAACCAACTTGGTTATTGATAACAATATGAACCGTACCACCGGTACGATAAGCGCGAGTTTGAGACATCTGGAATGTCTCCATCACAACACCTTGCCCTGCAAAAGCTGCATCACCGTGGATAGAGATAGGAACCACTGTCTTACCTGATGTGTCTTTACGACGATCTTGACGGGCACGTACAGACCCTTCAACAACAGGAGAAACGATTTCAAGGTGAGATGGGTTAAATGACAAAGCGATATGGACTTCACCGCCAGACGTCATTACATTAGATGAAAAACCTTGGTGGTATTTAACGTCACCAGATGTATTAACAAGCTTTTTACCTTCGAACTCGTCAAACAAATCCTTCGGGTTTTTGCCTAAGGTATTCACTAAAACGTTAAGACGACCACGGTGAGCCATGCCGATAACAACTTCTTTCGCTCCAAGTGAGCCAGAGCGTTGTATTAATTCATTAACCATTGGGATTAGGCTTTCCCCCCCCTCAAGTCCAAAACGTTTTGCACCAGGGTAACGGCTAGCAAGATATTTCTCTAAACCTTCCGCTGCAGTTAAACGTTCTAATAGACTCTCACGAGTTTCTTGGGAATACTCAGGACGGGATCTAACAGATTCAACACGTTGTTGTAACCACGCTTTTTCTTGCGTATCAACGATGTGCATAAACTCATAACCAATACTATTGCAGTAGGTTTTTTCGAGGTCAGATATTATATCACCTAACTTCATTGATTCTTTATTAAAGAATAAAGAGCCAACATTAAATTCAGTATCTAAATCGGCACCGGTTAATTGATGATAACCCAGATCTAAATCTGCGACTTTCTCACGTTTTTGCAAGCCAAGCGGATCAAGTGTTGCATGTTGATGCCCACGTACTCGATAAGCATTGATCAACTGCAAAACATTGATCTGTTTTTGTTCATGGTCAGATGCCGCAACCGTACCTGAAGAAACAGGCATAGAGCGAAATTTATTCTTACCAATTTGTAAAAACTGCTCCTGAATCACTGAGTGAGGAAGATCAGTTGATTGTGCTTCGCTTATACGAGGCAATTGATCAAAACATTTGCGCCATTCTTCCGACACTGAGTTCGGATCGACGAGGTAGCTTTCAAAAAGCCCTTCGACATATTCCAGGTTTCCACCTGAGAAATGAGAAGTGCTCCACAGCAACTCCATTAAACTTTCGTGCATTCTCGATCACCCTTATGTTCGAGCCAGCCACCGGGGTCCCGGCATCAACCTATTATTAAGATCAATCAATTAATCAGGCCCGTAAGGCTATAAAGCCTCGATTTTTTGGTTATTTACAGCTACTTTTGCCCTTCACGATCAATACTAAACGATTAAGAGTAGTTCAATAAAGAAAACTCTGAATCCATCATCACAAAGTTAATCGTTTTTCTTTGTACATCCGTGCTCATAAAGGTCAAACTTTAAATTCTTTTTATTACATTTTCTATTGCTAGAGTAAGCAAAAATGGCGGCATTGAACATTTATCCAAGCCGCCTACTTTTTAGTGGTCATATAAAGTTGAAGAAAAGACCACACAGAGCATTATTAAGTTGCTCTCTGTAAAAGCATGGTACGAATATTACCAATTGCTTTAGTCGGGTTCAGACCTTTCGGGCAAACATTGACACAATTCATAATACCGTGGCAACGGAAAACGCTAAACGGATCATCTAGATCACCAAGGCGTTCTTGTGTTGCTGTATCTCGGCTATCCGCCAAAAAGCGATAGGCCTGCAATAAACCAGATGGCCCAACAAACTTATCTGGGTTCCACCAGAAAGATGGACAAGCCGTCGAACAACATGCACATAAGATACATTCGTAAAGACCATCAAGTTTTTCACGCTCTTCCGGGCTTTGCAAGCGTTCAATCGCTGGCGCTGGCGCATCATTGATCAAATATGGGCGAATTTTCTCATATTGTTTATAGAATTGCGCCATATCAATAACCAAGTCACGCACAACAGGCAAACCTGGAAGCGGACGAAGAACCAACTTACCATTTTTTACAGCTTCAGAAACCGGTGTAATACAAGCAAGACCATTCTTACCAGACATATTCATACCATCTGAACCACACACACCTTCACGGCATGAACGACGGTAAGAAATACTAGGATCCTGTGCTTTCAACAAGTTTAAAACGTCAAGCACCATAAGGTCTTTACCTTCAGGCAAAGCAACCTCGTAATCCTGCATGTAAGGAGCGTCGTCTTTCTCAGGGTTGTAGCGATAAATACTAACTAACATTGACATAACTCCTTAGTACGAACGAACTTTAGGTGGGAAAGCTTCCATTGTTTTAGGCGCAAAGTTCACATCACGCTTGGTCACCTTCTTATCTACTGGATGGAATAAAGAGTGCTTCAGCCAATTCTCATCGTCACGTTCTGTAAAGTCATTACGCGCATGTGCACCACGACTTTCTTTGCGGAATTCAGCAGGAACAGCCGTAGCTTCTGCAACCTCTAACAAGTTTTCCAGCTCAAGAGCTTCAATACGAGCTGTGTTGAAAGCCTGGCTCTTATCTTCAAGGTGTAAATTCTCAACGCGCTGACGAATCTCTTGCAGTTGAGCAAGACCTTTTTGCATTGCATCGCCATCACGGAACACACCGAAATAAAGCTGCATAACGCGTTGAAGATCTTCACGCACTTTAGCAACACTCTCACCGCCAGCTGTCGTATTTAGGCGGTTCAAACGAGCCATTGCTATTTCAATATCTGTCTCACTCGCATCTAACGAATCAAAACCTTCATCCAAAGATTTCTTAACGTGAAGACCAACAGCGCGTCCAAATACAACCAAGTCAAGCAATGAGTTACCACCAAGACGGTTAGCACCATGCACAGATACACAGGCAGCCTCACCACAAGCATAAAGACCGTCAATAATAACGTCTTCTCCAGCTTCATTCTGTTTAATCGCTTGACCACCAACATTTGTCGGAATACCACCCATCATATAATGACAAGTAGGAATAACTGGAATTGGCTCTTTCACTGGATCAACGTGTGCGAATGTACGAGACAATTCTAGAATACCTGGAAGACGCTTATTAAGAGTCTCTTCACCCAAGTGATCTAGTTTCAATAGAACGTGATCACCATCTGGGCCACAACCGCGTCCTTCTAGAATTTCAAGAACCATAGAACGTGCTACAACGTCACGACCAGCAAGGTCTTTTGCATTTGGGGCATAACGCTCCATGAAGCGTTCGCCGTCTTTATTGATCAGGTAACCACCTTCACCACGACAACCTTCTGTTACCAATGTACCGGCACCGTAAATACCCGTCGGGTGGAACTGCCACATCTCCATATCTTGCATTGGGAAACCAGCACGCAATGCCATACCAACACCATCACCAGTATTGATGTGCGCATTGGTTGTAGACTGGAAGATACGACCCGCACCACCTGTTGCGATAACTGTTGCTTTCGCTTTTAGATAAACGGTTTCCCCTGTCTCGATGCAAATCGCAATAACACCAACTACTGCATCTTCTTTATTTTTAACAAGATCTGTTGCATACCATTCATTAAAGAATGTTGTGCCGCCTTTTAAGTTACCTTGATAAAGAGTATGCAAAAGGGCATGACCTGTACGGTCAGCAGCAGCACAAGTACGAGCAGCCTGACCACCTTTACCAAAGTCTTTAGACTGACCTCCAAATGGACGCTGATAAATACGGCCCTGCTCTGTACGAGAGAATGGAAGCCCCATATGCTCCAATTCAAAAACTGCCTGTGGACCAACGGAACACATATATTCAATTGCATCCTGATCACCAATGTAGTCTGACCCCTTTACGGTGTCATACATATGCCAGCGCCAATCATCATTAGGATCGTCACTTGCAATTGCACAAGTAATACCACCTTGCGCAGAAACCGTGTGTGAACGAGTTGGAAATACTTTAGTTACACAAGCTGTATTTAAACCAGATTCAGTAAGCTGAAGTGCAGCACGCATGCCTGCACCACCACCGCCAATAACAATGGCATCAAAAGAAATAGTACGAATATTCGCCATTACTTATAGTCCCCAAATAACCTGAACACCCCATACGATATAGACGAACATCGCAAGGCCACATATAGATTGAAAGAAAAAACGCGCACCAGTGGCTTTAATATAGTCCGTAGAAATAGACCACAAACCAATCCATGAGTGAACACCAATCGACAAAAGAACCATCAAACTAAAAATACGCATCCATGTTGCTTCATACAAAGCACTCCACTGGTCGTATGTAAGATCTGGGTTCAGCAATAAATAACCAATAATGAATACTGTATATAAAGATAAGACAACGGCAGAGATTCTCTGCACCATCCAATCATAAAGTCCAGAACGGCCAAAACTTGTAATCTGAGTTACCATATCCACACTCCTGCTAACACGATCAAAACCGTGGCAATTGCTAAATTAGCGACAGCAGCATTACGTCCACTCTCCAACTCTTCGAAATACCCCAAATCCATAAACAAATGCTTCACTCCTGCCACAAGGTGATACATTAATGCAGATACAACCCCCCAAATAATGAATTTCGCAAGAAAACTTGTTTGAAAAACACTCACCACTTGATCAAAACCTTCCTGTGACTGCAAGGAAAGGTCAAACGCATAAAACAAGAACACCAAACCCACAAAAAGAATGATTCCTGTTATGCGGTGAAGAATAGAAACGACTGCTGTGACTGGCATTGATATTGTAGAAATATCAAGGTTGACTGGTCTTTTTTTATTCACGACATTTACACCATCTTAACGATTGAATGGTCAATCACGACCCAATATCTAATATGTACTGCACTCACCACAAATATATAGAGAGCAACAAAGCACATCATAGACCTGCTTTGAAAATCTCATCGATTTGCAAACGACTTTCTAAAAGCGACTCTCTTTTATTACTTTACGTCAGCAAATCAATGAAATCATCGGGACAGCAATTATAGACCAGTGAAAAATACTAAGACAAATAGACTGAACAAGAGGTTTTCAATGATCACCATTCATCAAATGAATGTAGGTATAAGCCGAAACAATAATGGTATAAAATTACATAAAAAAAACATATATAAATCACTTTAATTTGCTTTGCAATCAACAAGATAAAACCACATCCATATAGAAACAGAAAAAGATCTTATTGCAATTTTGTCATATAATTACGAAATACACCTCTACAATGTAAATACTGTGTAAGTGAACAAGATTGACTTTTATAGTGTAGAAACAGTATTTTTTGCGCACCTTCTGGGCCAGGAGAGTCAAATTAAGATCCCTTAGCCCCGGACCAGAATACGAAGGAGACTATAAATGGCTGATAAAAAAGCAACACTCAAAGTGGATGGGATCGATAAAACTATCGAACTTCCTGTTCTTTCAGGTACTTTAGGCACAGACGTTATTGATGTCCGTGGCTTAGGTGCTAACGGTGTATTCACCTATGACCCAGGCTTTATGTCTACTGGCTCTTGCGAATCATCTATTACTTACATAGACGGTGAAGCGGGAATTCTTTTGCATCGCGGTTATCCAATTGCCCAGCTTGCTGAACATTCAGATTACTTAGAAACTTGCTACTTACTTCTTTACGGAGAACTACCGAATAAGAAGCAGAAAGAAGAATTTGATGCCATGGTCAACAAACACACCATGGTCAATCAATCCATGCACAAATTCATTGATGGATTCAGAAATGACGCTCACCCAATGGCTATCATGTGTGGTCTTGTAGGTGCGTTATCTGCTTTCTATCAAGACAACATGGATATCAACGATCCTAAACATCGTGAAATTGCAGCATTTCGCTTAATTTCAAAAATGCCAACATTGGCCTCTATTTGCTACAAGTACTCAAAAGATCAGCCGGTTATGTACCCACGTAATGACCTATCTTACGCTGAGAACTTCTTATATATGATGTTTGCCACACCTTGCGAAGACTATAAAGTTAACCCTGTATTTGCTAAAGCAATGGATCGTATCTTCATTTTACATGCGGATCACGAGCAAAACGCATCTACGTCCACTGTTCGTCTAGCAGGTTCATCTGGTGCCAACCCATTTGCTTGTATCGCTGCAGGCATTGCAACACTTTGGGGGCCAGCTCACGGCGGCGCTAACGAAGCCGTACTAACAATGCTTGAAGAAATTGGTGATGTTGAGAACATCGACGAATTTATCGCCAAAGCAAAAGACAAAAATGACCCATTCCGCCTAATGGGCTTCGGACACCGTGTTTACAAAAACTTCGACCCTCGCGCCAAAGTAATGCGTGAAACTTGTGACGAAGTATTGGCTGAACTTGGTATGTCTGATGACCCATTACTGAAAATCGCAAAGCGTCTAGAGCAAATCGCTCTTGAAGACCCATACTTTGTAGAGCGTAAGCTTTATCCAAACGTGGACTTCTACTCAGGCATAATCATGAAAGCGATCGGAATCCCAACAAGTATGTTCACAGTAATTTTTGCTATGTCTCGTACAATTGGTTGGATTTCACACTGGAATGAAATGATTTCTGGACCTTACAAGATTGGCCGCCCACGTCAATTATATGTGGGCCATCCACAAAGAGATTACCCTACTGACAAGTAGCAATCTTTGATAGTAAAAAAATCGCGCTTATAGCGCGATTTTTTTACTCCAATCTAAAGCAAGAAAAAGATCATTCATCTTCTTCCACTATTTCTGTAATCGTCTTTTGACCACATTTCACACAGTCACCTTCTATCCAAACTCGCTCTGGTGCTTCGAACTCTTTAGGATTAATCATACCTAAATCCACTTCACCACAAGTGTTGCACCAAGTCTGAGACAAAAAGTCTTTTTGCTCTTCTGCAGATCGTGCGTAAAAATCCCGCTCTACGGCTTGACCATTTGATACATCTGTCATTATTTCGCTCCATTGTATTGATATGAAACCACGCGACTTGCATCAGATTCTAATGCGTTTAATGGCAAATTCACGAGCAAGTGACTCAATGAAATAGAATTAAAAAGTTTCTGTTTATCCCCATCGATTTCAACTGAGAACTCAACTTTTTCACCATCAACTTGCACTAAATCAACGTTCCTTACTACACCGATTGTTTCTAAATAGGATTGAGTCCTCTTCATAACATTGTAACTTGTTATACCTATTACTTGGATATTTAGCTTATTAACTGAATTACTATTGCGAACAGAGGCATACCGAGAAGAAAACGCTTTTGCCAGCTGGGTACTTGCTTGCTCCACAACATCATCAAGCGTCTCACCATTTAAAACAAAGCGTTCTGTTTCTCCATTTTTAAGCAATACCAATAAGCTTCCACCCACATGCCCTACATAACTACTCACTCTCAATGCAGCGACTGCATCAGTCTGGTATCGCTTACTAGCATTCACGATAGTATCTTCAAAAAAACCCCAAACATCTGCAGCACTAATATTACTTCTGTCCGTGTCATCCAATAAAGGAGCATAAATAGCCAAACCAACCATATTGGAAAAATACGCAAACTGATTAAGCACACTAGAAGGTGATTTCGAGCCTGATAACGCTCTAATACCATTATTATCGTTTGCGACCCAAACCAAAACGGAAGGACGATTATCTCCCCAAACTGGTAAATTATTTTGCGATAAAAAGCTATCGATCGATGCTTGATAAAACGTCACCTTAACTTGCTTACTCGGAACCAAGCCATTGCCAGACGGAAGCAGTTCACTCAAGGATGTCACTGAATGCTGAGCCACCCAAGTCGAAGCATTTTTCTTAGCCTGCGCCAACACATCGCCTGTGATCGCTACTCTATCGCCAGAGACTTTGATCAGTACTCTTTCTGCTGCCAAACCAAATGCTTCATTTAGCATTCTTGACTCAGATTGAGTGACAGGTAGATTGATTTCAGCATCATAAAGCCCCTTCACAGTAACCGCTTGAACAAATGAAACTGAAAAAACACCAATAAGTAATAATAAAATACGAAAATTCATAGCCCTTCCTTCGTTTATTTACCTATTCTACTGCCATAATGATAAAGAACCATAGCCCTAATGCGTCACTATGCTAAAATGCATTTTTTCCTCGTACCATGATAAGGCATAGGCAATGACCAAGTCAGATAAACCATCAATTAGTTATAAAGACGCTGGCGTAGATATCAACGCAGGCAACCAACTTGTTGAACGCATCAAAGGCGTAAGCAAAAAAACTCGTCGACCTGAAGTTATGGGCGGTTTAGGCGGATTTGGCGCTTTAACACGTCTTCCAACAAAATATAAAAATCCAATTCTTGTTTCTGGCACGGACGGCGTAGGCACCAAACTTCGTCTAGCGATGGATTTAAATCAACACGATACTATTGGTATCGACTTGGTTGCCATGTGTGTTAACGATCTTGTGGTTGCAGGCGCAGAACCATTACTTTTCCTTGATTACTATGCCACAGGCAAATTAGACATTGATGTTGCTGCAAATGTTGTTACAGGTATCGGTGAAGGTTGTTTACAAGCTGGCTGTGCATTAGTTGGCGGCGAAACAGCTGAAATGCCAGGCATGTATCATGATGGCGATTACGATTTAGCAGGGTTCTGTGTTGGCGTTGTGGAAGAAGATAGCATCATCGATGGCAGCAAAGTAAAGTCTGGCGACGCATTAATCGCGCTAGGTTCATCTGGCCCTCATTCCAACGGTTACTCTCTTATCCGTAAAATTTTGGAAGTGAACAACGCTGATCTGACACAAACCATTGATGGCGTAGTATTAAAAGATGCCTTGATGGCACCAACTCGAATCTATGTGAAGTCCATTCTAAAACTCATGGAAAGCATTTCTGTTAATGCTCTAGCTCACATCACAGGTGGCGGCTTATTGGAAAACATTCCGCGCGTACTTCCAGAAGACGCAGCGGCTAAAATCGATGCAACTAGCTGGAAACGCCCTGCTGTATTTGATTGGTTGCAAGAGCAAGGCAATGTTGAGCAAGAAGAAATGTACCGCGTATTAAACTGTGGCGTCGGCATGATTCTCGCTATTGATGCAGATAAAGCAGAACAAGCACTTTCTATCTTAAAAGCAGAAGGTGAAGAAGCTTGGATCATAGGTGAAATTTGCCCACGTAATAATGGAAAGGACGTGCTTATCTCTGATCTAGAGACTGAAGCATGAGCTACCCTATCGTTGTCTTGATTTCTGGCAGCGGCAGCAACTTGCAAGCTTTGATTGATCAAAGCTTGCAAGGTAAATTAAATATCAATATCTGCGCTGTTATCAGCAACAAAGCAGATGCTTATGGATTAGAGCGCGCTAAATCAGCAGGTATTGCGACTCATGCCCTAAGCCATAAGTCTTTTGATAGCCGCGAAGAGTTCGATGTAGAGTTACAGAAAATCATCGATCAGTATCAACCAAAGCTTGTTGTGCTAGCTGGATTCATGCGTATTCTCACTGAAACTTTTACGAAACATTTTGAAGGTAGAATGTTAAACATTCATCCATCATTGTTACCTAAATATAAAGGGCTGAATACGCATCAAAGAGCCATTGACGCAAAAGAAGCAGAGCATGGCGTTTCTGTGCATTTTGTTAGCTCAGAGCTTGATGCAGGCGCAGTAATACTCCAAGCTAGTACCAAAATAGAAAATGATGAGACAGCAGACACTCTGGCAACCAAGGTTCATTTACTAGAACACATTATTTACCCTTTAACGGTAAAATGGTTTAGTGAGGACAGGCTGAGCTATGATAGCGGCCAAGCTATTTTAGATGGCAAGGTCATTCCAGAATGCGGCATTCATTATCATCAAGAACTGATATAAATAGGGAGAAAGAATGATCACTCGTAAAATTTCAATCTATATAATTGGCCTTTTCATGAGTGTTCTTTCTACCACTACCTTCTCTTCTGAGGCAGCAAACGATACCTTTCTTTTACCTTATTCTGCCACCTATAGCACTATTTGGAAAAAGGGCATCAGTTTCAAAGTAGAAGGCACACAAACCCTATCGAAGAAATCGGATAATACTTGGCAATTTGTATTCTCAGCCGATAGCATGATCGCTTCACTAAATGAAGTTTCCAACTTTTATGTCGAAAATCACCAAATAATTCCAACAAAATACCAATACAAAAGTGTCGCACTTGGCAAAAAGCGAACAGCAACACTGACGTTTGACTGGGAAAAAATGCTGGTTCGAAACGATATAAAAGACAAACCTTGGAATCTTGCAATCAACCAAAATACCTTAGACAAACTGTCCATACAACTGCAAATCCGACAAGATTTGAAAATAGGCAAAAGCGAGTTTGATTATCAAGTAGCCGATGGCGGGCATATTAAAAACTGGATTTTCGAGCGCAGTAGCTTAGAAACCATTGACACTAAACTTGGAAAAGTATCAGCAATTAAAGTTATTCGAACGGACAACTTAGCGAAAGGCAAACAGACCTCATTTTGGTTTGCTCCAAAATTTGACTATTTACTTGTTAAACTAGAACACAAAAAAGATGGCGAGTCCTATCACCTAAATATAGAATCTGTAAAGTAACGCTTTCAATAAAACATCACCAGACTTAGAGCAATGAATCTGGTGTGTTTACATTTAAAAAGTCGCTCTCTTTATTCCAAAATACGCTCTTACAGCCAAACATTTCATAAAAAACCATCACACTGTATCTCCCAGCCTCATCGAAAAAGCCTTTTAAATTCTCTATAGCAGATTGAACAGGCAAAATCGCATGTAATGGATGATTACCAGACTCTCCTGCTAAATAATGAATTTTATCTGGAGATATATGACATGCCTCTATAAGCGCCATAAAAGCGCTCTCCGTAATACGAGGTGTATCACATGGTGAAACAAGTAAATGAGAAGAATCAGCTCGCATCAAACAAGTCAATAAACCAGAAAGAGGCCCTTTCTCAGAATAGTCCTGATGATCCGAAACAACCTCGAAACCTAATGCTAAATATTCTTCTACATGCCGATTGGCATTCACAAAGACAGAGCCAGAAGCAGACTTCAATGCACGAGCAATCGGCATGACCATAGGTTCGTTTTGAAACAACAGAAGTCCTTTATCTTGACCTCCCATTCGAGTGCCTTTTCCACCAGCCAATACAGCGCTAGATAGAGATGTAAGTGCCATAAAAACTCGTTTAAATTAGTTTAGAAAACCAAATTTTGTCACGTTTAGACCATATATCATCAGCCAAACTTAAACATTCTTCGTGAGAAGCAACTCCGAACATGAGCCCAGCAACGGAAGCAAGTGTTTGACGAACCGCTTGCTCTCCAAATTGATCTACCTGTAACCCGCTCCAGTGGTCCGTCAGACGAGTTAGATCTAAATTATGCTTAAGACGCTTATGTTCCTTTTCCGCCTTAGACCAGCTCGTCCAACTGGCAACCCCTTTCTGCCATTTCCATAAGGTTACCTCTCTTTCCGGATTTACCTCGGCTTCACCATTACCACCTCGAAATACCAAGACAGAAGGGTCATTTAATTGCTCACAAGCTGAAATATGCAACACATCATAACCACGATGGAAGACACCATGCACACTATGATCGGCTTGAAATGGGTTCATCATGCGTACCACTGTATTAACTGGTGACCGTAACCCCAATGTGTATTTCAAGTTCATCATGTCACTTAAGGTAGAATCGAT
Source organism: Marinomonas sp. 5E14-1 (assembly GCF_039939215.1). Taxonomy (NCBI): domain Bacteria; kingdom Pseudomonadati; phylum Pseudomonadota; class Gammaproteobacteria; order Oceanospirillales; family Oceanospirillaceae; genus Marinomonas; species Marinomonas sp. 5E14-1. The sequence goes on along the minus strand of NZ_JBDXMW010000007.1, from coordinate 166,421 downwards.
ACTTTCAAGAGAGATATACGCAAAACCAATTTCATCAACCTTCTCCTTTACTTCCTGACGAGTATGGGAAATAGGCAAGCCTAAACGCTTAATGGCCTCATTTACAAATATTCTTTCTTCACCTTCAAATGCATGGCCATGCATCACTACTTTCTTTCCATAATTTGCCAAAGCAAGCGCAGCAAGTAAAAACCAAGGTAACTCATTACGCTTACCAGCATACGCAGGCCAATCAAGGTCTACGTGAAACTCTAGTGGATCTTTTCCTGATAAAAACTGACGTGTGGCCTCAGTAAACCCAACCGTTTCTTCCACTGTTTCTTCACGGATACGAATTAGCATCCAAAAAGCACCTAGCTGTTCTGGTTCAACTTTGCCATTTAAAATAAGAGACATTGCATGATCTGCTTCTTCAGTAGTCAAGCTACGAGAGCCTTTTTTACCGCGCCCTAAAATTTTCACATACTGTGTAAACGCATTACTCATGCAGAAAGCTCCGTTATAGTAGGGATAAAGTGTTTTAGTTCAGGAAGACAGGAGCCACAATTTGTTCCGCACTTTAATAATGAACCGAGCTCTTCGACTGAACAAACACCATCGGTAATTGCTTGTTCTATTTGCTTTTTACCGACTTGAAAACAAGTACATATTATAGCGCCTTTATCTTCAACATTCGCTGGCAATCCGACTAATATCGCCATACGATCCAACTCAGACAAAGGTTCTTGCTCCGCTAATTTTGACTCTAACCAATCACACGAAATAGACTCAGGTGTCGGATGCAAATACGCAACAAGAGAAAGCTTTTTATCCTGAATATACGCCAGCCTAATTTGCTCTGTAGCAGGGTTAGTGTATTCCAGCCACTCTCCTGTTGACGCCCCCTCCTGATTTAACAAAGCCTGAATCGAAGACACATTTTCGCCAACTGGCCACACCACTTCGTAATGATAGCCATGTTCAGATGGCACATAACACCAATAAGTGAAATCCAGTTTTTCAAGCGGCTCTGAAGATACAACCACGCCATAAGAAACCTCTTTTACAGCTTCAAGTTTAACTTGTGCATGTTTCGATTCCGGCTGCCCTGACAGTGGATCAACTACTTGAGGAATAAGGTTTGACACAACAGATGCATTGGAAAATTGTTGCGTCCAATGGATTGGTGCAAAAACATTCCCTGGAGTCACTGCTCGACTTACTTTTGCCTTCAACAAGGCTTCCCCATATGAAGAGGTAAGGCGAACAAGTGTTTTGTCTTCAACACCAAGCTCTCTTGCGTCTCTAGGGTGAATTTCTACATAAGGCTGGTCAGTGTGCTTTGTTAATAAAGCGGCATCGCCCGTTCGTGTCATAGTGTGCCATTGGTCTCGAACACGCCCTGTATTAAGTGTAAACGGCCATTCCAGAGAAAACTGATTAATAGGTAATTGTGGCACAATAGGTACAAATTTAGCTCGCTTGTCTGGCGTAAAAAAGCGGCCATCTTCGAACATACGAGCCGTGCCCTCTGGTCGACCTTTTGGCACAGGCCACTGCACAGGAATCAAAGCATCGTATTCCTCTTTTGTCATTTGACTGAAATGCCCAATATCGAAATCACGTTTGCCATTATTTTCAAAGGCAGATAACGCCGCATGCTCCACAAAGATTTCATGCACATTTCGATAAGAAAACGCTGACTGATAACCCAAGCTTTTAGCTACTTCACACATCGCCCACCAATCATGTTTGGCTTCACCTGGTGCAGGTAAAAGACCTCGTTGGCGTGAGATTCTTCTTTCTGAATTTGTCACTGTGCCATTTTTCTCACTCCAACCTGTTGCTGGAAATAAGACATCTGCCATCGCAGTGGTATCAGTATGCGCCTTGCAATCACTGACAATAACCAACTCACACTTTTCTAACGCTCTTCTCACTTGAGCCGTATCCGGCAGACTCACCATAGGATTAGTCGACATAATCCAAACTACTTTCACCTTACCTTCTTCCATAGCTTGAAATAAATCGACTGTTTTTAAACCGTTTTCTGTCGCCATATTAGGCGCTTGCCAAAAACGCTGAACCAAAGACTGAGCACCTGGCGTAGCAAAATCCATGTGTGCAGCCAACTGATTCGCTAATCCGCCCACTTCTCGCCCGCCCATCGCATTCGGTTGACCTGTAATCGAAAACGGTCCAGCACCTTCCTTTCCAATACGCCCAGTTGCTAAATGACAATTAATAATCGCATTACATTTATCGACACCCGATGAAGACTGATTCACACCTTGAGAATAAAAAGTCACCGTTTTTGGCGTTTCTGTCCACCAACTTGCCAACAGGCTTAACTCTTTTTCACTGACTCCACAGAATCCTGCCGCAGAAGCCAACGTCGGTGTTGACTCACTCGCCTGATTTAGCGCCTCTTTAAAACCATTGGTGTGACGAGAAATAAAACCTTGGTCAAGCACATTAGCCTGAACAGAGTGCTGTAACAAATAAGAGAAGATCGCCGCATCGCTGCCAGGTTTAATTCCCAAGTGCAAATCTGCGATATCACAAGTGGCTGTCTCTCTAGGATCAATCACAACCACTTTCATGTGAGGACGTTGCTTTTTAGCTTCTGCAATACGTTGAAATAAAATAGGATGCGTCCAAGCCGCATTAGACCCCACCATGATTAACAAATCGCACAGTTCTAAGTCTTCATAATTACAGGGAACGGTATCAGAGCCAAAAGCACGCTTATAACCAACAACCGCTGACGCCATACACAATCGAGAGTTGGTATCGACATTAGACGTTCCAATGAAGCCTTTGGCTAACTTATTCGCTACATAATAATCTTCTGTCAAAATCTGCCCAGAAAGATAAAACGCAAAAGCATCAGAACCATGATCCTTTACCACTTGAGCAATTTTTTCACTGACCGTCTCAATCGCCGTTTGCCAAGTAGCAGACTCGCCATGCACCATAGGAGTCAACAATCTATCGTCAGATTGAATGGTTTGTGCGAGGCTACTACCTTTAACGCATAAGCGACCAAAGTTAGCAGGATGATCACGATCTCCAGACACTGGCTCAACAGGGTCAGTAGTGGCATTTGGTACAGTAAAATTCACCCCGCACCCTACGCCACAATATGGACAAGTCGTTTTCTCAATTCGTGCTGTCATGATCACTCCTCAAACCTATTATCCAAAAACAAAAAAAGGCCCAATCGCTTTTCTAGAAAAGCGATTGGGCCTCGTTGCCTTTTGTAATATCTGATTGCTTTATGTGTAAACCTTCGTCGACTTACGGTGCATCAGTTACTTTTATACTAAGCAATAAACAAGCCAGTTTTGATAAAAGATGTTAAATCCATGTATTCGCTATCAATCCCCTATAAATGGACGAGTGATCTTTTACTAATAGCATAAGGCCTCAATTTTTTGCACCAAAATAATGCAAAAATACACATTAAGCTTCAGAAATGTACACATCATTCCCTTCTAGTTTGGCTTTCCAGCAAGGAATTCGAACCACTTCATCTTCCAGACATTCTCCAGAAGACAACACAAAGTGTTGTTTATACAAAGGGCTAGCAACAGTCCAATTGCCTTGAAGGTGAGCAACCAGGCCACGAGATAAAACGTTTGCTTTGCCAAATGGGTCCCAATTACTGATAGCAAACACCTTATCGTCAGACTCAGTTATATAAAAAAGTGCCACTTGCTGACCATCAACCATAGCCGCCACTCCAGCACCTCTAATAAGATCACTTTGCTTACAAACTAATTTCCACTGTGATGCCATCTTATTAACCCACCTTCGCAATCAATTCTAACTTTTCTTTTTCTGTCGCAGGGCGAATTTGATCACGCTCTTCAACAAAAACAACATTGTCATCCACACCATCATAGTTAACAAATTGACGGAATGTTTTCAGTGCTTCTGGGTCTTCTAATGTTGTTTTCCACTCACACTGGAAGGTATCAACAACATAATTCATCGCTGCATCCAGCTCGTCACACATGCCTAACTTATCCCCTATAACGACTTCTTTTAGATACTCTAGACCACCTTCAAGGCCATCCATCCAGACGGAAGTTCGTTGCAGTCGATCTGCGGTTTTTGTGTAAAACATTAATACGCGATCGATATACTTAATGAGTGTTTCATCATCTAAGTCAGTAGCAAATAAGTCGCCGTGACGGGGCTTCATACCACCGTTACCACAAACATAAAGGTTCCAACCGCCTTCTGTCGCAATAACACCAATGTCTTTACTTTGTGCTTCTGCACACTCGCGAGTACAGCCAGACACGGCAAACTTGATTTTATGAGGAGAACGCAAACCTTTATAACGGTTCTCCAAATCAACTGCCATGGTCATACTGTCATTCACACCATAACGACACCAAGTACTACCAACACAAGACTTAACCGTTCGTAATGACTTACCGTAGGCTTGGCCTGTTTCAAAACCCGCGTCGACAAGCTTTTTCCAGATTTCTGGCAGCTGAGGCAAGGTCGCACCAAATAAATCAATACGTTGACCACCTGTTACCTTGGTATAAAGCTTGTATTCTTTTGCCACCTCACCAAGCACAATCAATTTTTCTGGTGTAATCTCGCCACCAGGAATACGAGGAACGATAGAGTAAGTACCGTCTTTCTGCATATTACCTAGGAAGCGATCATTGGTATCTTGCAAGATAATGTGCTCTTTTTTAAGAACATATTCGTTCCAAACACTGGCTAAGATAGAGCCAACCGCGGGCTTACAAATTTCACAACCGTGACCTTTACCGTGCTTTTCTAACAACTCATCAAAGCTTTTGATCTTGCCAATTTTGATGATGTTATATAAGTCCTGACGCGTATAAGCGAAGTGTTCACAAATGTCTGTGCTGACTTCCACCCCTAGCGCAAGCAGCTCGCTATCGACTACTTTTTTCAGCAAAGCAGCACAACCCCCACAACCTGTTCCGGCTTTTGTCATTCCTTTCACATCACCAACAGACAAAGCTCCGCCACAGACAGCATCACTGATATCTTGCTTCGATACATTATGACAACTACAAATTGACGCTGTCGCCGGCAAAGCGTCAACTCCCAACGCAGCGGGTGCGCCATCCATTGCTGGTAAGATCAAAGATTGCGCTTGTTCAGGTAAATCAATCGCATTCAAATAGTATTGCAGCAAGGTATCGTAATAACTATTGTCACCGACTAACACCGCGCCTAGCAATTTCTTGCCATCTTCTGAAACAACCATTTTGCGGTAGCTCTGGCTCAACTCGTCTTGATAAACAAAAACCTTACAGCCTTGTGAAGTGCCATGAGCATCACCAACCGAACCTACATCACAACCAAGTAACTTCAACTTGGTACTCATATCTGCACCAGTAAATGACAAACCTGCATCGCCCATCAAATGACCTGCTGCTGCTTTCGCCATGGTGTAACCTGGTGCAACCAGACCAAAGATTCGATTATTCCAAAGCGCACATTCACCAATCGAGTAAATATCTGCATCGCTGGTTTGGCATTGGTTATTAATAGTGATACCGCCACGCTCGCCCATTTCTAGGCCAGACTGCTTCGCCAATGCATCTTGAGGTCGAATACCTGCAGAGAACAAAATCAAATCTGTTTCAAGGTGTGTGCCATCAGCAAAATTCATACGATGGAAAGCCGTTTCTCCATCGACAATTTCTTGTGTCGCTGTATCGGTATAAACCTTCACACCTAAAGCTTCGATCATTCCTTTCAGAACACTACCGCCCTTTTCATCTAACTGAACAGGCATAAGTCGAGGGGCAAACTCTACAACACTGGTTTCTAACCCGAGATTCTTTAAGGCATTTGCAGCTTCCAAACCTAACAAACCACCGCCTACAACTGTGCCACGAGTCACTTTCTTGGCACAATCTCGAATAGCATCCAAATCTTCCAATGTTCGATAAACAAAGGTGTTATCACGTTTGTGACCCGGAATTGGCGGAACAAAAGGATAAGAACCTGTGGCCAAAACAAGCTTGTCATATGCTAATGAATCACCATTCTGCAAAAGTAGTGTTTTGGCTTCACGGTCAATCTCGGTTACAAGACTATCTGTAAAGTAACGAACGCCATTATCGTCATATAACGTACCGTCTGTCATAGCCAAATCGGCTGCGCCTTTACCAGTAAAATATTCACTGAGATGCACACGGTCATAGGCTAAATGAGGCTCTTCACCAAATACGGTAATATGGAAAGTTTTATGACCACCTTGGGCAATAATCTGTTCAACAAAATGGTGGCCGACCATACCATTCCCCACTACAACAAGATGTGGTTTATTGGCCGATAGAGGTATGTTAGATGTCATCGTGTTCCCCTTGCTTTTAACTAGCAACGTCTAAAACCGCTTAATTAGGCCACTTTTGGGCAGCAATATGCTTCCCCAAACACCAGTAGTTCAAGCATGTCAGAGACATTAGTTTTGTTTTTAATTAGCTGAAAATACCAGCTCCCATCGGCAACGTTGCCATAAAGAATTGCTCCAACTAATACGCCATCGTTGACGATAAGTTTGCGGTAATGATTGGCTCCTACATCTTTAAAGAAGATGCATGAGTCTTCTGGGTCTGCTTGAATCTTCCCGACTGAAAAAAGATTCACACCAGATACTTTTAATTTGGTTGGAGTAGGCTCAATTGAAAAGCTGGCATCTTTGTCATTCAGCACACTGATTAACACTTTTATCTGATCCCAAATAGGAGCGACTAAACCAAAAGTCTGCTGTTCAAATTCACAGCATTCGCCTAATGCAAAAACATCTCGATGGGACGTTTGCATTTTTTCATCCACTATAATCGCCTGATTTACTTTTAAACCAGCTGACTTCGCCAAAGCAATTTCTGGTGAAATTCCTGCCGCCATAACAATTAAGTCAGCTGCAACTCGTTCACCATCCGCGCGCACAACTTGATTAACAAGACCGTTTTCTGATTGGATAAAAGAAGATGGCGATTCGCCCAGACGAAACTCAATTCCCATTTGCTCTAATCGGCTACCTAACAAAGCAGCCGATTCAGTATCTAGCTGTCGGTTCAACAACCACTTTGAGCGATGAAAAACAGTAACTTTATGACCTCGCTTAACTAGTCCAACAGCTGCCTCTAATCCCAGCAAGCCACCACCAATGACACAAACAGAACGCTTCTGTTGAAGGCTCGCCATAACGTTGACATCGTTCCAAGTACGAAAGCCCATCACATTTGACGCCTTCGCCCCATCAATAGGCAAGATTTTTGCTCGTGAACCTGTCGCCATAATCAATTTGTCATAGCCAATGGTTCTAGTGCTGGCTAAACAAACCACTTTAGCCTCAAGGTCAATGCTCTCAACCCCATCACCAGCAATAATAGACACACCTTCTTGCTGCATTTTTTCCGTATCAACCAAAGACATTTCATGGTCTGAAATATCTTTGGCCAACAAAGAAGACAGCATGATTCGGTTGTATCCAACCTGAGCTTCTTCACCAATCAGTGTAATAGAATAATTCGCATTTTTTTGCTGCATCAATTCAAACGCCAGCTTGCTGCCTGCCATTCCACCACCAACAATAACAATACGAACACAGCCTTCTTGACGCATATTCTTAAGCACTCACTGCTGAATTTGTGCCTGATGCCTTTTTCGCTTTCGCAGCAGAAATAGGCTCAACTTTGCGCTGTTTCTCATATAAGAAAGTCAGTACCTGCGCACGGTAATCAACATATTTAGGGTCATTAGCCAATGCCAATCTATCTCGTGGACGTTCTAAATCTACATGAAGAATTTCACCTATGGTCGCCTCTGGACCATTCGTCATCATGACTATACGATCAGACAGTAAGACAGCTTCATCAACATCATGAGTAATCATAATGACTGTGTTATTTAGATCTTTTTGAATCTCCATCAAAGAGTCTTGAAGGTGTGCACGGGTTAAAGCATCCAAAGCTCCAAAAGGCTCATCCATTAGCAAAACACTTGGCTCCATTGCCAGCGCACGCGCAATACCTACACGCTGCTTCATACCACCTGAAATTTCATCAGGCCGTTTGTCTGCCGCATGAGTCATATGCACAAGGTCTAGGTTGTGCATAATCCATTCGTGCATTTCTTTTTTAGACTTTGTCTTCTTGAAAACCTGTTTAACCGCCAATTCAACATTTTGGTATGACGTCAACCAAGGCAACAAGGAATGGTTCTGGAAAACAACAGCACGCTCTGGGCCTGGGCCTTTCACTTCTTTTCCATCAAGTAAAATACCGCCTTCCGTTGCATCATAAAGTCCTGCAACAATATTCAGAACAGTAGATTTACCGCAACCAGAGTGACCTATCAGGGAAACGAACTCCCCTTTGTTAATTTTCAAACTGACATTATCAAGCGCTTTGAACGAACCTTTTGGGGTTGGAAACTCGATAGAAACTTTGCTGATATCCAAATGGGTTGACATATTTATCTCCTACTTAGTCTTATCTAGTTAACCATTAACGTAATACTTGTGTTTTATCCCAAGAGACAAAACGCTGAACTACAAGCATAGCTCGGTCTAATAAAAATCCGATAAAACCAATCATCAACACCGCCACCATAATTCGCCCTAGCGAGTTAGAACTACCGTTTTGAAATTCGTCCCAAACAAACTTACCTAAACCTGGATTTTGAGCCAGCATTTCTGCTGCGATAAGAACCATCCAAGCAATACCTAAAGACAAACGAAGTCCGGTAAACATCAATGGGATAGCAGAAGGGATAACAATCTTGATGACATGGGTCATCCAATTCAGACGCAATACTTTTGATACGTTTAACAAGTCTTTCTCTACCGCTGCTACACCTACGGCTGTATTAATCAAAGTCGGCCACATGCAACATAACGTCACAGTAAACATGGAGGTTAGGAAAGATTTCGAAAACATTGGATCGTCTGTAACATAGGTCGCACTCACAACCATAGTGACCAAAGGCAACCATGCAAGCGGTGAAACCGGTTTAAATACTTGAATAACCGGATTAAGAGCACTGTAAACTGAACTATTAAGACCAATTAAAATACCAAGCGGAATTGCGATAAGACTCGCCAATCCAAAACCTGCCAATACGGTATAAAGGCTTGTAAATATTTGATCAAAAAAGGTTGGCTTACCTGTGTAATCTCTTAACTTACCCACATAGCTAGGATCTTTCGCTTGACGCGCTTCAATGCGTTTTTCTTGGCGCTCATAAAACGCTTCTTCCTTAACTCGCTCGTTTTGATGTTCAGCTACAAGACTATTCCATTGCTCGTATACAACTGATGGCCCTGGGAACTCTCCTAAAGAAGTATGAACTCGGCTTGCACCAACCTGCCATAACGAAATAAAAACCAAAATCCCAAAAAGAGGAAGCAACAAGCTTTTCAATGAAATGCTTTCTACTTTGTCTTTCAATGACGCTATGGATAAGCTCGGTATATTCATATTTCTCTCTCACTCTGTTTAACAAAATAAGACAGCCTGACTGACTGTCTTATTATTCGCTTTACTTATATTTGGTCGTCGCCTTTCAAACCAATTTCAAAGCTTTTCAGGTAATCATTTGGTTTTTTGCCGTCATAAGTAACACCATCGATAAAGTCACTTTGTGGTGCTTTGAAGCCATCTTCTGCTTCAAAATCTGGGAATTCAGATGCCACCATCAAACCATCTTCGATCAAAGCATTGGCCGCTTGAGCATAGATGTCTGGACGGTACACTTCTTTCGCTACGTTCATGAACCATTCATCTGACTTAGGCTCTGCAATCTGTCCCCAACGACGCATTTGAGTCAGGTACCAGATAGCATCACTGTAGTAAGGGTAAGTTGCGTTATGACGGAAAAATACGTTGAAGTCAGGAACTTCACGTTTGTCACCTTTTTCATACTCAAATGTCCCAGTCATACTGTTAGCAATAACGTCGTAATCGGCACCGACATAATCACTACGAGACAAGATTTCAACTGCTTCGGGACGGTTAGCATTGTTATTTTCATCCAACCATTTCGCTGCACGAATCATGGCTTTTACAACACGAATGTGTGTATTTGGATATTCTTCTGCCCAATCACCACTCACACCAAATACTTTCTCTGGATTGTTTTTCCAGATTTCGTAATCGGTAATAACTGGAACACCAATACCTTTAAATACTGCTTGCTGGTTCCAAGGTTCACCCACGCAGTAACCGTGAATGGTTCCTGCTTCCATTGTTGCTGGCATTTGCGGTGGAGGCGTTACTGACAACAAGGCATCCGCATCAATCTGACCACTTGTATCACCTTTCGTTGGCGCATAGTAACCAGGATGAATACCACCAGCTGCTAGCCAATAACGTAATTCGTAGTTATGAGTAGAGACAGGAAACACCATTCCCATTTTGAATGGTTTTCCCTCTGCTTTATAACCATCGATAACAGGTTTTAAAGCACTAGCACTGATTGGATGAACTGGTTTTCCATCAGAGCCGCTTGGAATGTGCTTTTTCATTTCAGCCCAAACATCATTAGAAACGGTGATGCCATTACCATTCAAATCCATACTAAATGCAGTAATAATGTTAGCCTTTGTCCCATAACCAATAGTTGCTCCTAAAGGTTGACCCGCCAACATATGAGCACCATCAAGCTGCCCATCAATCACTCGATCTAATAATACTTTCCAGTTTGCTTGTGCTTCTAGCGTGACATATAAGCCTTCATCTTCGAAATAACCTTTCTCGTAGGCAATCGCTAAAGGCGCCATATCAGTTAATTTTATAAAACCAAATTTGAGCTCTTCTTTTTCTGGGTAACCAAGCTCAGCATGAGCAATTCCAGATAGGAATGTAGAACCAATCAGTAAAGAAAGACCTACCTTCTTAGTTGAAGAGGCTAACTCGGGTAAGGATAAAACCGCTTTCAAAGATCTCATATTCATAACTATGCTCCACTTGAGAAACGTAAAAACAAAAAAAGGCGCATGCGGATCACAATTAATGTGTCCACAGGCGCCTTTGCCATTCATAAACAGCCCTACATTGAACTGCTAATAATGTGGGTGATAGTTAGACATCGTTGCCAACCTCACCAAAATTTTATTAAAACTTGATACATAAAAAGAAAGCACGTTATATGCCAAAAAAAACAAACCATTGATATATAATGTTTTTTAATAAATTTAAGTAAAAAAAGTGCAGTTTTTGACAAATAAAACACTAAGCCGCGCTCATTTCTTACGCACTACGCACCATAAAAAGACACGCTACTCACTAAAACCTTTCAAAATACCCTCCGAGTGCAAAGAAACATTTCCTGTCGATACAGCCTCTAACCAATTGGATTCTGCTGAAGAGTTCAAACGCCAAGAATCATCTTTCTCAACATCAAGCCCTAACGCTTTATAATAAAGGTCTTTGCGATACACTTGCTCAGCCACTTCATTCAATGAAGGAAAACCTTCTAGTTGCTGCCAACGGTGCATTTGCGCCATAATCCACAAAGCGTAACTTGGTAAAGGCTTATTAATTTCACTTCCAGAAAAGCGCTGATAAGCCTCCATTGGCCAGTCGAATTGCCCTTTAGGTTTAATCGCACTAAAGCCATATACCAATTGCTCAACCGTACAATTTAAATAATCTGGATGACTTAATATTTCTAATAATTCAGTTTGATTTTCCGCTTCATCTACCCAAGTACATGCTTTCTCCAGAGCCCTAATAACAGCTAAGTGGGCCAATTCATTCTGTTCTGCCCATAAGGAATTCACACCAAACACTTTCTCAGGCGTACTCCCCCAAATTTCATAGCCTGTAACCAACATGTGCCCTACACCTTGTTCAACAGCAAGGCTATTCCAGGGCTCACCCACACAATAACCATCTATTTCACCTGACTTAAGTGCATCGAGCATTTTTACTGGCGGCACAACAGTAATTTGTACATCTTTATCTGGGCTAATACCCACACGGCTCAACCAATCTCGTAATTGATAATTATGCGAAGAATATGGATACACAATAGCAAAACGCAGAGGCGTATCTTGCCTATCTCGATTATCAATCAATTTTTTGAGTGCTGCCCCCGTACGAATATCTGCAACCGACTCAGAATAATGCTGAAGCTGATCATAAAGAGCATTACCAATGGTTATGCCATTTCCGTTATGACTTACAGTAAAGCTGGTTTGCATCGCTTTTTTGATGGTACCTACCCCTAACGTGGCTGCTATAGGCATAGAAGCCAACATATGAGCGCCATCAAGTACATTAAACGCAACTTTGTCACGAATGCTAGCCCAAGATGCTTCTTTAGAAAGCTCTACATCTACACCCTCTGAAACGAAGAAGCCCTTTTCTTTTGCAATAACAAAAGGGGCACAATCTATTAATGGAATGAATCCAATACGAACGGTCCCGTTATGCAAAGGTGTCGTATTCTCTTGTTTTGGGCTCACTTTGCACCTCCCATGAGTTCCATTACCGATATAATGTTACGTGCGACCTCTGTCATACGTTGGCTGCGGTCCATGGCTAACTTTCTTAATGCTTTGTAGGCGGCCGGTTCATCACATTGTTGATGTTTCATAATTAAACCTTTCGCTTTATCAATAAGTTTTCTGTCTTCTAATTGGCTCTTGACTGTTTCCAGTTCCGACCTTAAGGCGTGAAATTCGCGAAACCTCGCAATAGCTACTTGTAACAGCGCTTTGACACTTCCGCTATTAACACCATCAACTACATATGCACTGACGCCAGCTCTAATGGCTGCTTCAACGTGTCGTGAGTCATCTTCTTCGGCAAACATTACAATTGGACGAGGGTTATCTTGGGTAAGGCGAGACATATTTTCTAATATATCTCGATCGGGAGATTCAATATCAATAATAACCATATCAGGCTGATATTGATTAACAGCTTCCGTTAGATTTTTGGCATTCTCAAGGCGCCTAATGACACGATAACCACTGTCTGTCATTGCTTGCTCAACAATGGCTGCTCGGGCAGGCTCATTATCAACAAGCATGATGGTTAACTCTTTCTCTGGGGGCGCAGACATAGTGCACTCTCTTAAAAAATATAAAAATATAAAAATATACTTTTATATACTGCAAGATATGCGCCATTTTAAAGCCTAAAAAGAAAAGGCAATTTTTCGTAAAATCCCTGTATTAACAAGGCCCTATAAAAAATAGAGAAAGAAAAAGAAACCTAAAGAAAAGGAGGAGAGCGATTTGGTGCACAAAGATCCAGTTAAAGCCCCGAAATGAGGCGCGTTGTTATTAATTTTGAGCTAGCAAAGCCAAAGCCAATCGGTCTTTTGTATTGGTTTTTTTGAAGATAGATGTCAAATGAGCTTTTACTGTACGTTCAGTAATCCCCATCTCATTTGCTATATCTCTGTTTGACAACCCTCGAGCAACCAATTGAGTCACATCTAATTCTCGATCGGATAGCCCTTCAAGCTCATTTTCAGACACAGCATTAGCAGCAGACTGTGAAATGAGTTGCTGAATGAAAGCCTTTCCACCCCAAATTTCCCCAGAATCAACAACAGACAATACCAACGACAATTGCTCTTTACCAATATAAGGATTGCACTGGCCACTCACACCAACAGAAAAAAGCCTTAGCGCTGCTGCTTGGCTCGATTGATTCGGAAAAACGATTATTTTTTGATATGGGAACTCTTCACGTAAAGCAACAACGTCCTCAACATGTTTCGCAAAACCATTATCCGCCAAGTAAATAAAGCAATAACGAAAGTCCGCAGATAGACCTTGTAATGATCGACGAACTTCTTCTCTACTCTCAACTCGAAATAAATCTACATTGACACTAACTATTTGATTCCAATGCGTCCATACAGCATCATCGGTATTCCAACATAATATTTTCAAAGCAGATCTCGTTATTTTGTCAGTTTCCACTGAAATGATTCTAACCAGTAGAAAACATTGCCATTGTTAACATTTGTTACAAGCCAAGAATTACAAATTTATTTTTGTAATTATCTCTCTCTAAGGGCGTTATTCTTTGCTTTCAAAATAGGCTTCAATAAATAATCAAGTAACGTTTTCTTACCTGTAATAATGTCTACAGTAGATTGCATACCTGGAATAATCGACAGTTTTGAATCGTCACTTCCTAAGTAATTTTTGTTTGTTCTCACGCGAACAAGATAAAAGCTGTTTCCCTCTTCGTCTAAAATTGTATCAGCACTGATATTTTCAACTACACCATTTAATCCACCAAAAATGGCAAAGTCATAAGCAGAAAGTTTAACAACAGCATTAAACCCAGGTTGGATAAAACCAATGTTTTCTGGTCTAACTTTCGCTTCAATCAATAGAGAATCTTCAATTGGAACAATCTCCATCATATTGACACCAGGTTTAATAACACCACCGACTGTATTGGTTTGGATTTGTTTTACAATCCCTTTAACTGGCGACCGCACCTGAGTTCTCGATACTTTATCTTCAAGTGATACCGTATTCTCTCTTAATTGATCCAACTTACTTCGCACACTAGTCAACTCTTCTTGTGCTTCCGTTCTAAACTGTGCATCACTTTCCGCTAATTTACTTTGTGCTTCTTTAAGTGCAGAACCCGCTCGAGGAATAGCTAACTCCGTCGCCTCTAAATCCCCTTTAAGCTGATTCACGTCTCTTTCAAGTTGAAGTAATTCCACTCTAGAAACAGCACCTTGCTCAAACGCAGGACGAGTCAAATCTAACTCTTCTTTTGAAAAGGCGTAACTTTGTCTTAAGTTCTCTAGTTTAGCTTGCAATTCAACTACTTCTTGTTTCTTTTGCTCTATTTGCTGCTGAAAACTCACTTGATTCGCTCGTAACGACTCTATTTTGTTCTTGTACAAGTCCAGCTCTCGCGTGACAACTAAGGGATATTGCTCTAACGCATCTTGGTCAAATTCTGGCTCAACACCATAAGATTCAGCTTGAAGTCGAGTTGCTCTAACCTGCAAGTTAATATATTCGGCTTGTCGTTCACGCAAAGTAGAAAGAGCTTCTGTATTCTCAATTGTCATCAAGATTTGACCTTTTTCCACCACTTGACCAACTTGTGCATTAATCTCTTTTAGAATACCGCCTTCAAGGTTTTGGATTTGCTGAACTTGGCTCGAAGGAATAACCGTCCCCTCCCCAACCGTCACTTCATCCAATGATGTGTAATTCGCCCAAACAAGCGCAACTGCGATAAAGATAAAGATAACCCAGAGAATAATGCGGCCACCTCTAGGGGTTCTAAGCATAAGAGCCGCATTACGGTCTGTTAAATACTCTAAGTCATTTTGAGATACTTGATTTTTGTTACTCATTATTAACTAACCTTCAACTTGCCTTGACGGAGCGCTTCATGCACTTGTGCTTTTGGACCATCCGCAATAAGTCGACCATTGTCCATAACAATAATACGATCAACCATATCCAGCATAGAGGCTTTGTGTGTAATCAAAATAAGAGTCTTGTCCTTTACCGCTTCCATTAAACGACGCTTCATTCGTGACTCTGTCGTATTGTCCATTGAGGCGGTCGGCTCATCTAAAATCAAAATCGGTGGATCAAACAAAAGTGCTCGAGCAATTGCAATACTTTGCCTTTGTCCTCCAGAAAGCAATGCTCCACGCTCACCAACAATGCTGTCTAGCCCACTTGGTTTACGGTTAGCGAACTCAGAAACACCTGATAAATCCGACGCTCGAATGATCGCATCGTCTTCCATATATGGAACACCCATCACAATATTGTCTTTAATTGAGCCATAGAATAAATTGACGTCTTGAGAAACGGAACCAATGTTCCGTCGTAAATCTGTTGGGTTTACTTGTCTAATATCCACACCATCAATACGTATTGCTCCACTACTTGGTGTATACAAGCCAGTCATTAACTTACCTAATGTAGATTTACCTGAACCAATGCGCCCAATAATCGCGACTTTTTCACCTTGTTGGATATTAATATTAACGTCTGTAACTGCAGTTTGCTCTTGGTCAGGGTAAGAAAAGTTAATGGCTTCAAACTGGAAGTCACCATTGAACACTGGACGATGTACAAACTTCACATCATCTGGGTTTTCTACCGGTGAAGACATAATTTCATTCAATGAGCTGAAAGCAGATTTTGCCTGATTGTAACGTGTTGCCAAGCTCGCCACTTGCGCCATAGGTCCAAGTGCCCGTCCAGTTAACATAACAGCAGCGACTAGCGCGCCCATACTCATTAGACCTTCTGAAATTTGGTAAACCCCAACAATAACAATAACAACTGTAGTCAATTGCTGGGCAACCATGGCAAACGCAGAGCAAGACTGAGATAACTGACGAGTTTTCACCCCCCAATCCGCAATATTACCGACAGCGTTTTCCCATTGTGTTTGGAAAACACCCTCGGCATTATTCAGCTTTACACTCTCTGCGTTATAAAGACTTTCGATAAGAACCGCATTCTTTTGTGATGCCGTTTTCTGACTTTCTTCTATTGAGCGGCGTAGCGGGATTTGAACAATTAAGCTATATAAAATAATGAGTACGATAGTGATGATCGGAATGTAACCTACTGGGCCACCAATCAGCCAAATCACACCAATGATCAAAAACATAAAAGGAATATCAACCAAAGTAGTAATTGATGCTGATGTGATAAAGTCGCGAATACTTTCAAATTCTTGGAGGTTCTTTGCAAAAGCACCAACAGACTTGGGCCTCGAGGCCATTGTGATATTACTTACCCGTGAGAAGATAGAAGCCGATATAAGGATATCTGATTTTTTCCCAGCAATATCAATAAAGTAAGATCGTAAACTACGCAACAAGAAGTCAAATAGATAAACTACGGAAGCACCAATTGCCAAAACCCAAAGGGTATCAAACGCATTATTTGGCACAACCCGATCATAAACGTTCATGACGAAGAGCGGGCTAGCCAAAGCAAAAATATTAATGAGCAGAGAGGCAATAAACACATCTCGATATATACGCCAAGAACCTGTAATAGTTCCCCAGAACCAATGTCCTTTTTTGCGCTCAGTCTCATCTGCTTTTGTCGAACGCTTGTCGAATTGATACAAAGGGCGAACAAAAAAACTATAACCAGTAAAAGAGGACTCTAGTTCCTCTAAAGAGAGGATCACTTCACCCTCACCAGATTCTGGGCGAAAAATTTTTGCCGTCTTCTTAGCTCGATCCATTTCTAATAGAACACAAGCCTGCTTATCCTTTAGCAGCAGGACGGCAGGCAAAACCATATCTGGGATCTTGTTTAAAGGTCGTTTAACAAAACGTGTACTGATACCGATACGCTTTGCCGCACGCTGAAACAGCTCAGGCGTCATTGCGTTATCTGTAATAGGCAATCCAGCGGCAATACTGTCTGCTGTATAAGGGTTATGGAAATATTTACTTAATAAAACTAAACAATCCAAAAGCGGGTTTGGATATTCCAAAGAAGCACTCTGCATATCCCATTGATCTGCAGCTTTTGCTAACTCTTCTTGATCTGGCGTCGTCTTTTCCGTTTCGCCTTGAGCATTCATGACTTTATCTTTTTCATAAGAATCATTTCCTACAGGTGACGAAGAGTTCTGTTCTGGTTGATCAGAGTCAGACATACTCTATATTCTCCTAAACTACCGAAAGTCTTATTTACAAACCAATCTATAATGTATCTGTCTAGAATAGTGTTTATTAAGTAATATATAAAGCTCACTAAGACATGAAATACAAATTTACGCACTGAGGATACCATAATGCTATACGCAAAAGTGAACGATGAAGGCGTTATCATTGACGTTTCAGCATCTCAAACGGATGAATATGACCTACTGGTCGCTCCAAATGAGCCAACTGTTGCGGCGATATTAGAAAAGAAATTCACCTCAGAAAACACCAGCACCCAGCAAATATTAGCCAATTCCGATAACGATATGATGCGTATCATCGAGGATTTAATTGACCTCTTAACGGAAAAGCGCCTTATCCAATTTACTGAACTTCCTCTGGCTGCCCAGAAAAAAATCTTGGGAAGAAAATGGGTTCGCCGTGTTCACAATGGTGAAGATGACCTAATGATAGAAACTCAAAATACTGACGGAGACTCTTTGATATAAAAAGAGCCTCCAAGGCAAAAGATTAGTAGCTATTACATTTCTTGAGCTCGGCCGACACAATAGCCTTGAGCTCCAGTAACATCGAAACGGGCCAATGCTTTCAATTGCTTGTCATGCTCTACACCTGTTGCAATAACATCAATATTCAAGCTACTAAATACCTTACATAAAGTGTGCATGAAGAAGGATTCAGACTCTTTACCCGCTGCCATACGCGTATAAGAAGAATCAATTTTCACATAATCTGGCATCAACATTTGTAAATATTGGAAGGCAGAAATTTGCTTCCCAACATTATCAATACCAAATACAACACTATGCTTCTTCAATAGATCGGCTAACACTTGAGTCTGTGATTCTTCAGCCAAAACACTTTGCTCCGATATTTCAAAGATCAATTTGTTCTTAACACTCTCTTCTGTCTGACTTAGCACTTTATCCAACCACGAAATAAATTCTGGTTTAGCGTAGGATGAAGCAGACAAATTAATGGCCAAAGGTTTCTCTAGGTTTCTAGATTTAATAAAATCAATCACCCGCTCAATAATAACTCGGTCTAGCTGATCACATAGATCAAACTGATTCGCTAAGCCAATAAAATACCCAGCGTGGTAATTTTTCCCTTCATATTCCAACCCAATAAAAACTTCTTCATGAAGCACTTCAGGGGTTGATTGATTGATAGAGACCACCTTTTGCTTTTTAAGGCTAAAAGAACGGTGGAGTATTGTTTTTTCAATAATTTCTTTCCATTTCGTCCTATTGATAGCCACGCTTTGAGCTCCCTGAAGCCCTAAGACCTTCGCAGTATTCATCCCTTGTCGCTTAGCTTCACGTAACGCCTCATCCGCCTGAGACATAGCATTAGATCTATCCACACTCCCATCGATAATAACCGCACCAATATTAGCAACAGACTCAGAATAACTGATCTCTGCGGTATGAAGCTCCATTAACTCACCCATGATTTCAGACAAGATCAGTTCAAGCTGACTACGACCAAAATTAGGGATTAGCAAGACGAAATCCGCACCAGATAAACGAGCCAAAGTAGCAAAGGTAGATACTGCCGATACCTTTTTGGACAATATCTCAGCCGCAGATTGAATGAAAAGGTCTGCTGATTCGTACCCTTGCTCATTATTAAGTTTAGCCAAATCAGCAAGACTAATTAGTGCTAATGCATCAAAACCGCGTTCCCGTTCAGAAAAGTGCGATTTCATTTGACTCTCAAAAAAGTGCCTATTACCTAACCCACTAACAGGGTCTTTAAAAGCTTTGGATTGTAACCATTGGGCCGTTTCTACTTCAGCAGCAAACTCTTTTTCTAACTTTTCAGCCATTCGGTTCATAGAAAGAACAACAGACCTAAGCTCACGAGTTTTAGGTACATTAAGCATTTTCACAAAACGTCTTTGTTGTATCGCTTCCGCTTGTTTTTCCAACTCAACCAAAGGCTTAAATAAATAACGTAGAGCAATACTCCCCAGCACAAGTGTTATGGAACCTATAATAAAGAAGGAAATCAGCAAATCTCGAGTGGCTAGCCAAAGCTGATGGTATCCATAACCGGCACTGCCTGTAATATAAACCTGACCCAATTCACTCCAGCCGTTTGAAATAACCGCTTTCGCAATAGGCACTCTGAAATCAATCAGCTTCACAAACCAAGTAGGAACGCCATCAACAGTGACCGAATTTGAACGAGCAATATTTCTGTCACCATCGTAAACATGTATCCGTACTTCAGAAAAGTAGCCGCTATCAAACACAGCATTGATACTACTTTCCACTGAGGCGTAGTCTTCAAAAGCCATAAAATCAGAAACAGACATACTCAATGACGTGGCTGAATCTTGCGTTGTCGATTCCAGCTGCCCGATCAAATAGCCCTTTGTTGTATTGAAGTTAATGCCCATAACAACCACAAGCATTAATGAAAAGATGGCTATAATCGTCATCATTAACTGGCGGAACAGCGTCATCTAGGTTCTCCTAATTGGTAATCGTATTAAGTCGATCATTTAAATCTGTCCACAAGCTCAATCGTGATGAGCCCCCTACTAGCACACCACGCCCTTTTTCTTTAGATAACCATAAGTTTTCAGCATTAAAGGAATAGATAGGTAATAAATCATTACGTCTGGACGCAGGTTTCAATTCTTTATCGATATTATCTAACAAGACAGGAATGGAAGTCGGTTTATGATAATAAGCAAGCACCATATGGTGCTGATTCAATGTTAAAGCTTTAACATAAACCAAACGCAACTGTTCGTCAGGCACACCCAACTCACGAAGAGTGAAGTATTTTGCAATTGTGAAGTCTTCACAGTCGCCAGCCTGCATACCTAGAAACTCAATTGGTGTCGCCCAATAATCTTCTTTTGCCCATAAAATATCATCATCAACGAACTCCATCTGATTGAAGAAGTTATTTACCTTGGCTAACTTCTCAACGACAGAGAGAGGTCGACTCTCTTCAATAAGCCGGCGCCAAGCTAGAACACGTTTCTCTGCATTAGGGCCATATACGAGCCCAGCTTTTTTGGCTAGTTTTTGGTATTTGCTTGAAACGTCAGCGTACAACCACCACTGCGGTACAAGAAAGACAATCAGAAGCACCAAAACAAAACGATTTGCACCTCTAAAAAAGCCGAAAAACGAACTCAATCGCTTTCTCACTTTATCATTACTTTTTAGACTGAAACTTTGCATCAAATGCGGCTAACTGTTCAAGTGTTGCTTTTGGCTGATACTTTGCTTTCCAGTCGTCATAAAGCTCACCATAAATATATTCACGAGCTGCATCATAATCTATAGATACGCCTCGCTGCTCTGCTTCTACCATGTACCATTTACTTAAACAGTTACGGCAGAAGCCTGCTAAATTCATTAAATCAATATTCTGAACAGATTTATTATCATCTAAATGCTTCAAAAGACGACGAAGTACAGCGGCTTCAATTTCTGTTTGATTATTCATGCATTCAATCTCTTTATTTAAAATCATTAATGACCATTGTTATGGCGATGTTCCGCAGGCTGCTTTCGCCACTGCCAATCTTGCGCAACAACCATGAAGTCACGTAAGGGCTGCATATTCGCTTCCGTGATTTGCTCAACAATATAAGCACAGGCTTCTAAAGTAGAAACTGATACGTCATTAGGCGACTTACGAATAGCATATTTTCCTTCTGGCGGCTGTAAAAATGTTATCGCTCTAAAGCTATTTAACAATGGCTCGGTGAAATACATCTTCTTGGCTTTTCGCCATGTTGCATCCAGTAAAATTACGCCTTCAATTTGCGCCAAGTCACCTCGACTCATGGATTCAACAGCGACAGCGTCGTCACAAGGAAATACCAATCGCCACTTACTTTCTTCTAATTCAGACAAACTAGCTTCTAGGAGGTTCCGATTGTCGATAGAAATACATTCTACTGATGACAATCCCAAGCGCAGTAATGCAACCGTATTCTTAGCATGTTTAGCTTCTTTAGGGTCCTGTATAACCAACACTTTTAATGTTGTTTCCAGTTTAGGAATCCATTCGCAAACACACTGCTCAACTAAAAAACGACAACCATTACAACGAGCTCGCTTATCTACCTGCATGACCCAGACCAACCTAATTCATATAGGTTAGGCGAGTTTTTCAAGATACGCTTTAACCACATTGTCCCAACCAAGATCCAATGCTTCGACGGTTAACGCATGCCCAATTGAAACTTCCATAATTCGACCAGGTTCACATAACGCCTGAACATTATTTAAATCCAAATCATGCCCTGCATTAACAGCTAAACCAACGTCTAAAGCAGCTTGCGCTGTGTTTTGGTAATTTTCAAGAATCTCTTCAAAACCCGCTTTACCAAATGCATTGGCATACTCTTCTGTATATAACTCAACGCGGTCTGCGCCAATTTCTTTTGCTAACGCCATGTTCTCAGGATCAGGATCCATGAACAAAACAACTCGAATTCCTTTTGCTTTTAGCTTAGCAATCACTGGACGCAAAGCATCTTGATCACGAGCAATATTCCATCCATGATCGGATGTCAGTTGGTTTGGATCATCAGGAACCAGCGTACATTGGTCTGGCTCAACTTCCAAAACCACTTCTAAAAACTTCGCATCAGGGAAGCCTTCAATATTTAGCTCTGCACCAGGAAAACGCTTGAGTAGTTCTTTTGTGTCATACGCATCTTGATAAGTTGCATGGCGCTGATCCGGTCTTGGGTGAATCGTAATACCGAATGCGCCTAACTTAAGAGTACGCTCCGCTATATCCACCAGATTTGGATAATCTCTTCCTCGAGAATTACGGAGCAAGCCAATTTTATTCAGATTTACGCTTAAATGTGTCATTCCACTTATCTCGATTAGGTCATTTGCAAGCATTATAAGACAAATCAACCATTTCAATCACTAAAATACCAAACAAGATACTCCCTTCATCCATCCTATAAAGGAAGGCTTATGTTAAACTGCGCCCAACAAAATAGGAGTCCAAGATGCAATACGAACTCTTTCAATCAATTTATGATCGTGCAGCTCTGCGACATGGTGGACCAAAGCACCTTGAAAAAAGGCTTGCTCGCCCATTAAGTTCAGCAGAATTAGAGCAACATACAGACGACAGATGGCTCGCGGCTTTTTCACAAAAAGTTTTCCAATCTGGCATCAGTTGGCAAGTGGTACGAAATAAATGGCCTGGCTTTGAAGAGGTGTTCTTTCAATTCGACATTGAAAAGATGCTTCTAATTCATGATGAGATGTGGGAAGAAAAAGCCAAAGACACTCGAATCATAAGACACCTTGGCAAAGTCATGACCATTAGAGAAAACGCTTTAATGATCAGTGACTGCCAAGCGAAACACGGTTCTTTTTCTCACTTTATTGCAGATTGGCCTAGTGACAATATTATTGGCTTGTGGGCTTATCTAAAGAAACATGGCGCTCGCCTAGGCGGAAATACGGGGCCTTATACATTGCGAGCAATGGGTAAAGACTCGTTCTTACTCACCAAAGATGTCGAAGGCTATCTGCGCTTAAATGAAATCATTAGCACTGGAAGGAACACTCAATCTGCCTTAAAAGCCACTCAAGAAGCGTTTAACAATTGGCACAAAGAAAGCGATCGCTCTTATACAGAAATCAGTCAATGCATCGCTTTAAGTGTTAACTAGTAACTTATTATTTATTAAAAATTATGCAGGAGAAGACATGGCCGATCTACGCATCGACATTATTTCAGATGTAATATGCCCTTGGTGTTACTTAGGCTATTCACGCCTCAAACAAGCCATCGAGCAACTAGGCGATGATTATCGCATTGACATCCGCTGGCAGCCTTTTGAATTACACCCAGACATGCCGATAGAAGGTGCAGATCGTGACACTTACCTTGGAGAAAAATTTGGCAGCCCAGAAAAGCTTAATGAAGCAACTCATGCCCTACAGCAAATTGGCATTGAGGCAGGCATTCAATTTAACTTTTCAGAAAAAGATCGAGTGCCAAACACCAAGCTAGCTCATCAATTTGTACTTGCGGCCACAAAAGTAAATTTAGCGACACCTTTTGTTCTTGCTTTATTTCACACTTATTTTACCGACGGCAAAGACATAGGATTACAAAGCGTGCTTAAAGACACAGCACTGAGTGTCGGTATGCAAGAAGTAGATATTGAATACGCTTTAAGCGAAAAAACCAAAACCATTACAGAAAAGAAGCTCTCACATTTACGTGGCTTAGAAATCAATTCAGCTCCAACTTATGTCATTAATGACAAATACATGATTCATGGTGCCCATGATCCAGAATCATTTTTAAAAGTACTTACGGACATCGCCCAAAAGTAGTAATAAATAAAACTCTTCTCTTTGTCTCTCAATGGATAGGATTAAGTCTTTTTACTTTCTCCTATCAACTCTCTTTATAAAAACTATTAAATACCCAAAATAGATAAATTTATATCTGTTGATAATCATTCACATTAAAAATAGAATTAAATTATAGAAATATTAGTGCGAGTGATTTTCATTTATGTACGTTTGTATATGCAACAAAGTATCAGACAGAGACATTAAAGCATCTATTGAGCAAGGAGCGACTACTATGCGTGCCCTATATAAAGAGCACAACATAGGTAGTCAATGCGGAAAGTGCTGCCAATGCGCGAAACAAGTCCTCAATAGTGAATTGATAAAAATCGCTGACAGTCAATATCAGGTCGCTTAGCAATAAGCGAACAGCTACTTACATTTGTGATTGTAAGTAGTTTTTAATCCCAGACACTTCAATCAAGTGCTGCTGAGTTTCTAACCAATCAATCTGCTCTTCCTGCTCTTCTAGAATTTTTTCCAATGCATCTCGGCTCATGAAATCGAATTTTTTCTCACAGAGATCAATAGCATCTTTCAATGCTGGCAATGTCTCCTGTTCAAAATCCATATTCGCAGCAATCATTTCTTCACAATTCTCACCAATACGAAGACGACCAAGATCTTGAAGGTTTGGCAACCCCTCTAAAAACAAAACACGCTCGATCAAGCGGTCGGCATTTTTCATTTTCTGAATAGACGTTTTATAATCCGCTTTATCAAGCGTACTAAAACCAAAGTCTTTAAACATGCGTGCATGAAGAAAATATTGGTTAATTCCAACTAATTCATTAGCCAATACTTTATTAAGACTGGCGATAACCTCGCGATCTCCTTTCATAAAGAACTCCCTTAGTTACCCATTTGTGACTGATAGTAGTTTTGCATACCGATTTTTTCCATTAGACCAAGCTGTTGCTCTAACCAATAAACATGATCTTCCTCAGTATCAAACAGTAATTTTTCAAGCGTTTCACGAGTTTGATAATCACCTTCTGACTCACAAATAGCAATGGCACTTCGCACGCTGCTGACTACTTCTAATTCAAGAGTAAGATCATTACTCATCATAGACTTAACATCTGTACCAATTAATAAATCACGACGCTTTGTCATGCAAGGTACGCCTTCCAAAAACAATATACGCTTAATTAGCCAGTCTGAGTGTTGAGTTTCTTCTTCCATCTCATGGTTCAAACGCTCATATAATTTGTTTAGGCCCCAATCATCATACATACGTGAATGAATAAAATATTGGTCAATAGCAGCCAACTCATTGGCCAACAATGCATTTAAGCTATCAATTACTTTTTGACTACCTTTCATTTTCATTTCCTCTACTTGCTTATTCACAAACCTGCTTTGTCTAGAACACATACATCTCTAGTCAGCATTAACTCACATCATCATTGTGATCTAACGGGTAAATTTATGACCACAATGATGATTCAGCCATTATTTAAAACAAATCTTGCGCCGGAGCCTCATCAGGCTTAGCTAATTTACCTTCTCCGACTTTTACCTCAAGACTGTCTATACGCTGGAAACCTCTAGGAAGTTTCAAACCTCTTCGGCCACGTTCTCCAATATATTCTTCTAGGTCTTTTTGAACGAAGGACATAAAGCGTTTGCCAGCATAAGCCGTCAAAAGGTCATTAGGCTGAATACACGCCATAGCAACCATGAGCTCTTCTCTGTCAGCAGCACGGGCAGTAGGAATACTAATCATTTTATTCCCTTTACCTTTTGCCATCTTCGGTAAAGACGCGATATCAAAAGCCAACATACGGCCTTCGTTTGTTACCGCAACCACTCGACCTTGTTCAGGGTCCTGAACAAGCACCGGCGTCATAACTTGTGCAGAATTTGGCAAACTTAACGTTGCTTTACCCGCTTTGTTTTTAGCAAAAAGATCTTTTAATTGGGCGACGAAACCATAACCGGCATCACTTGCAATCAAGTAATGTGCGTCTTCATTATCCAGAACAGCTGACACAATCGTCGCTTCTTTCTCTAATGAGATTCGTCCTGTAACCGGCTCAC
Organism: Marinomonas sp. 5E14-1; assembly: GCF_039939215.1. Classification (NCBI taxonomy): domain Bacteria; kingdom Pseudomonadati; phylum Pseudomonadota; class Gammaproteobacteria; order Oceanospirillales; family Oceanospirillaceae; genus Marinomonas; species Marinomonas sp. 5E14-1. Next base: position 140,355 of record NZ_JBDXMW010000007.1, on the reverse strand, counting down.
CTTGGCCTCTGGCAGAAGGTAAAGTATGCGCTTTAATCGAATAGGTTCGACCATTAGAAGCAAGTAAAACTAGCGTCTGATTGGAGCGACCTTTCGTACTAATCAAGAACTCATCACCAGATTTATAACTTAAGCCCTGCACATCAATATCATGACCTTTCGCAGCGCGTATCCAACCTTGTTTTGAAATCACAACAGTAATAGGATCATTCGATAGAAGGTCTTCCTCACTAAAGGCTTGGGCTTCTTTTCTCGCCACAATAGGAGTTCGACGCTCATCACCAAACGCATCAATGGCTTCTTGGATTTCATCGGAAATAAGCTTTTTTAATTTACGATCAGAAGATAACAAGCCTTCTAATTGCTTACGCTCTTTCTCTAATTCATCTTGCTCGCCTTTGATTCTCATCTCTTCAAGTTTGGCAAGATGACGAAGTTTCAACTCAAGAATAGATTCAGCCTGAAGATCGCTTAACCCGAATCGGTTCATCAACTCAACTTTCGGCTTTTCTTCTGTTCGGATGATTTCAATCACTTCATCGATATTCAGGTAGGCAATTAACAAGCCCTCCAGAATATGCAAACGGTTTAATACCTTATCTAAACGGAATTGCAATCGACGACGAACCACATCAATACGAAAGCGTAGCCACTCTGATAAGAAATTCTTTAGCGGTTTAACCTGAGGCAGGCCATCCAAGCCAATAACATTCATATTGACACGGTAGGATTTTTCCAGATCAGTTGTCGCGAACAAGTGAGTCATCACCGAGTCAACATCAACACGATTGGATTTAGGCACAATGACTAAACGCGTTGGGTTCTCATGGTCAGATTCATCTCGTAGATCCACGACCATAGGAAGCTTTTTCGCCTGCATTTGCGCTGCGATTTGCTCTAGAATTTTGCTACCCGAAACCTGATGCGGTAATTCATTAACAACTATTTCACCCTCTTCCAAGGTGAAACGAGCACGAGCTTTGATCTGACCTTTGCCTGTCTCATAAAGCTTCACTATATCTGCTTTAGGAGTAATAATTTCACCACCAGTTGGGAAATCCGGCCCTTGAACGTAGTTTAGTAGCTCATCTAAATCCGCATTAGGATTGTTTAAAAGATGAATGCACGCACCACCAACCTCTCGTAAATTATGTGGCGGAATATCTGTTGCCATACCAACAGCGATACCTGTCGTGCCGTTTAGTAATAGATTAGGAAGTCGAGAAGGTAATACCGAAGGCTCTTGCAAAGTGCCGTCAAAGTTTGGCACCCAATCCACTGTCCCTTGGCTCACTTCTTTAAGCAATACATCTGCATATTTAGAAAGGCGAGATTCGGTGTAACGCATAGCGGCGAAGGATTTAGGGTCGTCTGGTGCGCCCCAGTTACCTTGACCATCAACTAATGGGTAGCGATAAGAGAAAGGTTGCGCCATCAAAACCATAGCTTCATAACAAGCGCTGTCACCATGCGGGTGAAATTTACCTAGCACATCACCGACTGTACGAGCTGATTTTTTATACTTGGCACTGGACTTTAATCCCAGTTCGCTCATCGCGTAGACAATACGTCTCTGCACTGGTTTTAAGCCATCACCAATATGTGGCAAGGCTCGGTCTAAAATAACGTACATGGAATAATTCAAGTACGCTTTTTCCGTATAGTCTTTTAATGAAAGGGTTTCATTTGACTCGAAATTTGACAACTCACTCAAGGAACCTTTCCTTCTACAAACGTTTACATATGCCTATTATCACACATGAATATCCCACAAACTATGATGATGAACTCAACTATAAAGAAACTCATCAATGCTCCGCATAAGATTAGCATGGAAAGTCCCTTATTCTCATGCTTCAACAGGTTAGATGATGAAAAAGAGCCATACAATCAAATATGACTAATAAAAATATGTTTTACCCAATACATTACAGTCTAGATAAATCATCGAGTCAGTGGATCATTATTCACCAACAAGGTGACTTATGTACTACTCATGAATATCTTTTTCAAGATAGCACTCCAACTCGCTTCTATCAAAATAAGTGGATACATTTTACTTCGTCATTAAAAGCGAATTTTTTTACAGGAAGGCAAACAAGAAACGAGCATTAAAAGCATCAAAGGATTTGGTTAGACGCTCTCAGTCTGAGTACAGTAACGCTACTAACATCAAAAGCTGAGCTTTGCCTTATCCACTTCAATAAAGCAAAAACACAAAAATTAAGCCCGTAGAAAAAGTGCCCTCAGGTAAGATGGAATTAGGATCAGGACGAAATCACATTAAGATTGGACCGTTATGACAATGAAAATCAAGCCACATATGCTGTCAATCGATGGAACAGCTTATACAGAAGAACACCAAGCATGTGATAATTTGGGAAAGGCCTTACTGAAAAAAGAACCAATAGCCATATCAAATCCGAGCGCTGATAGCACTATTTTTCTATTAGTAATTACGTCACACACTAAACGGCGCATTTTACTCCTTACCCCAAAAAAAGGACTCAACGCAAGATTAAAGCCGTCAAAATGTGATCTTCCCAAACATCATTAATCTTCAAATAATCTCTTGCAACTCCCTCTTTTTCAAACCCCATTTTCTTTAAAACAGCTGCACTTTTATTATTTCTAGGCATATAACTGGCTTGTATACGCTCAATATTTAACTCTTTTTGCAAATAGTCTATTCCTGCCTTTAGGGTCTCATGCATGATTCCCTTGCCTTGCTCATCTTGGCGCAAGCTATAACCTAAATTACAGCCTTGAAAAACGCCACGAACAATATTTGAATAATTTGTATAAGCCAGCATTCTATCTTCATTGGGTGAAAGCAAACAAAGCGCAACACCTTTGTCTTCTAAAAAATCTCTTCTCATCTCTCGCACACGTAGCAGGCAGGTTTCCAACGAGTAATAGCTTTCACTCCGAGCAGGCTCCCATGGCTCATGAAAGGCCCTTTCATCAATAATGTATTGGTGAAAAAGATCAACTTGTGACTCATCAAGAATTTTTAATACACCATGCTGAGTGTCGATCCTAGGAAAACGCGTGTTATATAAATTTTGATCTGTCGCTTTGAAAGGCATATCACTTAACACTTCACACAACTTCAACGAATACTCTTCATACCAAAAACTTTCACCCAAAGACAAGACTCTGCGGTGCATATTGTGCTGAAGCCAAGCTTCGGCACTTTCTTTAGTTTGCCAATAAGTCACTACAAAGCCAATTTCTCCACCACCAAATTCTGCACCAAGACAACCAGGTTGCTCTGTCGCTAAAGCAATCATTTTATCAATCATTATTCGATGAATAAGATCATCAAGAATTAAGCGACTCGATAGGGTTATTGCAAAATAAGGCAATTTTTTGGGGGAACTAAATACGCTCATTCAGACTCTATGTAAATATTAAATAAATGTTAAGGATATAAATTATATCGGCCCTTATCGAAATTTAAGACTATAGTTAATTAACCTCTACGGACCGATCTGACATGGCGAACACATGCAACCAGAAGATCCGATATATAAGAGCCCAACATTCGCCTTATATGTCCGCTAAACTCTCGTACAGGCCCGACGGAATTAGATAATGTATCCCTGTACGAACAGGTCGCCCTTATTGAGCCCCCTTAATCAATAAGGATATGGAAAGCTTTATGCCCGTTTAGTTTCTCAAACGGGCATTTTTTTGTCTCATTGTTTTTGCTTCTACAGCATACACAGCTTTACTTCTCCCAAGTAGAACCCGCTCCAGAAGTAATCGCTTTATACTGATCAGGGCGACGATCTCGAAACAAACCGAAGGACTGGCGTGCCTTACGAATAAAATCTAAATCGTATTCAGAGTATAAAATAGCGCTCTCGTCTCTATCAGCAACGCATTTCATTGCGCCCATTTCATCTGTCATAAAAGATGAACCATAAAACTGTATAAAGCTATTCTCTCCGATTTCACGCCCCACTCGATTCGCTGCGATCACAGGTACCATGTTTGCTGCTGCATGCCCTTGCATCGTTCTCTGCCAATGATCCTTAGAATCCCATTCTGGGTAAGGTGGCTCAGACCCAATCGCTGTCGGGTAGAAGATAAGTTCCGCACCTTTTAAAGCAAGTTCTCGTGCTAGCTCAGGAAACCACTGATCCCAGCAAATACCACAGCCGATACGCCCAAACTTTGTATCCCAAACTTTAATGCCCGTATTGCCAGGCGTGAAGTAATACTTTTCTTGATAACCAGGGCCATCTGGAATGTGAGACTTACGATATAAATCCAGCACTTCTCCATCTGCATCAATCACAACAAGAGAGTTGTAAAATACATTTCCATCTCGCTCAAAGAAGCTAATGGGCAGAACCACGCTCAGTTCTTTCGCAAGTGCGCTCATGGTTTGAATCGCCAAACAATCATTTACGGGCTGCGCCCAATCAAAGTACTCTGGCTTTTGATCAATGCAAAAATACGGCCCCATGAAAAGCTCTTGTAAAAGTATAATATTAGCCTGATTCGCCGCGGCTTCCTTTACTTGCACGACAGCATTATCTAAATTTTCCTGAAAATCAGTACCAATCGACATTTGCACACAAGCTACTTTCACATTTCTCATCAATCAATCCTTCCAAAATGGTTATTAAATCAGCTTACGCTAAGTATGTTGTACCACTCAAAACTTTCTTATATAGAGCAAATAAATCTACTTTTTCATCTTCACTTAATGGGCTTAAAGCAATTTTTTCCTGATAGCGATTTAGTAACACCTGCTCATCATAGCTAACATATTTCAAAACATCCTGGACGCTATCGCCTTTTAAAACATGATCAATCATGAAACCTGTTTCGGTTAAATATACGTCAACAGAACAAGTGTCGCCGAATAAGTTATGCAAATCTCCTAACGTCTCTTGATAAGCCCCCACTAAGAAAAAGCCCATTAAATAATCTTCTCCTTTTGCAGGTGGCGGAGGCAAGGGCAAAGACGATTCGATACCTTGACCGTCAACATAGCTGTATAAACAACCATCTGAGTCACAAGTAACATCTTGAATCTTACCTCTAAAAGATGGCGCTTGTTCCAAACCTTGTAATGGCAACACTGGAAAAAGTTGGTTGATTCCCCATGCGTCTGGCATAGATTGGAAAACCGATAAATTAACAAACAACTTTTCGGCTAACCGCTCATTCAACTCATCAATGACCGCCCGATGACCACGATTACGATTATCCAGTTTAGGCAATAAATTACGGCAAGCAGATAAAAATAAATTCTCAGCCTGCGCTCTTTGGGAAAGATTTAGCTGACCATGATTATATAAAGTTAAGCTGTCATTAAAATCGTCCAATAAATCGTGATAGATTTCCACCAATGAACGGCTTTCATCATCGCTTTCACTTTTCAAACTTTGATAAGAAGCCCATAAACGCTGCAACTCAAGCTCACTCGTTTCACTAGGCTCTTCTATTGGTAAAAGCTCTGCGCCATGAGAAAACACATCCGCAATCATCATTGCATGATGAGCCGTCACTGCTCGGCCAGATTCTGAAATCAAGTGAGGGTGAGGAAGGTCGTATTGCTCACAAACATTGTGGAACGCAAAAACCACATTATTCGCATATTCACCAATACTATAGTTCGCGGAAAAATCGTTCTGGCAACGTGTACCTTCATAATCGACACCCAAACCACCACCAACATCCACCCATTTCACTTCTACACCCATTTGATGCAGTTCAGCGTAATAACGAGCACATTCTTTCAAACTGTTTTGAATATCTCGAATGCGTGTAATTTGCGAGCCTAAATGAAAGTGGATCAATTCCAGGCAATGCAACAAGCCTAATTCGCGCAATCGTTCAACAGCACGCAATAACTGGGAAGTCGTTAGTCCAAATTTGGATTTTTCACCACCACTGTTTCCCCAATGAGTTGTGCATGTAGAAGCCAATCGAATACGTATACCAATACGAGGCTGAACACCGATTTTCTCGGCTTCTTCCAAAATCCAATCCAACTCATGCATTTTCTCAACGACGAGAAAAACCTGATGCCCCATTTTTTCAGCCATTAGAGCAAGGTGAATAAACTCTCTGTCTTTGTATCCGTTACACACAATAATACCATCGGTATTTTTATGCATCGCTAGCACTGCCATTAGCTCTGGTTTACTACCAGCTTCTAAACCAACATTAGATAGATTGTCTGGTTGACAGCCCGCTATTTCTTCTACGACACGTCGCTGTTGGTTTACCTTAATTGGATAAACGATGGCGTATTTGGCTTGGTAATCATAATGCGCTATCGCTTGCTGAAAGGAGTTTGTGATTTTCTCAATACGTGAGTGCAAAATATTAGGAAAGCGAACCAAGCATGGATAAGGAGCCCCTTTCTCTTTAAGCCCGCTAGATAGCTCAGTAAGATCTATCTTGTTTTCTCTATCGGGTAAGGCAACAACACGGCCCTTGTCATTAATGGAAAAAAAACCACTGCTCCAATGACTTACATTATATAGCTCCATCGAATCTTTAATGGACCAAGGCTTCATATCATCTCCAAAACTAAATTACTGTTTTGCAACAGCCAATAAATACTTATGCCGCACAATATACTGGCATCAGCCTATTCCTAAGAGTAAAAAAAAGCGGGGCTAAGAAAAATCTCAACTCCGCTTCTCAATTCAATTTATAAGCAACTAAGAAACATGCTCACCATGAGCTTGTTTATCTGCATGGTAAGAAGAGCGAACCAAAGGTCCACAAGCCGCATGCTTAAAACCTAACTCTTTTGCAACTTCTTCGTAACGAGCAAACTCTTCTGGCGGTACAAATCTCGCCATAGGGAAGTGATGTTTAGAAGGCTGTAAGTACTGACCAATCGTCAACATGTCTACATTGTGTGCTCTTAAATCTTTTAAGACTTCAACAATCTCTTCGAACGTTTCGCCCATACCAACCATTAAACCTGATTTAGTTGACACATCTGGACAGCAATCTTTAAAATTTTTAAGCAAATCCAATGACCACTGATAATCAGAACCTGGTCTTACTTGGCGATACAAACGTGGAATAGATTCCAAGTTATGATTAAAAACATCTGGTGGCGCTAAAGAAAGAGTATCAACAGCGACTTCCATACGACCACGGAAGTCTGGTACCAAAGTTTCAATCTCAATATTAGGACTTGCTGCCCGCGTTTCATTAATACAATTAACAAAATGCTGTGCACCGCCATCACGTAGATCATCACGATCTACAGAAGTAATAACCACATATTTTAGCTTCATATCACGAATAGCGGCAGCAAGCTCTTTTGGTTCGTCTTCTTTCAAAGGGTTTGGACGACCATGAGCTACATCACAGAAAGGACAACGGCGAGTACAAATTTCGCCCATAATCATGAAAGTCGCTGTACCGTTACTAAAGCATTCGCCTAAGTTCGGGCAATTTGCTTCTTCACAAACAGATGCCAGTTTGTGCTCTCGCAAAGTGCTCTTAATACGGGCAATCTCAGGCGAAGCAGGCATACGAACACGCAACCAATCTGGCTTTCTTGGAATTTCTTCTGTTGGAACAATCTTAATTGGAATACGTGCCATTTTATCGGCGCCACGTAACTTCTCCCCTTGGACAACGCGTTTGCGTTCTGCTGTCATTTTATTTCCACCCTTGTTGGATAGTCGGATAACTATACCCGAGCAGCTCAGCAAGCTGGTTCGCCAACTGAACTTTGATATTTGATAAAACCACATTGCTATTTAGGTGCTTCATATCAACCATTTTCAGACCTTGATAGCCACATGGATTGATACGATCAAAAGGTGTGAGATCCATATCTACATTTAATGCAAGCCCATGAAATGAACAACCTCTGCGCACTCGTAACCCGAGTGATGCAATCTTTTGCCCATCAACATAAACACCCGGTGCATCTGGTTTTGGGTAGGCATCTATTGCGTTTTTAGCCAACACTTGAATAACGGAGTTTTCCAATACATTAACCAAATCACGAACGCCTATTCCTAAACGCTTTAGATCAATTAACACATAAGCCACTAATTGCCCTGGGCCATGATACGTGACCTGGCCACCACGGTCGACTTGAATCACAGGAATGTCACCAGGAGCAAGAAGATGCTCCTGTTTACCCGCTTGCCCTTGTGTAAATAAAGGCGGGTGTTCCAAAAGCCAAATTTCATCAGCGTCGTCTTTGGTTCGAGTCTGAGTAAAATTTTTCATCCGATCCCAAATATCAGAATACTCAACAACCCCCAAATTACGACAAATTAAATCAAGCTCCATTTACATGACCATTTTAACAGCTTCTATCGCCATTAAATCAATGTGAAGAGCAGATAATTGCTCTTCATTTTGAGCCAAAATACGGAAACTGTAACTAACAAAACGTCCTTTACTGGATCGGTTTACTTTCACTGCATTAGCATCCATCTCCGGTGCATGCACCTTGAAGCATTCAGCAAGCGTTTCATGAATACCTTCCACTTCAAGGGAAACAACTTTTATAACATAGTTTTCGCATGGAAATTCTATTTTAGGTGCATCTACTGCATTCTCAGCCTGATCACCATCTTTTGTAATTAATGCCATTAATTTACCTATTTATTCAGCTTAAAACAGCTTCATAAAGAAAAGCTTAATACTATCGAATAGGCGTTTGAAGAAACCGCCCTCTTCAACAGCTTCCAAAGCGACAACCGGTCGCTCCAATAAAATATTTCCTTCAGTGCCAACAACAATGGTTCCTAGAATATCTCCAACTGCGATAGGAGCGGTAATCTCTTCCTGCATTTCTAATATCGCAGGAATAGAAGCACTTTGCTGACGTGGAATGGTCACAAGCACATCTTCAGCAAAACCTACTTTTACAGTAGATTGGCTACCGCGCCATACATGTGCATTATTCAATACTTGGCCACGGCTATAAAGTTTGCGTGTTTCATAATAGCGGAAGCCGTAATCCAATAGCTTTTGCGCTTCTGCAGCACGAGCTTCATCAGATTTCGTTCCCATCACAACAGCAATCAAACGTGTGCCATTTCGCACAGCAGAAGCGGCCAAACAGTAACCTGCTTCGTTTGTATGACCTGTTTTCAAACCATCTACTGTTTTATCTCGCCATAGTAATTTATTGCGGTTTGGCTGACGGATGTCGTTATAAGTGAAATACTTTTCCGAATACATTTTGTAATTTTCTGGGAATTGCAAAATGGTTGCGCGAGATAACTTCGCAAGATCACTAGCAGTGGAGTAATGATTTTCAGCAGGGAAGCCAGTGGAATTCACAAAATTTGTATTCGTCATTCCCAAAAGCTGTGCATGCTGATTCATCAAATCAGCAAACGCAGATTCGCTGCCTGCAACATGTTCCGCTGCGGCAACACTGGCATCATTACCTGACTGAATGATAATTCCGCGCATTAAATCTTCCAGTGATACATAGGTTCCTTCACGAATAAACATTCTGGAACCTTCCATTCGCCATGCTTTTTCACTGACTCTAATTTGATCTTCTAGTGTCAAATTTCCGCGGGCAAGTTCATATTCAATGATATAAGCCGTCATAAGTTTTGTTAGGCTTGCCGGAGGTAAGGCCTCATTAGCATTGTTATCTACTAGGATATCCCCAGTATAAGCATCCATTAAGATATAACTGCTTGCAGATAATTGTGGAGGAGCAGGAATCAGCGGAGAAGCGGCAAATACAGAGCCGACAAAAATATTTAGTGTAAAAAATAAAGAAACTAGGAGTGTTTTCATGCTCAAAAATATCGTCTTCTTAAAAATGTGGATAAATAATACTAGAGCACTCTATGAATCTCTAGCCCAACAAATAAATAACTAAGGTAGTAAAATAACTCTAACTGGATTCTCAAACCCCTCCTGCTGCAATTTTTTCTGCCAATTTGATAATTCATTGGCGTCATCATAAGGCCCGACCAAGACTTTATAGAGGCCGTCCCTCTGTTTATTTGCTGTTATTTTAATACTCGTATCGAAGGCTTCAAACAGCTTTTGCTTCAAACGCTCTGCGGACTCTTCAGAACTAAAAGCCCCTAATTGTAAATGAGTGAAATTCACCCCAGAGGCAGCTGCAATATTCGCACTAGAAGGTAATGAAGCCTTAGCCAGCTGGGTCTGAACGACATTAGCTGTATTATTAACTACTGTAGAATTCGGATTATAGGTCTGCCCTTGCGCTGGAGTAATGGCTTCAATTCGAACTCTGGCCAAACCTTTCTTATGGTAGTCCAAACGAGCTGCAGCAGCATAAGAAAGATCAATCAATCGATCACCATGAAATGGACCTCGGTCATTGACTCGAACAATAACAGAGCGCTGATTTTCCAAGTTTGTCACTTTCAAATAAGTTGGCAAAGGTAAGGATTTATGCGCGGCGGAAAAGCTATACATGTCATATATTTCCCCATTTGAGGTTTTATGACCATGAAATTTATTACCATACCAAGATGCCGTTCCTTCTGCCACATAGCCTTCTGCAGAATCCATTACTCTGTAGGTTTTCCCCCAGACTTTATAGGAGCTTTTATTACCGCCTCGACTTTTAGGCTCCCACTTCGGAACCAAATCAGGAAGGTGATCAACCTTAATATCTCCTGTTGGCGCATGATCTTGTAGAATAGAATAGCGACCTCCACCAGATGCTTTCTCATAATCTATATCATCTTGCCCCAAAACGTGGCGCGTACTCATGCAACCACTTAACAATAAAGAAGATAAAGCAACAAAAAACAGTACCTTAATAACTCTCATATTTACCTATACTCTGCGCCAATTCTAATACAGACATTGCATATCTTCGGCTAGGGTTATAATCCATAATGGTAAAAAAATTCTCATAAGCCAACCAATAAGTAACCTCTTCAGGTCCTGTACGTAACGCAACCAGTCCTGTTTTCCCAAGCGAAAAAGACTGTGTCGGCAAGACATTATACGAAGACCAGACATTCATTTCAGTGTCTGCTTTTCTACCACGATTAATCTCTTTCTCTACTTTTACAGGATCAGCTACCTGAGCAGTAACAAACCAAGGTTGATTGTTTTGCCAACCATGATGTTTTAAATAATTAGCAGCACTACCTATTGCATCCGCTTCTGATTTCCATAAATCAATATGGCCATTTTCATCATAGTCTATAGCAAGCTTACGATAATTGCTGGGCATGAATTGAACCATTCCCATCGCTCCACTGTAAGACCCTTTTGTAACACCAATGCTCCATTGTTTTTCACGGGCAAGTAATAAATAAGCCTCTAACTCACTTTGAAAATATTCTTTACGTCTTGGGTAATCAAAAGCTAAAGTGGTGAGCGATGTGAACACATCTTTAGAGCCCGTGATACGGCCGTAATAGGTTTCGACACCAATGAGTGCTACTATGATGTTTGGCTCCACACCGAACTCTTGCTCTGCCTTTTGTAACCAATATTGATTACGCTCTGCAAATTCACGACCAGACTCAGCTCTTGCTTTTGTAACAAAGCGCTTCTTGTATTCGTAATATGGAACAAGCACTTCTGGTTGGTTATCAGACTTCTCAATAACGTTAGGTCGCACTTTTATATGAGAAAAAGCCAATTCAAGAGTATCTCTATCATAATCATGCTCTTTAACTAATTTACCTATAAACGACTGAACTTCAGAGTTAGCCGCATATGAATCCGATGCATCTTCCAATTCATTCTCTAATAAGGAGCCATTCACACCTGAATTAGAATGGTCTACATTGCTACAAGCGATTAGACCGAGTGTCCAAAAAACGACTACTATCTGTTTAATCATCATATTGCCCTTTTATGAGTTTGTATCGACATCAAAATACCAAATGTTGCCATGATGGTAATAATAGAAGTACCACCATAACTTATAAGTGGCAAGGGAACTCCAACAACAGGAAGAATCCCAGACACCATACCGATATTTACAAACATGTACACAAAGAATGTTAACGTCAGACTACCTGCTAATAAGCGTGCATAGTTATCTTCCGCATTAGTGGCAATGTATAGCCCTCGAGCAATAACCAGTAAATATGCAAAAATAAGCAGGCCACACCCCAACATTCCAAACTCTTCTGCGAGAACGGCAATAATAAAATCAGTATGACTTTCAGGTAGAAAATCCAATTGGGCCTGAGTTCCCTCTAACCAGCCTTTGCCATAAACACCACCGGACCCAATCGCAGTCTTCGACTGGATAATGTTCCAACCCGACCCCAAAGGATCACTTTCAGGGTTTAAAAAAGTTAACACTCGCTGACGTTGATAATCATGCATCACTTGCCATAAAACATAACCAGCGATAGGAGCGAGCGCTGTGGCGCTTAAAATATAACGCCAACCTAAACCTGCCAAAAATAGAACAAAAACACCTGAGACAGCAACAAGTAAGGAGGTTCCCAAATCAGGCTGCTTCGCTATCATTAAAACAGGCAATATTATGATGCCGAGAACAGTAACAATTTCTTTAAACGTCGGAGGCAGCGGTCGATTAGAGAAATACCAAGCAACCATCATAGGCATGACTATTTTCATGATTTCAGAAGGTTGGAAACGGAGCCCTCCGGGCAACGATAACCAACGTTGAGCACCTTTAGCGCCGACACCAAATAGCAACACACAAACAAGTAAAATCACTAGAAAAAGAAATAAGGTAGGTGAAGCTCGACGCATGTACTTTGGCGGCAACTGAGCAAGAGACAAGCATACACACATACCCACAATTAAGCGAAACACCTGTCGATCAACCATCGCAATATTCTGACCAGAAGCGGAGTACAATACAAATAAACCACCACCAATCAACAACAATAAAGAGCCAATTAATAGAATATCAATGTGCACTAACTTCCATAAACGAGCATTGGTAAAAGACAATGCTCTACGATAAAAGCTCTCAGTCATCACCACTCCCTTTTAAGTTGTCGTATTCGACTGGGTAATCATTATAAAGGTAGGCATCAAATAGCTTTTTACTTAAATCGGCAGGCTTAGAACTGCTTCCACCATTTTCAAAAATAGCAAAAACTGAAATTTTAGGCTTTTCAGCAGGCGCAAAGCCAATAAACAATGCATGATCATGCAAACGTTGATCTAACTTTTCGGAGTCGTACTCTTCGTCTTCTTGCAAACTAAATACTTGCCCCGTACCCGTCTTACCTGCAATAAGATAATCCGTTCCTTGTAAACGTCTTGCCGTGCCTTTTGAATCAGTAATTACTTTACGCATCGCGACAATCATACGCTCCCAATTCCGCTGATCTTTAAGAACAATATGATGATCATCGCCGCGCTCACCAGGAAACTCTATAGGTTCGCCGCCGACACTTTGCGCCATACGAGGGTAATAATAATGCCCTCTACCCGCTAACGCAGAAGTGGCTGCAGCAATTTGTACCGGTGTCGCCACCATAAAGCCTTGTCCAATGCCTACGTTAACCGAATCACCAGGATACCAAGGTTCATTATATTTGGCTTTCTTCCATTCATTGGAAGGTAATAAACCAACACTACCACCGTTTAAATCAAGCAAATTGTTTTGACCGAAACCAAATCTCGATAAGAAGTTATGAATAGGCGTTATTCCCATCTTGTTTGAGAGTTGATAATAATAAGTATCAACCGATTCAATAATCGAACGCTCTAAACCTATCCAACCATGACCTGTTCGTTTCCAATCTCGGTAGCGTCGACCATTAGGGTTTATTTGATAATACCCCTTTGCGAAGTAACGCTCCGTCCAGGATGAAAATCCATACTCTAGTCCAGCAAGCCCCATAAATGGCTTAATGGTTGATGCCGGAGGATAACCACCACGTAAAGCTCGGTTAAAAAGAGGAAGTTTTTTTGAATTACGTAACGATGAATAATCTTGAACTGAAATACCACGGACAAACAAATTAGGATCAAATCCAGGTTTAGACACCAGCGCTAATATACCGCCTGTATCCGGATCAATAGCAACAACAGAGCCCTTATAATCGCCCAACAAATCATAAGCATATTGCTGTAATCGAGCATCTAAATGTAAACGAAGGTCTTTTCCAGGTGTTGGAGGCTGTTTTTCCAGCTCGGACATGATTCGCCCACGGGCATTAACTTCCACTTTACTGAGCCCTGTTTTTCCAAACAAAGTATCTTCATAAAAGCCTTCTATTCCTGTCTTCCCTATAAATAAAGCCCCTTGATAAGCAAGCCTATCCACTCTCTCAAGGTCCTTGGATGTAATTCGCCCAACATAGCCAATTGCATGAGCAAACGCTTCACCATATGGATAGTATCGAGTTAGTTGAGCTTCAACTTGAACACCGTCTAACTTATATAAATCAACAGAAACTTTAGCCCATTCTTCATCTGTCAGCTGAGGCTTTAAAGTAAGGGATTGATAAGGCCGGCGATATTCTTTAAGGCGATTATCAAAATCTTCCCACTCGCTGTCACTAATATCTATAATTCCTGAAAGCTCTCTCTTTAACTCAGGAAAATTAGCAACCCGTTCAGGAATAACTGTCAAACTGTGGATAGGTCGATTATCAGCTAATACTACGCCATTACGATCGTAAATTAGCCCTCTGGGTGGAGGGTCCGTTACCAGCATAACTCGGTTTTCATCGGCCTTAGTTTGATAAAGTTCATAGTTCATCACTTGCAGATAAAACAAACGAACCATCAAGATAATAGACAAGAACAATACAAAAATCGCTGCAGCAGTAACTCGCCGCTGAGTTAATTTCTTTTCTTCTCCATAATTACGAAACGCCTGATGTTTGCTGTTCACTCACCACACCTTATCTATGATATGGGTGATTGTTCATTAAAGTCCAAGCACGATAAATTTGCTCAGCTAAAATAATTCTCACCATAGGATGCGGAAGCGTTAAACGAGATAGAGACCAAACTTGATCTGCGCGAGCCGTGCATCTTGGATCTAATCCGTCTGGCCCACCCACTAATAAACTCACGTTATAGCCATCCATGCGCCAATTTTCTGTTTGATCTGCAAGCTGCTCAGTAGACCACTCCTTACCAAGCACTTCCATAGCAATGACTTTATCTCCAGAAGAAATCGCTTCGAGCATAGCGTCTCCTTCCTTACGAATAGCTTTGGGTATATCCGTATTTTTACCACGAGGCGACATCGAAATTTCAACAAGCTCTAACGCAAAATCCTTTGGTAGACGCTTAGCATAATCATCATAACCTTGAGTCACCCACTTGGGCATTTTGTTACCAACAGCAATCAAACGAACTCGCATTATAAAGACCTTATAACGTTTCTGGTTTTATATCCCACAACTTCTCAAGGTCATAAAATGCTCGAGCTTCTTCTGTCATCACATGAACAACAACATCATGTAGATCAACAAGCACCCAGTCACTTCCCATTCCACGCCCTTCAGAACCTAGCGGCTGTAAACCTTGTTGCTTAAGATGCTCAAAAACATTTTGCCCTAAAGCATTAACATGGCGTTTAGAAGTACCTGTACAGATCACCATGTAATCCATCATGTCTGTATGACTTCCAACGTTCAACACAGTGATCTTGTCACCTTTTACATCTTCTAATGCTTCGACAGCAAAGGCTAAAATTTGATCTGCTGTGAGGTTAATCTGACTCATATAATTACGTTATCCTATCGATATAATTGATGTTGCTCTACGTACTTTTGAACGGGCTCTGGCAATAAATAGGCAATTGACTCATTATTTCGAGCCAGCGATCTAATCATGCTAGAAGATATCCCCAATGGGGTTAATGTCTCAAACCAGACCAATCCCGAAGGTGCGCATTGTAACTCATGCGATGCAGAGGCACGATAGTTTTCACAAAATGCATTTAGCTCCGAAATCAAATCTGGCTCCCAACCAGGACGTGAAACCACTAAAAGATGAGCATACTGAGTTAGTACTCGCCACTCATGCCAAGTAGGAAGCGACAAAAAGCTATCCATACCCAACACCATAATCAGTGGTTCATCTGGGCCTATTTCAGCACGTATATCTCGCAAGGTGTCTACACTGTAGCTCGGTCCTTCTCGCTCTACTTCACGAGAATCCACACTTAACCTTGGGTGACTAGAAACGGCCAACTGTGCCATTTCTAAACGCTGACGAGCCGTAACACCTGGCTCACCTTTATGAACAGGCTGAAAGCAAGGTATTAATTTCAGTGCTGAATATTGATATTTATCAAGCACCTCAACAGCCGTTCTAAGGTGGCCATTATGAACGGGGTCAAATGTCCCTCCCATAATTGCCAAACCAGATCGTCTTGTTTCATTTTGCTGCTTAATTATCACGTGTATGACCATCACCCAGCACTATGTATTTCTGACTGGTAAGTCCTAATAGCCCAACTGGGCCACGAGCATGAATTTTATCTGTAGAAATACCAATTTCTGCACCAAAACCATATTCAAAACCGTCTGCAAAGGATGTTGAAGCATTTACCATAACAGATGAAGAATCGACCTCTGTCATAAAAGCACGAGTTTTACTGTAATTCTGAGAAACAATGGCATCGGTATGATGCGAACCATATTTATTTATATGAGTAATTGCTTCATCCATATCGACCACAATTTTGATCGAAAGTTTAGGGGCATGATATTCCGTATACCAATCTTCTTCTGTCGCTACGCCAATAGAAGAGGATATAGATTGAGACAATTCACAACCAACGAGTTCAACGCCTTTCTCTTCAAAGGCCGCAACCAGCTTTGGAAGTATGTCGTCTGCAACCGATTTATGAACGAGCATAGATTCCATTGCATTACACACGCCGTAGCGACGTGTTTTTGCATTAATCACAATTTTGAAGGCTTTATCAAAGTCTGCTTCATCGTCAATATACACATGGCAATTACCATCCAAATGCTTAATGACAGGCACTCGAGCATCTTTGCTAATTCGCTCAATTAAGCCTTTGCCGCCACGAGGCACAATAACATCAACATATTCAGGCATAGTAATTATTTTACCAACCGCTTCTCTATCAGTTGTGTTTAACACTTGCACCGCATCTGCAGGCAAGCCAGCCACTTCAAGCCCTTTACATACTGCTTCTGCAATAGCTTGATTTGAATGAAACGCTTCTGAGCCACCACGTAAAATAGTTGCATTACCTGACTTCAAACATAAACTCGCAGCGTCAATAGTTACATTAGGACGAGATTCGTAAATAATACCCACAACACCAAGAGGCACTCGCATTTGGCCACGCTGAATGCCAGAAGGTAAATACACCATTCCTGATACTTCACCAATTGGGTCAGGCAAAGAAGCAACCTGTTTCAAACCTTCAATCATGTTATCTATTCGAGCGTCATTAAGTAATAATCTGTCTAATAAAGCAGCATCCAATCCTTTCGCTCGGCCTTCTTCCATGTCTTTCGAATTTGCTTCTATCAATCGAGGTCGTGCATCACCTAAAGCGTCTGCCATAGCGAACAACGCCATGTTTTTTTGCTGAGTGGAAGCTTTAGCAAGTAAGCGAGAAGAAACTCTAGCTTGCTGACCAATTTGATTCATATAAGATTCTAAAGACATTTTTAATCTCTAATAAAAGTAAGAAGCACAAACAGAAGGCAGCAAAATAAATCACGACCAATTCAACTAAGCCAGTATACTAACATAATATTTTCATTCATTTAGTGCAGTTTTATACGAAGAAGGAAGACTCGGTGCCCAGCTCTCATTCATACACCCTTTCCCCCATTGGCATAATACATTCCTGCTATAAAGAAAAATTTGGCATTCCTAGACAACCGGGATTAGTCACAGAAGCAACAGCTCGCTTAGAACTCATTGCGCCCTACAATAGACTCGACACATTAGATGGCTTGAATGATTTCTCACACATTTGGATTCAATTTATTTTCCATGCAAATCAGCAAGAAAGCTGGAAAGCAAAGGTTCGTCCTCCACGCTTAGGTGGACAGAAAAAAATGGGGGTATTTGCCACAAGAGCAACCCATAGACCCAACCCTATTGGCTTATCTGTGGTCAAAATGGGGCGCATCTACAAAGAAGATACAAAAGTGTTTATTGATCTGCATGGCGCAGATTTACTCGATGGGACACCAGTATTAGATATAAAGCCTTACCTACCTTATGCCGACAATATCCCTGAAGCAAAAGGTGGATTCGCACATACTAGATCTTCAACCCATAAAGTACAATTCTCAGCGACTGCTAAACTACAATGTGAGCGATACAAGACCGAAAATAAAAGACCAATTATAAGCTTAATTGAACAAGTTATTGCTCAAGACCCAAGACCCTCTTACTTGTCAGATCAAATAGATCGAGAACATGGAATTAGACTCTGGGATATAAATGTTAAGTGGTGTGCAAGAAGTGATCATTTTGAGATACTAGAAATAGAACATGAAACAGAGATCGAAATATGAACAAAAAACATTTTTTGAATACATATAAAAAAATCGACTCACTAGACGAAGATAAGAGGAAAAAAACTGAGCAGGCGCCAATTTATCGATCAGAGCACGATGAGCGCCTAATAAAAGACTTCCATTACGCAAAATTCCAAAAAAACTTCAACAAAGTCCAGCAAAGTGACGCCTTCAAAAACCTATTGGAAAAAGAGAATTGGGATGACGAAGATATCCAAACTTTTCTCAATTCATTAGGCTAAAAACATACACAAACTCTATACCCATAGTTATCCACATGTTCTGTGTATAGTTTTCTTGTCAATAAATTCCCCAAAAATAGACATAAAAAAAGCGGACCGAAGTCCGCTTTTTATAACTTCCAGAAAATCAAAACTTAGTTTTGGCTTTCTAGTTGCGCCTTGATCAAATCACCAATAGTAGTAGGACCATTCGCTTCAGCTTGCTGTTTCTCAGAGTGCGCTTTCAACGCTGTCTTCTCTTCAGAAGCATCTTTCTGCTTGATAGAAAGAGCAATAGTACGAGCTTTACGATCAACATTGATGATCGCTGCTTCTACTTTGTCACCTTCTTTCAATGCAGATGTTGCATCTTCAATACGGTCACGGCTGATTTCAGATACTTTCAAAGTAGCTTCAACGCCTTCCGCAAGAACAACTACTGCACCTTTCGCATCAACTTCAGAAACAGTACCATTAACAATAGCGCCTTTGTCGTTTTCAGCTACGAAAGCAAGGAACGGATCTTCTTCAAGTTGTTTAACACCTAAAGAAATACGCTCACGCTCAGCGTCGATAGATAATACAACAGTTTCTAACATATCGCCTTTCTTGTATTGACGAACAGCTTCTTCACCCGCTTCTTCCCAAGATAGGTCAGATAGGTGAACCAAACCATCAATACCACCGTCAAGACCAATGAACACACCAAAGTCAGTAATAGATTTGATTGCGCCAGAGATTTTGTCGCCCTTGTTGAAAGAAGTAGCAAATTCTTCCCATGGGTTCATAGTGCACTGTTTGATACCCAAAGAGATACGACGACGCTCTTCGTCAATATCAAGAACCATAACGTCTACATCATCACCGATCTGAACAACTTTAGATGGGTGGATGTTTTTGTTAGTCCAATCCATTTCAGATACGTGAACTAGACCTTCAACACCTTCTTCAAGTTCAGCGAAGCAACCGTAGTCAGTCAAGTTAGTAACTTTAGCCGTTACTTTAGTATTCTCTGGGTAACGAGCTTTGATTGCTACCCATGGATCTTCACCCAACTGTTTCAGACCTAGAGACACACGGTTACGCTCGCGGTCAAACTTAAGTACTTTAACGTCGATTTCATCGCCAACAGCAATGATTTCGCTTGGGTGTTTAATACGCTTCCAAGCCATATCAGTGATGTGAAGAAGACCATCAACACCACCAAGGTCAACAAACGCACCGTAATCAGTAAGATTCTTAACGATACCTTTAACTTCTTGACCTTCTTCAAGAGAAGCAAGAAGTGTTTCACGTTCAGCGCTGTTAGTCGCTTCCATAACGGCACGACGAGAAACAACAACGTTGTTACGTTTTTGATCAAGCTTAATAAGTTTGAACTCTAGATCAACACCTTCCAAATGTGATGTGTCGCGGATTGGACGAACATCTACCAAAGAACCTGGCAAGAAGGCACGGATATTAGCGATATCAACAGTGAAGCCACCTTTAACTTTACCGTTAATTACACCGTGGATAATGGCATTTTCTTCGTAAGCTTTTTCAAGCACAGACCAAGTCTCTGCACGTTTCGCTTTTTCACGAGACAATTTAGTCTCACCGAAGCCATCTTCTACAGCGTCAAGTGCAACTTTAACTTCGTCACCGATGTTTAAGTTGAATTCACCACTTTCCGTTAGAAACTGAGAACGAGGAATTACGCCTTCAGATTTAAGACCTGCATGAACAGTTACCCATTCGCTGTCAATATCAACAACAATACCAGTAACAATTGAGCCTGGCGCCATTTCGACGGTTAAAAGGCTTTCTTCAAACAGTTCTGCGAAGCTTTGAGTCATTGTATTTCCTATATGTTTGGTTTAGTAAACTAAACCCTATCCACATTGCCAGCAAATGTGGGTCAATTTTTCGAATGATGCGATAAAGGCTTGCTGGCACCTTTACCGACTTTGATAAAATTCAGTCTATTCTAGCACATTCCAGACACAAAAAAGAACAGGCTACGCAAGACCGGCTTTTACTGTTTCAGTAAAAATCATCTCGACAACCTGTTCAATACTTAAATCTGTACTATCGATTACTAAGGCGCCTGCAGCAGATACAAGAGGAGCGATAGCTCTATTAGCATCTCGCTCATCTCTTTCTTTAATCGTTTTAACTAATTCATCAAGATTAACTGTTTCGCCTTTTTGCTGCAATTGTTGTATGCGACGCTGTGCACGTTCTTCTGCAGAAGCGGTTAAAAACACCTTAACTTGTGCGGAAGGAAAAACAACTGTGCCCATATCGCGACCGTCAGCAACTAAGCCTGGCCACTGTGAAAACGCACGCTGACGAAGCAATAGACCTTCTCGGACTTCAGGGATTGCAGCCAATTTAGAAGCATTGTTTCCCACTTCTTCAGTACGAATTGCCTGAGTAACAGTTTCACCTTCTAAGATAATTTCAACTTTACCTGGCTCCATTTGTTGAAATTGTATATCCAAATGCTCCGCTAATACTTTTAGCGTCTCCACATCTTCAACAGACATACCATGATGTGAAACAGCAAGCGCAAGAAGTCTATACAAGGCTCCACTATCTAATATATGCCACCCCAGTTTTTCTGCAATTAATTGACTGACGGTACCTTTACCAGCACCACTTGGACCATCAATTGTAATAACTGGGCCTTGGTTAATCATAACTATTCCTCTTAAAAAACTACTGCATTACCGAACAATGGAAACCTAATTGCTCTGCAATGTTCTCCAACTCATTAAATTCTTCTAATAATTTCTGACAGTCATTGACGACTGTAGTCGATTTACTTCTTGCACCAAGTGCCAGCATGGCCAACGCCAAACGATCATCGCCAGCACAATCAAGCTCACCACCTTGCGGAACAGAGCCATAAATAATCAATTCGCCATTTTCATAAGTACAACGTACTTTCACTTTTTCAAGCGCATCAACTAGAGCGAATACTCTATCTTCATAGTAATAAGGCAATGCGTTAATACCATTCATATGCGTTACACCGTTGGCATATGCAGCCACAACACATAAAAGTGGCAACATCTCTCTAAATCGATAGCTTTGCTCTGCACTTAATGTGAAAGATTGCAATTCAGAAAATACAACATGCATCTCCCCTTCGCGCAACCCTGTTCCTAAGACACTTTTCGTTGGCACAGACGCATCTAACCCAATAGATTGCAAAAACGAAAGGTAATCAAACGAAACAGAGTCTAGACCTATATTCTTCATATTAAGTTCAGAACCTGGAAGTAAACTTGCCAGCAACGTCCACCACATAGCTTCGTGCACATCACCGGAAAGTACGATATCTACGCCAGATAATGATGATGAACCTATTTGAAAACTACCATCGCACTCAGAAACAACCGCTCCAAATTGACGTAACAAGACCTCGCAATGAGATAACTCTTCAAACAATGGCCTTACACGCCCCATTGTTTGTGAATATAAAGCTGCCAAAAAAGCCGACATTTTTAAACGCTCAGACCCACTAGTTAAGTCAATAGAAACATCTGTTACTTGCCCTGGCGTTAAGACGATAGGCAAACAATCCTCCACATCAGAAGCGACTTTCCCGCCCATTTCACGGACAACTGAAAACAAATCACTCATAGGTTGTTTTAACAGCTCACCTTCACCAACAACAGTAGTTACGAATGATTGTCCCGCCAACACTGGCAACAAGAGATACAAACTTTCCCGAGATTCATGAATATTAATGGGTGCTATTGGTGCCTTAAGACCACGAAGCCCGACACCATGCACTCGCAAACGATCTAATGCGACCTCCTCAATGACAACACCCATATCTCGAAAGGCTTGCATAGTAATTCGAACATCAACACTAAGATCAATATTCTGTAAATCACTCACCCCTTCCGAAAGCGCAGCTATGGTAATGGTTTTGTGTGACAAAGATTTGTCACCCGCCAAAGAAATATCACCTTTAATAACAGAAGCAGGCAAAACTGAAACAGAAGTTGGTCGCACTTCTTTTGTCGAGCCCATTGTACGTTGCTCTAACAAACGAAGAAAATGATCTCGTGCAGACTTGGCTCGGGTAAATACACCAAACATACTCGCACCATCACCTTGCTCGATCGCAGAGCGCATATCCGCAAGGCGATCAGTAAAATGATCAAGCGTCGCCAATGTGGCTTCTTTATTAGCCAAAAAAACATCGCGCCACATGACAGGGTCACTAGAAGCAATACGAGTAAAGTCTCTAAAGCCGCCAGCGGCAAACTTGAATACATCCTGACTGCGTTCACTATTAGCAAGCGCATCAACCAAAGTATAGGCAAGCAAATGAGGCAAATGACTAGAAGACGCTAAAACATGATCATGATGCTCGACATCCATACTCACAACGTCTGCACCAATGGCTCGCCAAATACGATGTAAAAGATCAAGCAAAACCGGATCACTGTCCGACAAAGGCGTCACGATTGCCATGTGCTTTTCAAACAACAAAGGATTAGCAGCTAAAACACCGCTCTTTTCTGCTCCCGCAATTGGGTGGCTGGGAATAAAGTTCGACGGCACCCCCTCAAAAGCACGACGCGCAGACTCAACCACACTCCCTTTTGTTGAGCCAACATCTGTCACCAAAGTATCCACCGAAAGAAAAGGCTTTATTCTTTTTAAAACAGACTCCATGGCTCGAACAGGTGTTGCTAAAACAATAACATCCATCCTGGCGATATAATCTTCAGTAAGTTGAGCTGGATAATCGATCACTCCAGTAGACACACCTAACGCCAATTCACCGTCTCGACGATCAGCGCCATATAGTGTCGCCAAACCACGATCTTTCAGAGCTTTAGCGAAAGAACCACCAATCATGCCAAGACCAATAATCATGACATTACCGAATTTATTTTTTTCTTGAGGCATAGTATCCAGTGGCATTAAAAAACTACTCTTATCTATCAAAGCGCGACATATCTAGCAATATTAAAAAGTGACTATCGACTTAAAGTACAGCCACAGGATAAGAACCCAACACCTTTACTTCGGATGCTTTTTCACGTAGCTCATCAATCACAGCACGACATGCATCATCTAAATAATGCCCAATGAAGTCGATGTAAAAAATGTACCCCCAGCGACTCATTAGTGATGGCCGAGTTTCCAATCGCGTCATATCTACACCGTGACGCTCAAATGCCTCAAGCAAATAATACAAGGCACCAGGCTCGTTTTTAGCACTAATCAATAAAGATGTCTTATCTTTACCACTAGGCGGTACATCCTGATTACCCACAATCAAAAATCGTGTCGTATTGTCTGGGCGATCTTCAATGTTCGCCGACACCTTAATCAAGCCATACAATTCACACGCCACTTCACCTGCAATCGCAGCCACGGCACGGCCACTTCGACCAGCATCAGCAGCAAGACGAGCCGCCTCCGCATTAGAGCTAACAGCCACACGCTCTGCGTGCGGCCAATAGCGATCCAACCAAGCTCGACATTGTGCCAATGATTGTTGATGAGAATAAATATGCGTCACATCTTCCGAATTGATATTCGGGCTCACCAACAAATGATGATGAATACGCTCCTCCACTTCTCCGCAAATTTTCAAACGCGAGTCGCGAAAACTGTCTAAAGTATGGTTTACAACACCTTCTGTTGAATTCTCAACGGGCACAACACCATAATTTGCCGCGCCTGATTCCACTTCACGGAAGACTTCATCAATAGCTGCCATTGGCGCACTTAGGATAGATTTACCAAAGTGCTTCAATGCCGCTTGTTGAGTAAAGGTGCCTTCTGGCCCTAAAAACGCAATGCGCATGGGTTTCTCTAAGGCAAGACAAGAAGACATCACTTGACGAAAAATTTTCGCCATCTCTTCATTACCAAGAGGCCCTTCATTGCGTTCCATTACACGCCTTAAGACCTGTGCTTCACGCTCAGGACGATAAAAAACAACGTCATCAGATTGCTCAGCAAGCTTCACTTCAGCCACTTTTTGAGCACAGCGTGCACGTTCATTAATAAGCACCTGAATCTGTGAATCAATCGAATCAATACGATCGCGCAACAATGGCAATGTATCAGGCACTATTTCTTTAGAGTTAGACATATTATTACCCGTGACGCTCTTCAAAACCGCGCATAAAATCAATCAAGGCAAGCACACCCTCCATCGGCATGGCGTTATAAATACTTGCTCGCATTCCACCAACAGAACGATGGCCTGCTAACGTGCGCAAACCAGCCGCTTCTGATTCTTCAATAAATAAAGCATCCAAAGATTGATCTGCCAAAATGAAAGGCACATTCATACGAGATCTAAACGCTGGATCAACAGGATTTGAATAGAACGAACTAGAATCGATAAAATCATACAAAGCTTGCGCTTTACGAATATTGATTTCCTCAATCACCTCAACACCGCCTTGTTCTTCAAGCCACTCAAAAACAAGATCAGCCAAATAAATAGCAAACGTAGGAGGCGTATTTATCATCGAGTCATTCGCGGCTAGATTCGCAAAACTCCAAATGGAAGGCAATTCATCACTAGATCGAGCCAATAAATCTTTACGCACGATACAAATAACCACACCAGCAGGACCAACATTTTTTTGCGCGCCTGCGTAGATCATACCGTACTTACTAACATCAATTTTTCTCGACAAAATAGTCGAAGACAAATCTGCCACAATCGGCAAATTCGTTTCAGGCAAATCAGAAAACTCTACACCGCCAATTGTTTCATTAGGGCAAAGGTGTAAGTAGGCAGCAGCTTCATCTAACTCAAGATTAGAAAAATCAGGAACCGTGGAATAGTTTTGCTCTTTAGAAGAGCCAACAACATTTACTTTGGTGTAGCGTTTTGCTTCTTTAATCGCTTTAGAAGACCAAGCACCTGTGTCTAAGTAACAAGCGGAACCAAAGCCATTCACCAAGTTGGCAGGAATCTGGGAAAATAAAGTCGATGCCCCCCCCTGAACAAACAAAATTTCATAATCATCATTAACATCAAGCAAACGAGCTAAACGCGCTTTAGCCGAAGCCAAAATAGACATAAACTCAGTACTTCTATGGCTCATTTCCATAACGGAAACACCAGCGCCATGCCAGTCTAATAGCTCAGCTTGTGCTTTTTTCAAAACAGTCTCTGGAAGCGCTGCCGGACCAGAACAAAAATTATATACTCGGCTCATCCTGCTTATTACCTCTAGTATTCAGGACCCATCTACAATAAAAGCGACGCACCTAGGTGCGCCGCTTATTTACTATTCCGTATCAGCTTCTGTGATATCAGGGGATTCGTCGCCATCATTTGGCGCTTGATCGACAACCGCATCATCTGCTTCATCAATTTCGATATCACCTTCATCATTTTCCACGACACGTTCAATGCCAACTAGATGCTCGTCATTGGTCAAACGAATCAAGGTTACACCTTGTGTATTTCGCCCTTGACAAGACACTTCCGTCACTCGAGTACGAACCAAGGTACCTTGATCAGTAATCAAGATAATTTCATCCGTTCCCTCAACCTGAGCCGCACCAATAACTGGGCCGTTACGATCAGATACTTGGATACCGATAACACCTTGACCACCACGACCATAAACTGGAAAGTCTTCCACTGCCGTACGCTTACCAAAGCCGTTTTCACAAGCCATCAATACAGCAGAGCCCTCTTCAGGAACGATCAGAGAAACCACTTTCGCACCTTCACTCAATCGAATACCTCGAACACCCGCCGCTGTACGACCCATTGGACGAACGTCTGACTCTTTAAAACGAATAGTTTTACCAGAAGAAGACACCAACATGATATCGTTTTCGCCCGTAGTAACAGATACACCCACCAGCTCGTCTGTTTCATCTAAGCTCAATGCAATCAAGCCAGTAGAACGAGGTCGAGCGAAGTTCTGCATCGCCGTTTTCTTAACGGTACCTTTCGCAGTCGCCATAAAGATGTAGCTACTTGACTCTACATTTGCTTCGTCAGCAACATCTTCATCACCTTCCTCTTTCTCTGTGTCTTCAACAACAGGCAAAGGTAATAAAGCAGAGATAGATTCACCTTCACTTAAAGGCAACAAGTTAACAATTGGACGACCTTTGGCGCCACGGCTCGCAACAGGAATCTCAAAAACACGCAACCAATAGACTTTACCAAAGTTGCTGAAAAGCATGATGGTGTCGTGACTGCTTGTTACAAGAAGGTGCTCAATATGGTCTTCATCTTTCATGCTAGCCGAAGACTTACCACGACCACCACGACGCTGAGCTTGATACTCTTCTAGAGGCTGAGATTTCGCATAACCTGTATTCGAAATTGTCACAACCATTGGCGCTTCATCGATCAAGTCTGCAATAGTTAGATCTTGACGAGAAGTGATAATTTCCGTTCTACGTGCATCACCAAAGCTATCACGAACTTCTTCAAGCTCTTCACGAATCACTTCCATCAAGCGATTTGGATTAGAAAGAATGTTCAGCAATTCAGCGATCAACTCAATTAGAGCCTTGTACTCGCCAAGCAATTTCTCATGCTCTAAGCCAGTCAAACGATGCAAACGCAAATCTAGAATCGCTTGCGCTTGATCTGGTGATAAGTGATAAGCACCATCAACAAAGCCGTAACCTGCATCAAGATCATCTGGGCGACAAGCGTCAGCACCAGCACGTTCAAGCATGGCAACAACATTTCCTGGCTGCCAAGATTCAGCAACAATCTTCTCTTTTGCCTCTGCAGATGTTGGAGAAGTACGAATCAATTCGATAATGCGATCTATATTTGCTAGAGCCACAGCCAAACCTTCAAGGATATGGCCACGCTCACGCGCTTTACGAAGCTCAAAAATGGTACGACGAGTCACCACTTCACGGCGGTGTTTCACGAAGCATTCAAGAATCTGTTTCAGATTTAGTAGTTGTGGACGACCATCAACCAAGGCCACCATATTGATACCAAACACAGACTGCAATTGAGTTTGAGCAAAGATATTGTTAACAACAACGTCTGGATTCTCGCCGCGACGCAGTTCAATAACAATACGCATGCCGTCTTTGTCAGACTCATCACGAAGTTCACTGATGCCTTCCAGCTTTTTCTCTTTCACAAGCTCGGCAATTTTCTCAATGACTTTTGCTTTGTTTAACTGGTAAGGAATTTCAGTAAAGACTATGGCTTGGCGATTGCCTTTTTCCATGTCTTCAAAATGATGACGAGCGCGCATGTAAATACGACCGCGCCCTGTCTTGTAGGCTTCAACAATACCAGCACGACCATTAATAAAGGCCCCTGTTGGGAAATCTGGCCCTGGAATGTGTTCGATCAGTTCATCAATGGTGACGTCTGCGTTATCAATTACCGCAAGACAACCATCAATAATTTCACCTAAGTTATGAGGTGGAATATTGGTCGCCATACCAACGGCGATACCGGCAGAACCATTTACAAGCAAACCAGGAACACGTGCAGGCAATACTTCTGGCATAAACTCTGTGCCATCGTAGTTAGGCACAAAATCAACTGTTTCTTTCTCAAGATCCATCAATAAATGATGAGAAATTTTTGCCATGCGGATTTCGGTATAACGCATTGCTGCCGCACTGTCGCCATCGACAGAACCGAAGTTACCTTGACCATCCACCAGCGTGTAACGCATTGAGAAAGGTTGAGCCATACGAACAATCGTATCGTATACAGCAGAGTCACCATGAGGGTGATACTTACCGATTACATCACCGACAATACGTGCCGACTTTTTGTATGGTTTATTCCAATCATTTTTAAGTTCATTCATCGCAAATAGAACGCGACGGTGAACAGGTTTTAACCCATCACGTACATCAGGTAATGCTCGACCTACAATTACGCTCATTGCGTAATCTAGATAAGACCCCTTAAGTTCATCTTCGATACTGACGGGAATAATTTCTTTGGCTAATTCACCCATAGATACAATCGATCCTTATGCCTCGGAAGCCTGACAGACTTCATCATCTCTTTTTATAAGCGCTGCATTGTAACATAAGGAAATAAATAACACTCCTTCAAGCTGTATGTTTTGTTGCTCATAATTGCATTTGATTCTCAGTTTCTTGCCTTCTTGTCGAATATCAAAGAAAACCAAACAAGAAATTTGCTCGTACCTAATATATGAGTTAGCTATTGGTCACCCTCATGGTTGGCGTTATACTAGAAAACACACTCACTAACTCAGCACATCGAGTAAGCTCTAAATTCTCTAGCGACAAACAAAGACGGGGAAATACATATGACCAACCCACAACAAAACAATGTAGATTTAAATGAAGTTGCGAAGTTTGAAGCGCTTGCAAGTCGTTGGTGGGACAAAGAAAATGAATTCAAACCATTACATGATATCAACCCGCTACGCACAGATTATGTAAACGAAAACACAGGCGGACTTTCCGGCAAAAAAGTGATCGATGTAGGTTGCGGTGGCGGCATTCTATCTGAAGCCATGGCAAAACTTGGTGCAAATGTAAAAGGCATCGACATGGGCGAAGCACCTCTCGCTGTCGCCAAACTACATTTAGAAGAATCTCAACTCGATATCGACTACGAGAAAATCACAGCAGAAGAAATCGCCCAGCGGGAAGCTAGCCAATACGATGTGGTCACTTGCCTAGAAATGCTTGAGCATGTTCCAGACCCATCTTCCGTAATTAAAGCCTGCATGACTCTTGTAAAACCTGGCGGCCATGTTTTCTTCTCTACTATAAACCGCAACCCTAAAGCCTACTTATTTGCCATTATTGGAGCAGAATATATTTTAAATATGCTTCCAAAAGGCACTCACGATTACGCTAAATTCATTCAACCTGCCGAACTAAACAACTATGCAAGACAGACAGGACTAGAAGTAAAGCACATGACAGGCATGACCTATAATCCACTCACTAAGGTCTACAAACTGAACGACAAAGACGTGTCTGTAAACTACCTAATGCACACTCAAAAACCCTAAGCCTCAATTAGGCAAAAGGAGGAGATATGTTTACTTATCAAGCTCCAGATCAACTACTCAAAGACAAGATCATTCTTGTAACTGGCGCAGGTGATGGCATTGGAAAAACCGCAGCCATCACCTACGCAAAATACGGCGCAACTGTGATTTTGTTAGGTCGAACTACAAAAAAACTCGAAGCCGTTTACGACCAAATTGAAGATCTCGGCTATCCGCAAGCAGCGATCATTCCGCTCAATCTGGATGGCGCTGCAGAACACGACTACCTAGAAATAGCCAACACTATTGAAAATGAATTCGGCCATCTGGATGGTGCCCTTCACAATGCCAGCTTACTCGGCAGCAGAGCACCTTTAGCGAGCTACGACCCAACTTTATTCGAACAAGTCATGCGAGTGAACGTCACCAGCCAATTACTGCTCTCACAAGCTCTAATGCCACTTTTACAAAAATCCAAAGAGGCTTCCATTATCTTTACGTCTTCCGGAGTCGGTCGCACTGCAAGGCCAAACTGGGGTGCTTATGCCGTTTCCAAGTTCGCTACCGAAGCCATGATGCAACTATTTGCGGCCGAGCTTGCAACGTCGTCTCCAAACATACGCGCAAATGCGATCAACCCTGGTGGAACGAGAACCAGCATGAGAGCCACTGCATTCCCAGAAGAAGATCCACAAACACTACCACTGCCTGAAGATATCATGCCGCTTTACTTATATTTAATCGGTAAAGACAGCCTTACAATCAACGGCCAATCCATTAATGCTCAATAAATTCTTTACTTTGACGCAATGGAAAGCAAAACCCCCCATTGCGTCTACTCATAAGCTTCAGTTAATCTGAATCAATGATTCATATTATTAAGAAGCTCATTCCCTTTTTCGCTTTGCTTACTGCACTCGCGTCATATCCCATCCTAGCGGATGAAGTCAAAGTTTCTACAAATCCAGAGACAGATGAATTAATGAATCAAAACAACATGGATCGCACACCTCTTATTCCTACAGCTACCATCATTCCAAATAAAAGCCTAACGGATCAAAATAGCTACTACACAACCACATTACCAAACCACCTTAAGGTCATACTAATAAACGACCCTCAAGCCGAGCGTTTCTCTGCTTCTTTATCTGTAAATGTAGGCAGCTTTAATGACCCTAAAGACCAACAAGGGCTTGCTCACTTCTTGGAACACATGCTTTTTCTAGGTACAGAAAAATACCCAGAATCAGGCAACTATCAATCTTATATCAGTACTCATGGTGGCACGCATAACGCCTATACAAGCACAGACACAACAAACTTCTTTTTTGACATAAAACCTTCTGGCTATGAAGGTGCCATCGATCGCTTCGCACAGTTTTTCATCTCGCCTTTATTCAGTGAATCACTCACTCAAAGAGAGAAAAATGCAGTCGATGCAGAATATAAAGCAAAATTTAAAAACGAGAGTCGACGCAACAACCAAGCTTTCAAAACACTAATTAACCAAGACCACCCATACAATAGATTTACTGTCGGTAATCTAGACACTCTTAAAGACAGACCAGAAAACCCACTAAGAGAGCAATTACTGTCTTTGTATACAGCAAACTATTATGCAGAAAACATGGCACTGGTAATGGTTGCTAATCTTTCTTATGAAGAAATGGCGAGGCTTGCCACAGAATATTTTTCTGATATAACAAGCCAATCTGTGTCTACTCAAAAGACTCCAGATAGAGCCTCATTACAGTCTGAACAAGCACAGCCAGAACAAACTCAATCGCTACCACCGACACTCATCCCAATTAACAAACCTCGCCTGCAATTTATTCGCCCTCTTATCGATAAAGACACGCTCTATTTTTACTACCAAATAGACGCCCAATTACTCAATTACAAAACACAACCCACAAGGTACTTGTCTTATATTTTAGGAAATGAAAATAAAGGCTCGCTCTATGCCTCGTTAAAATCTGAAGGACTTATTAATAGCATCTCCGCCAACACCAGCTCAGATTATGGAAGCAATGCTTTCTTTACTGTCAAAATGAGGTTAACCGAAGCGGGAATGGAAAAAATCGACACTGTGGCACAACGTTTTTTTGCCACAATAAACCTACTGAGATCCTCCTCCATTAACCCCATTTATTTGGAGGAAGGCCTCAAGTTAAGCCAAATGATGTTTAATCATCAAAGTTATGTACACCCACAAAATCTGGCGCGCGCCTTGTCAGCAAAAGCACTTAAAGTACCAACGAAAGACTTATTGAGCAGCTTCAGAATAGACAAGATGGCCAGCAAAGAAGACATAAGCCACCTTCTCCAACAACTCAATACTGAAAACTTACTCATCCAAGTCACATCCAATAAAGAAATGCCGAATCACTGGGCAAAAGACACACCAGAATGGCAAATCGAACCCTGGTATCAAAGTGAATACAGCAACATTTTTTTCAGCCAACCTTTTCTCGACCTCATGAACTTAGCCGTGAAAAGTACACTCGTCACTCTACCAGAAAAAAATAACTTCATCCCAGAATCATTAACCATGATTAATGAACAGGATGAAGCACCATCTCTCGTTTTCCAAAAAGAAGGCTTTTCTTACTGGCATAAATCAGATTCTAGCTTTCACAAACCCACTGCGATGAACTTTTTAGCTCTGCGATTTGATAATGCTGCTGACACAGCCAAAAACACACTACTTAATCGACTTTGGAGCCGACTATTTAATGAGAGCGTAAGCGAATACACACACACACCTTATCTCGCAGGTTTAGGTTTTAATTTTTATCCTCACGTAAATGGTGTGACCCTACGTACAAACGGCTATTCAGACAAACAAAACAATTATCTCATCTGGTTGATTGATCAATTGTTTCTATTTCGCCCCACATTTGATCGATTTGAACTTGCCAAGCAGCAACTGCAAAAAGACTTATCAAACCAAACGAGCAAACAAGCATATCAAGGTGCCAATTCCGCATTAAATACACTTATTACAAAGAACAGCTTCACCACTAAGCAGCTTGAAGAATCTCTTGCGACCACTTCACTTAGCGATTTGCAGGAATTTATGAAGAATGCGCGCAACAACTTTAGTGTGGTTGGCTACAGCACAGGTAACTTAACCAGAGAACAAACAGAGAAACTAGCAAACACACTGTATGAAAGATTTGATGGAAGATTAGCAGACAGAGAAGGTATTTCAATACAAACAAAAGCCCTACCAGCACAACAAAAACTACACCATCAATTTGACTCAAGTAGCGATGACAGCGCTGTTTTATATGCACTCATAGACACAAGTACCCAAGAGCTTGAAGATGATGAAACAATAACGCAAAAGGCTTATTTCTCTGTCATGAGAAAAATAATAAACAGCCCTTTTTATCAAGACCTTAGAACCAACCAGCAACTTGGTTACATTGTGGGCACGCAAAATCTGAGCACACGCAACACCCCAATATTAGGCTTAGTAATACAGTCACCTAACAAAGATACCTTAACGCTAGTCAATGCAATCAACACCTTCCTTTTAGAGCAAAGAAGTCGACTCAGTACACTAGCAGAAGAAGATTTCGATGCAGCCAAAAGCACACTTTTAAATCAACTCAAGCTCCAAGCAAAAAACCTGAGTGACAATGCACTCAGCGAGTGGCGACAAATCGCGCAAAAAGAACCTAACTTTAATTTCGATGAAGAATGGATAAAAGCAGTAGAGGCCATACAAAAGGAAGATTTCATTCAATTCATGGAAAAAAAATTAGACTCTGTAGGCAGCACTAGAATTGTTATTCACAATAAAGCATTTCCATCTGAACTTACCGATTGGCAGTCAGCAGAGCTTCTGAATTCTCACAATGAAAATCAAAGCCACAACATGATGAAACAACTAAAATAGAAGAAAACTCAACCGCCAATTAACGCATCAAGCTTTTCTAGCTCTTCTACGGATGCATTTGAGCTTTTTGGTGAATTTACCCCCTGACCAACAGGAGAAAAAGCCCCAACATCAAGAGGGTTACTTGAAGAGTCAGGAATACTCTCGTTAACAACACCTATTTCAGGCATCATCCTCAAGCGTCTTTCTTGGATTTTTTCGGGAATATTACCAGTAAATAACACAGTAAATGGCGCCTCTTCCGTACGGCGATTTACCTCGTCGTAAATTTCTTGCTCACGTTTTGCGATATCGTTCTCTTCCAAATAAGACAGCTCGCTGCCATCTGCAGCAATCACAAAATTTGGACCTAAAGTCTGCTCCACCTGCTCAGCAGGAATGACGGAAACCGCATCAGGAGAACTTAAAACCACCTGATGTTCAGAGCGTATTAATTGGTTACCATAAATAACGTCCACAGGCTTACGCTCTATCGTTTGAGCACTCACCACAAAAGACATAACACCAAGTAACCAACAAAATCGCTTCATAATCACCCCAAAGTACGAATTGGTATACTATAAGAGATAAATAGACATTAAAAAAGGAGTTCAGCCCAAGCTAAACTCCTTTCTTTCATTACCCTTAATAGAAATTAAAGAGTAATAACTTCAAAGTCTGCTACTGGATCAGCATCCGCTTCGTAATCAACACCATCAATTCCGAAACCAAACAACTTCAAAAACTCATCTTTATAAAGTTGGTAATCTGTTTCAGAAAACAAATTAGCGTCTGTAATCTGTGGCCAAAGGTCACGACAAGCCTGCTGAACATCTTCACGCAATTCCCAATCATCCAAACGCAGACGGTTTTTATCGTCGGTAAGTTCAGATGGATTGTTATTGTTGTATAAGCGCTCAGAGAACATGCGGTAAATCTGATCCATACAACCTTCATGGATATTTTTTTCACGCATCACTTTGAAAACCATCGCAAGGTACAAAGGCATAACAGGAATAGCAGAAGAAGCCTGTGTCACAACAGATTTCAATACAGCAACATTCGCACCGCCATTCACTGCAGCAAGCTTACTATCAATCGCGGCAGAAGCACGATCTAAATCTTCTTTTGCTTTACCTAGCGCGCCGTGCCAGTAAATTGGCCAAGTGATATCAGAACCAATATAAGAATACGCTACTGTACGAGCGCCATCTGCCAAAACACCTGCTTCTTGCAAAGCAGACATCCAAAGCTCCCAATCTTGGCCACCCATAACCGTTGTCGTTGCGGCTACTTCTTCTTCTGTCGCAGGTTCGATTTCCGCTTCGATGATCACGTCTTTGTTTGTGTCAATCGCAGTAGATTTGTACGGTTCGCCAATTGGCTTAAGAACAGAGCGAATAACTTCACCTGTTTCCGGCATTTTACGCACTGGAGAAGCCAATGAATAAACCACCATATCAACTTGACCAAGATCTTCTTTGATCAATTCAATCACTTTATCACGAGCTTCGTTTGAGAAAGCGTCGCCATTAATGCTCTTGGAATACAAACCTTCTTCTTTCGCAGCTTTGTCAAAGGCGGCAGAGTTGTACCAACCGGCTGTACCTGTTTTTTTCTCAGTACCTGGTTTTTCAAAGAAGACGCCAATCGTCGCCGCACCAGAACCAAACGCTGCAGCAATTCGAGAAGACAATCCATAACCACTAGACGCACCGATCACAAGTACTTTTTTAGGGCCATTTTCAACTTTGCCTTTAGCCTTAGTAAAAGCAATTTGATTTCTTACATTTTGCTCACAACCCACTGGATGTGTTGTTGTACAAATAAATCCACGAATCTTTGGTTTGATGATCATAATTATCTTCTCAACGTCATGTTTTGCTTACGTCTTGCCTAACAATTCCTACAAACGAGGCAGGCAACACAAATCTGTTCGCCATGATACAATAGCCAAACGAATATGTCCTGATTCTCGTTTAAATCCTGAATCTAAAAAGCCTTTTTTTCTTTAACTCTTTTATTAAATAGAGAGCACTGTGCATTTACTAATCATTGGCTATGTCTGGCCAGAACCAAACTCTTCTGCTGCTGGCAGCCGCATGATGCAGTTACTCAACTGCTTCCATAAGAATCAGTGGCAAATTTCTTTTGCAAGCCCATCTCAACAAACGGAACACATGGCAGACTTATCTTTATTAGGCATTACTCCAGACCATATTGATTTAAATGACGCTTCATTCGACAAATATATCGTCGATAAAAAGCCAGACATCGTGATCTTTGATCGCTTCATGATGGAAGAGCAATTTGGTTGGCGAGTAGAAAAATTCAGCCCAGATTCTTTGCGGGTTTTAAACACCGAGGACCTTCACTCATTCCGACAAGCTAGACACTTAGCCTTAAAGCAAGGTCGAGAGTTTCAATTAGAAGATCTTTATAGCGACCATGGTATTCGAGAGATTGCCGCCATTCACCGTTGCGACCTTACGCTGATGATTTCCGAAACTGAAACCCAGCTTTTAATGGATGAATTTCAAGTTCCGGAAACACATCTACTGCACCTACCTTTTATGCTCAACGCATCAAACGACATGAACACATTGCCAACCTTTGAAAAACGAGAACATTTCATCAGCATTGGTAATTTTCGTCACGCCCCGAATTGGGATGCTGTGCTGCAATTGAAAACTGAAATCTGGCCAAAAATACGTAAACGCTTACCAAACGCTGAACTCCATATTTATGGCGCTTACCCTCCTCCCAAAGCCACACAATTGCATAATGCAAAAGAAGGTTTTTTAGTGAAAGGTTGGGCAGAAGACGCACAAGCAGTCATGCAAAACGCACGAATTTGTTTAGCTCCTTTACGCTTTGGCGCCGGCATAAAAGGCAAACTGGTTGAAGCCATGCAAATGGGCACGCCAAGTATTACAACGCCTATTGGGTCAGAATCCATGCATGGAAATTTGCCTTGGAACGGTGTGGTCGCAGACAACAATGACACTTTTGTCGATGCGGCCGTTTCTCTCTATGAAGACAAAAGAAACTGGAAATTGATGCAACAAAACGGTAATCGAATCCTAGAATACCGTTATCAAGCAACGCAATGGGGGCCTGTTTTAACAAAACGACTAATCGTACAAAATCAACTCAAAAATAGCTTACGAAAAAAACATTTTTTGGGATTGATGCTCAGACATCATAGCTTGAAAAGTACGAAATACATGTCCCAGTGGATTGAATTAAAAAACAAACTGGCGGAAAAATAATATTGAAATAGCCAAGGACTGGCCTATTGAAAAAGATGGGGACAGATTAATTACTGACAAATGGACTTTTCGCTTCGCGCTCTCGAACTTTTTTCATAACCACAAGCTGAGAAGCTTCATCCATACTCCCCCACAAACAAATTTCTTTACCCGTTCGATAACACCCAGTGCAGACACTCTGTTCGTTCAAAGAGCAAATATGAATACAGGGAGACTTCACTTGAGACTTGGCTTTTCCCATAAATTACGCCCTACTTTCGTTTGATTACACTTCAATAAAAAAAGACGCAGTGGCTTTATGCAGCTGCGTCCTTTTTAAAGTTTAGTATTCAGCGTTATGGTAAACACGTTGAACATCATCTAGATCATTCAAAAGATCAAGAAAGCGATCAAACTGTTCAACTTCTTCGCCATTGATTTCAGTCATATTTTGTGGCACAAATTGAATTTCATCAACTTCGAATTCAATTTCACCAAGAGCTTCTACTAATGCGGATTTTGCTTTGCCGTAATCAGTGTTTGGGGCAAAAACAGTCACTTTACCGTCTTCTAGCTCAATATCTGTTACATCAACATCAGCCATCATAAGAGCGTCTAAAACAACTTCTTCATCATCACCAGCAAAAACAAAAATTGCACTGTGATCAAACATGTGACTAACACTGCCTTGACCACCGATTTTGCACTTCACTTTGTTAAAACAAGTACGAACATCGCCAAAAGTACGGTTTGGATTGTCTGACAAACAATCAACAATAACCATTGTATTACCAGGGCCAAAACCTTCGTAACGGGCTGTATCAAAGTCCTCTCCACCACCACCTTTCGCTTTATCAATTGCTTTATCGATAACGTGCGTTGGCACCTGATCTTTTTTTGCGCGCTCGATCAGAGAACGTAGGGCCAAATTACCATTAGGGTCGATACCACCGGATTTCGCACAAACATAAATTTCACGGCCGTATTTACTATAAACCTTGGCTTTTTGATCAGACGTTTTTGCCATGGACTCTTTGCGGTTTTGAAAGGCTCTGCCCATTACATAATTCCTATTCTAGACAATTATAAAAACAAGATTCTAACGTGTCCCCTGAAAAGAGGAAACTACTAGCCACCATAAATCACAGAAAAGCTTTACCACGCCGGTTTTAAATACAAAAAAGAAGCAATGATTTTGTTTATAACATTCCTCTGATACCGCTTTGATAAATCGCCGATAAACAGTGTGGCTATTTTAGTGATTTTGAGCCGCTACAGGAAAACATAGTCCTTTTTGTCAATTTCAAAGATGCAATTGCAAATCTACATGATAATTATTACCATTATCAACGCTATTGGTTGTAGAGATGCAACATGCAAGCAAACACCCATTCACAATTATTTAGGTTAAAGAAATCATGCCATTTAAGAAAAAAGAACTCGCTTTATTAGTTTGCAGCTGTTTAGTTGTTAGTGCTCCAACATTCGCAGAAAGCGAATCATCTATTGAATTAGACTCTCTTATTGTTTCTGCAAAAGCGCCTGTAGATGAAGCTAGCTTCTCTGGTTCAGTAACGGTTGTAACCGCTGAAGACATTGCAGCGAGTGGTGCAACAAACTTAACTGACGTATTAGCCACGACACCTAGTATTCAGATGGTAAAAACGGGGAATAACCCGTCACTCTCCCCACAAATTCGAGGGTTAATTTCAGAGCAAACGTTAATTCTGGTAAACGGTAGGCGCATACCA
This sequence comes from Marinomonas sp. 5E14-1, assembly GCF_039939215.1. Taxonomy (NCBI): domain Bacteria; kingdom Pseudomonadati; phylum Pseudomonadota; class Gammaproteobacteria; order Oceanospirillales; family Oceanospirillaceae; genus Marinomonas; species Marinomonas sp. 5E14-1. Next base: position 101,824 of record NZ_JBDXMW010000007.1, on the reverse strand, counting down.
AATACGGATAGAAGCGTTCCATCTGAACCAGCTTATCGTTACGGAATAGTACCCCTGGCTAATATTGAAAAAATTGAAATCATTCGTGGGCCAGGATCGAGCTTATATGGTGCTGATGCTTTAGCCGGTGTCATTAACATTATTACTAAAGAAGCAACATCGGATTGGTCAGGCTCGCTTTCCTTGTATACAGAAAAAATGGCCAGCTCGAACGGTGGTGATGGCCAAGGCTTGAGCTTATCGGCTTCTGGCTCTTTGGGCGAGAATGCCGATCTTTTAATATCAGGTGAAACCTCCACTACGGATTGGATTTTAGATGATGATGAGTTAAATAGCTTGCAAACCGGAAGAGATGTGAATAACTATCAAGTTGATCTAGGCATTGATTTAGAAAATAGAGATCGGCTTGAATTTGGTGTTCTTTCCTCTGATGAAGAAAGTGACCAGCTTTCGAGAGGTAGCGACTCAAATTCTACCGATATTGAAAACCAAATCTTCACTGTAGAGTATTTTACTGAAGTAGCTGGTTTTGATACGTCCGTCTCTGCTGTGTCTGGTGAAGCCAATGTGATTGAAGGGACCAAAATATGGCAAGTAAAAGAAGATGATCTTTCCATTGATGCTCAAGGCCAATTAAATGAGAATAACTATCTCAGTTTTGGTGTGAACTATAGAGAAGAAGAAGCGGATCGTGATGATACAACAGTCTTTAATGATAAAATTAATTCGACAACATTAACGATTCAAGATGTCGTTAAATTAACAGACGATACAAATATAACCCTTGGTTTAGCCTATGACTCACATAGTAAATATGGCCGTGAATCTAGTCCTAAAGTGAGCTTTTTCAATAAACTAACGCCCTCCGTTAGTTTTAAAATGGGTTATGGCGAGAGTTATTTGGCTCCCTCTCTGAGCCAAGGGTCATCCAGTTATGTTGTTAGTGCAGGTCCTACTCGTCAATATGTAGGTAATGATGATCTATTGCCGGAAACGGCAAAAACAACAGAGGCTGGCTTTACATACAAAGAAAAGAATACATCAGCTTCTGCAACGTTATTTCATACTAAAGTTGACGATTTAATAACCACTACATCATCAACATCAGGCAGCATTACAAGCCTTATATATACCAATGTTGATAGAGCTACTTTGAAGGGATTAGAGCTTTCTTGGTCTTTCTTTAATGACTCCACATCTCAAAAGTTAAACCTTAGTTACACATACCTTGATACTGAAAATGATGATACAGGTAAAGAGTTAACAGAGCGTTCTAGGCATTTAGCGAAGGCGAACTATTTCCATAAGGATATCTTTTCTGGTTTTGATTTAGATGCAGCAGCTCGCTATACAGGTACTCAATTCACCGATGCTGATAACACAGAAACAATAGGAGCTTACTTCTTAGCTGACGTAGGAGTGAGTAAAGAGGTATTTGAGAATACAACAATACGTTTCGGTATAAACAATTTAACTGATGAAATTGTTTACTATACTTTTCAGGGCTCGGAAGAGTTGTTAGAAGCAGGTCGTTCTTATAAATTATCGCTCACCTCTTCGTTCTAAGGTATTGGAGTATTTATGTCATTACCTGAGTTATTTAATAAGCCAATTCAAGAAACAGATCTGGCTATAAAATACAGTCACTATGTTAAGGAAAACCCTAAAGCACGACGTCGTGATGTGGCGAAAGGGATTACAGTCAGTGAGCTGGAGGTCATTGAAAGCCAAATTGGTTTGCAAAGCCTCCGTTTAAACGGTGATTTCAAATCTTTACTGAAAGATCTTCCTAGCCTTGGTTACGTAATGATTTTGCTGCGTAATGACTATGCCGTCCATGAGCGAAAAGGCATTTACGGCAATGTAAAAGTTGGCGGCCCTATGGGTATGGGATTGATTATATCGGATGATAAACGCATCGATTTACGCTTATTTCTCAAGCATTGGAAACATGGTTTTGCGGTAAAAGAAACAGTGGGTGCAGTTGACCGCTATAGCTTACAGTTCTTTGATGCTGAAGGGGTGGCCATTCAGAAGCTCTATCTACAACCCGAAAGTGACTTTCAGGCATTTGAAACGTTACTTAAAACCTATGTGAGTGAAGATCAGAGCGCCACCATCACACTAGAAGAAACGACGGCTGAAGAAAGCTTCGCTGTAGATGAAAAAGTGGATAAAGCAAAGCTGTTTGAAGATTGGTCAAATATGACAGATGTTCACCAGTTTATAGGATTACTAAAAAGTCATAATATTTCTCGTGAACAGTCTTTTAGGTTGGTTGGAAATGAGTTCGCCCAACGCTTTGATACCGATAAATTAGAAAATGTATTGCAGACAGCCTCTAAAGAGCAAGTACCTATTATGTGTTTTGTTGGCAACAAAGGAGGGATTCAAATCCACTCTGGTGAAGTTAACAAAATAGTAAAAATGGGTGACTGGTTAAATGTTCTAGACCCTGAATTTAACTTACATTTACTAATGTCTGGCATAACAAGTGCTTGGGTGATTAGAAAGCCTACTGTCGACGGTATTATTACTTCTCTAGAGTTGTATGATGCGGATAGTAATCAAGTAGCCCAGTTCTTCGGCAAGCGCGTCGAACGAGATCCTGAAAATCTTGCTTGGAGAGCGATTGCTGAGGCTATTGTTTCCTAAGCTAAAGCAAGGTTTCACATAGCTAGAAAAACAAGAACTAAAAAAGCGAGAGCCAATATGACTGGACTCTCGCGTTTTTATGTATTCTTTTCTGTCATTATTACACTAGAAGATGAAGATAACTTATTGTTTTCTGTCTAACACGATAACGGGATTTACCTTATCTGATTGATGAAAAAATTCACCTCGAATGCCATACACATTATCAAGATTCTGCCTTTGTAATACTTGCTCTGGCTTACCTTGAGTGACGATCTCCCCTTTATTTAAAAGAATGAGTTTATCCGCGAAGCTAGCAGCTAAAGAAAGATCGTGAACAACAGCGAGCACACCAATATTGCGCTTTGTTAGCTCCTTAGCAAGGGAAAGTACATGATACTGGTGAAACACATCCAAACTAGAGGTTGGCTCATCAAGGAATAAATAACGAGCTTCTTCTTGATCATAAGGAAACCAAAGCTGTGCAAGTACTCGTGCTAGTTGAGTTCGTTGTTGCTCGCCGCCAGACAGCGTCATGAAGTTTTGGTCAGACAGAAACTCTATATCCATAAAACGCATGACATCCAGGATAATCGCGTTTTTTTCTTGCTGTGAGACTTGCCCTTCGTAAGCAAAGCACCCCATAGAAACCACTTCAAATACACTAAAACTAAATCCCATTTCATAAGACTGAGTCATAACAGCACGAGTTTTGGCAAGCTCGACTGGCTTAAACTGATCTAGTGCAATTGTATTGATAGAAAGAGTGCCGCTGGTTTTAGGCATATCACCACAACAGGTTTTTAACAGGGTCGATTTCCCTGCTCCGTTTGGTCCAATAAGCACTGTTAATTCATTAGGAGAAATAGTCAGATTGACCTTTTTTAATAGCGTTTTATTTCTTATAGAAATAGATAAGTCTTGCGCCTCAATCGACATTTTTTTTCCTAATTGTTAGCTATTTAGAATCGAGAGGTTTGTCTATAAAGAACAAACAAAAAGAAAGGCCCACCTAATGCACTTGTCACCAAACCAATAGGCAACTCTGCAGGAATGATAGCAACACGAGCAATAATGTCAGTAATAGTCAGAAAACTAGCACCTAAAAGCATACTGGTGGGAAATAAGTATTTATGATCTGGGCCAATAAGAATACGTACCAAATGAGGTACAACAAACCCCACAAAACCTATCATGCCACTAATAGACACTGCAGCACCAATAGCGATGGCAGTAAACAAAAATACTTGCTTTTTTAGTTGGGAAACAGCAATACCCAAATGTTGAGCTTGGGCTTCACCTAGTAAGTAAAGGTTCAAAGGTTTTGCTAAGCGGCTAAGCCCAATTAAGCTAATACTAATCAGTGCCAGCACAGGAAGAGTAAGTGACCAATTGTTTCCCCCTAAATTCCCCATTGTCCAGAAGGTAAGTTCACGAAGCTCTTCATCAGTACTGATTAAAGTCAGAATACCTATTAAAGCTCCTACTATAGCATTAACGGCAATGCCTGAAAGCAGCAATGTGATAATGGTGAATTGCCCTTGCCGATTACTCAACTTATAGATAATAGCGCACACACCAAGACAGCCTAGCATGGCTCCCAGAGGAAGCGCATAAGAGCCAAAGAAGTCCATAAAATTAGGAAAAATAGCATTCCCCAAGACAATAATAGTAACCGCACCAAACGCGCCACCACCTGCGACACCAATTAGCCCTGGGTCAGCTAGCGGGTTTCTAAATAATGCCTGCATAGCAGCGCCACACATTCCTAGCGCAGCACCAACAGCAAGAGAAAGAAGGGTTCTTGGTAAGCGTATTTCAAATAGCACATTGGTACTTAATGAACGATGTTCGACTAAAAAGCCATGGCTAACATAGTTGGCGATTTCTGAAATCGACAATGACATGGCGCCAATGCTAATAGCCAATAAGAAGCTGGCTATCATTAGCCCCAACATGAATGGAATCGCCATAAATTGTAGTTTACTGCGCCCCTGACTCAACGTTATGGTATCTATCATTGTTTAATGACCGGCATTACCTTGAGTATTGCGTTTATAGCGGAAATGATAGCCTTCAGGTAAAGGGAACTGATCATGAATCATGGTTCCTAATTCCACTATTGCTTGCGGTGTTCTTGGGCCAAAGCCAAGCAAATAGTTACCATCAATGCCATAAACAGCACCTTTTTTAACCGCATCGGTGTATTTAAAATGGGGAAGCTCTGCAATATCACCGAGAGTATTATCAAATCGATTCATGACGATAATAACATCTGGATTTAGAGCTAGAGAGGACTCAGGAGATAGCTTAATCCAACCCCTTTGGGCTTGTAATACATTTTCACCACCAGCCTCAGTAATCACAGTATCTGCCGATGTGCCATATCCTGAAGCAATAGGAGCACCATTACCAAGAGCTAATAAAAAGAGTATTTTTGGCGAAGCTGTCGTGCTAGAAAGTTGTTGTTTTGCATAGGCCAATGCGTCTATATCAACTTGCATTTCTTCGATTAGACTTTGACCTTTTCCTTCCACATCTAGCAGCTTAGCCACCTGCTCTATTTTACTTTTTATTGCAGGGATCGTGTCGTCTGCATCAACAATGACGGTTTTAAGCCCAACAGCTTGTACTTGTTCCAACGCTTTAGTGGGCCCTGTATCGCTTTCACCAATTAATAAGTCTGGTTTTAAAGACAACACCCCTTCTACAGAGATGTTTCTCACATAACCTAAAAGTGCGTGATGCTTAGATGCATCGTTAAATGTGCTGGTTGAATCAACACCAACAATTCTCTGCTCTTCTCCAAGTCGATAAATTATTTCCGTAATAGAACCACCAGCTACAGCAATACGCTCAGCAGCTTGGAGATGGTGAAAAAGTGAAATGAATAGCAAAGATAGCGAAGCAAGAAGACGAGCGTTAATCATTAATACAACCTAATTTAATTTTATAATTCGACAGCCAAATGATAACCATTAACAAATGCAAGTCAATATTATTTTAATAAGTCACAGACGGTTCATCTCGCCAATACAGACAAGAGCCACAAAAAACATTACCAAGGCCATTCAAAATATAAAAATGATGTACCGTTTATTCCCTTTGGTCACGAATAACAATGGATAAAATAGAAATTGCTCGGCTCATTTCGCTGATCGAGACTCTGGCAAAACTCAACCTTAGATAAGCATCACTTTCTGGGTGTCTGGTCGGATAAAAAGGAACACTAGGTAAAACCAAAACATTTTTTTCAAGAGCTGATTCCATAACCTTTATAGCAGAAAGACCATTTTTCAATTTAACCCAGAAAAACATACCTCCCGATGGAATAGTAAATTCAACTACATCACCAAGGCGTTCTTTAAGTTCTTTCGCCATCGCATCTCGTTTAACTTTGTACTCTTGTTGAAGATTTTTAAGGTGCGCCGGGTAAGCGTCAGATCTGACAAATGAGGTAATAAGATGCTGGCTAAGACGGTTGCTGTGAAGATCAATCGCTTGCTTAACTTTCACCAAATAAGGGGAAAAAGCATCGCAAGAAACAACATAGCCAACTCGAAGACCTGGCCATAAAATTTTCGAAAAGCTTCCCAGATATAACCAAGGTGCACTCCGCATTAAACTCGTTATTGGCGTAAGATCCACATTTTCATAACAAAGGTCTCGGTAAGGGTCGTCTTCAATAAGGAGAATATTTTTTTCGTCCAATAATGCAGCGATTTCTTGGCGTCGTTTTAGCCCATAACAATGACCAGCAGGATTCTGAAAGTTAGGAATCAAATACACTGCTTTTGGTTTACTTCTTTCTATTGCATCACGCAGTGCTGGTATTGACATGCCATGCTTATCAGACTCAACACCTTGGACATTTGCACCTTGCAGATTAAATACCTGACAAGCAGCAAGATACGTTGGTTGCTCTGTTAAAATGGTAGAGTTTCCATCCAGGATTAGCCGACTTGCAATATCCAAGCCTTGCTGAGAACCGCTGGTTATTAACACATTGTTCTTTGTAGTATGAATGCCAATATCTCTCGCAAGTGACACCACTAATTCTCGTAGTTCTGTCTCCCCTTCACTTGCACCGTATTGTTGACTGTCCAACATCATGGACAAATCAGGATAGTTTGGCATCAGATTTTCATCAGGCAAACCGCCAGCCAAAGATAACATTTCTGGCTGCTGGCTATAATGCAGTAATTCGCGAACTAAAGAAGCTTCCATATTACGGGAAGAGTCGGTTAATAAATGAGAGATGTCCATGTTCAAAACTCCAGATGCATTAAGCGTTACAATGGAATTAAATAGAATCTAGGATTTTGCACACAGAAAAAAGATACAGTTTTAAAAAAATAGAAGAATACAGCTATGAAGTTGATGCTTTTTCAGGTCGCAATAAATGCTCAATTTGCTGATCTTTTTGGTGCCAAAGCTCGTTCACCCAAGCTTGGAAATACACTCTATATTCTGAATCATTCTGATAATCTCCAAGCAATGAATCGTCGATTGGCACCATTCGAGTATGAACCTTCACTTCAGATACTTTGCCACACAGATAATCAAAGAAGCTTGGAACACCTTCAGGGTAAACAATGGTCACATCAATTAAATAATGCAGTTTTCCATCCATTGCATTTAAAGCAAAAGACAAACCGCCAGCCTTAGGGGATAAAAGGTACTTGAAATGACTCGCCTGCTGCTCATGTTTTTGCTGAGTAAAACGTGTTCCTTCCAAAAAGTTCATAATTGAAACAGGGAAATGCTGAAATTTTTTACAAGCTTTTTTCGTGACTTCAATATCTTTGCCTTTAAGCTCTGGACACTTTTTCAATAACGCTGGACTGTAACGCTTCATAAAAGGAAACTCTAAAGCCCACCAGGCTAAACCAATAAACGGTACCCAAATCAGTTCGCGTTTTAAGAAGAATTTAATAAAAGGGATTTTTCGGTTAAACATGCGCTGCAAGATTAAAATATCCACCCAAGATTGATGATTAGACACAATCATGTACCAATCTTTACTCGATAACTCTTGGTCTCCCGAAAAGTGAATTTTGGACCGCCCAATACACTTCTGATTAATATTATTTATCGCGATCCAAACTGTTGCAATGTAATCCAATATGACATTTAAAACAGCACGGACATTAGAAAATGGCAATACAATTTTGCATAACGCTAAAACCATAACAGGAATAAAACAAAGTGTGGTGTTTAAGGAGATTAAGAAAAAAGAAAATAAGCCCTTAAATAGAGAAATGAAACGCATAACTAAAACCAAAAGATATAAACTTAGTGCATACTACTAGAGAGACCTCTACATGGGAAATCCTCATTATTTGCACCACAGCCAAGTAGCCAAGTTTCCTATAAAAACTATATAGTAAAGATAAGATTTGCATCTCTATGCCTATATTGATAACTACAGCCTGTTATATTTATATAAACAGGACATAAAACAGGATCTCATCTCCAACCATGACCATCCCAAAAGGGTTAAAAATCCGGCACAAACTTTTTGCGGTTTTTGTTTTAAGCAACATTCTGCTGATTGTTTCTATGTGGCAAGTATTCCAATGGAGCTTTGACCGAGGCTTTGTATCATACGCGACAGAACGTGACCGTGACTTTTTAGAGCAGATGGCGAATAGAACAGCTAATCTCTACATCTACTATGATGATTGGTACTTTCTTGTACAAGAGAGTCGTACGGAAAAAGAGTGGTATCAAGCAAAGCTAGAAAATTTGCGCGATCTTGTTCCACCTCCAAGCACACCTAATTTGGACTTAATTTATCCGTCTCAATATTATCGCCAACGCTTCCTTCTGTTTGATGCGCAACAGCGTCCAATTATAGGAAAGATTCGTTTTACAGATGCTGAAGTTCACCCTGTCACCGTCAATAAAAAAATTGTTGGCTTTGTTGGCTTACGCTCCATCCGAGAATTGGTTCAAGACCAAACTCTGCGCTTTGTGCGACAACAAGGGGAAGCTTTCCTTTTAATCTCAGCATTTATGCTCGCCATTGCCGCATTATTAACATGGCCTCTTGCTCAGTGGTTAAGCCGTCCCCTCTGTTCCATGCAGATGGCGACCAAAAAACTTGCCGCAGGGAAGTTCGAGACAAGAATCGCTGTAAAAGGCTCTGACGAATTAGCAGACTTGAGCTGTAATTTTAATCACCTTGCGAGCACACTGGAAAACACTCGAGAAGCTCGTAAACGCTGGGTAGCAGACACTGCTCATGAATTAAGAACACCTGTTGCTATTTTACGCGGCGAAATTGAAGCCATGCAGGACGGTATTATCAAGGTAACGCCAGACAGCCTATCCTCTTTACAGCAAGAAACCTTGCACTTAGCTCGCTTGATTGATGATTTAAACCAATTGTCTATGTATGACACAGGCAGTTTAAATTACAACATGGAAGAAGTGCCATTGAATGAGATCCTTGAGCAAGCCACTCAATCCATGACCCTTCCATTTCAAGAAGCAGGGCTAGAATTGATATATGAATACAGTCAGAAAAAGCCTATTGTAATAAAAGGCGATTCTGATCGTTTGTATCAGTTATTCTCAAATTTGATGAATAACTCGCTAAAATACACAAATGCTCCAGGGAAATTGAGCGTAGAAGCGTCATCGACAAATAAGAAAGCCGTTATTCTTTTTGAAGATTCAGCCCCTGGCGTCAGTGAAGAAGATAAGAATAGAATTTTTGAACAGTTTTACCGAGTTGAAAACTCAAGAAACAGAGCAACCGGCGGCCGAGGTCTAGGTCTTACTATTTGCTCTAACATTGTGGAAGGACACCAAGGCACGATCAGTGCTTACCACTCTCAGAATGGCGGCTTAGGTATACAAATAGAATTCCCTTTAAATTAATACGGAACGAATCATATTATGAGTAAAATACTGATTATCGAAGACGAACCAAAATTGGCTGAATTGATGGCAGCTTACCTAACGCAAGCAGGTTACGACCATCACCATCTTGACCGAGGTGACCTTGCGGTAAATTACATCAAAAACAACCAAGTTGACCTTGTTCTATTGGACCTTATGCTACCAGGTTTAGATGGCGTAGAGGTTTGTAAACAAGTTCGTCAATTTAGCGGCGTCCCTATTATCATGGTGACAGCTAAAGCGGAAGAGATCGATCGCCTTATCGGTTTAGAAATGGGTGCCGATGATTACGTATGTAAGCCATTTAGCCCCCGTGAAATCGTTGCTCGTGTTAAAGCTAATTTACGTCGAGTTGAGTTAGACCAAACAGAATCTCCAAGAACAGATGGTTTTGACTTAGATGTAGATCGTCTACGCGCTACTTATAAAGGTGAATTGATCGACTTAACAACAGTCGAATTCCAACTGCTTCAATTATTGATAAAAGAGCCTGGCCGCGTTTTTGGTCGTGATCTTATTATGAAAAGCATTTATGCTGACAGTCGCGTGGTAAGTGACCGTACTATCGACAGTCATATCAAAAAGTTGCGCAAGAAAATTTCTGCTGTTGCGCCAGAACTTAATGTTATTCATTCTGTTTATGGTGCCGGTTACCGCTTCGAAAACAATGAGTAATTAGAGTTTCTGCTATAAGGGCTGACGTGAACAATTTTTTAGATGTACTCGCATTTTCTTTTTCTATAACCATGCCAATTTTTCTTATATTGGGATTAGGGATTGTTTTGTACAAGGTGAAACTTATCAATGATAACTTCATTGATACAGCCTCTAAGTTAGTATTTAACGTCACCCTTCCAGCGTTACTTTTTATAAGTATTTCCCAAACTAATGTCTCAAGCAAAACTGATTTTTCATTAGTTATTTATGCTATGGCTGCCGTTGTAGCCACTTATCTAATACTTGAAGTTTTAATGAAATTTTGGGTAGAGGATAAAGCAGAAAGAGCGGTTTTGATTCAAGGTGCCTTTCGCTCCAACATGGGCATTATTGGTCTAGCCTATTGCGTGAATGCATACGGCAATAACGTTTATGCTGTGGCATCTGTCTACTTAGGCGGTGTTACCATTTTATTCAATATATTGTCTGTCATTGGTTTGAGCCGTGGCTTAGGCGGTAATATCAATGCCTTTGGCATACTAAAAGGTATTGCTAAAAACCCTCTAATATTAGCCATTCTCGCAGCATTCGTCACTTCTATAACAGGCTTAAAACTGCCAGCCACTGTTTATAAAGCGGGTGATTACTTTGCGCAAATGACATTGCCTTTGGCTCTGCTGTGCGCTGGTGCTTCGTTGAGTTTTAGCTCATTAAAAAATGGGTTGTTTGGTTCTTTACTTGCGTCTGTCGGTAAGCTGATTTTTATCCCTATCATTTTAACTTTTGGAGGGTATATATTAGGCTATCGTGGAATGGAGCTAGGAGTTCTCTTCCTTATGTCTTCTGCCCCTACTGCATCGGCAAGTTACATCATGGTTCGTGCTATGAATGGAAACTCTGCATTGGCAGCCAACATCATTGTTATCACAACAATCGCTTCTCTGATCACAACCAGCATTGGTGTCACACTGCTAAGAAGCTTCAGCCTAATCTAGTTCCTATTTCTTTTTCTCAACTTTTCAATTTAAACCACCCAAAAATCTATTTAGGGACGGTAGCTAACCACCTGAGGTTAGCTCCTCATTATTTGTTCTATGCTTGATGAAAGCAAGTTTTTTTCTTTTCTAATGAGAATCACTTGCATTAATCTTAAAAAATGTTTTTAATGATAACCATTATCAGATTAGAGGTAACATGCAATGCAATTAAACATGCATGATTTGTATGACAGTAAAGGAAAAGTGAAAGCGGAAATGGCAGCTAACTTAACTGGCCATAAGCATATGAATGCCCTTTTGCCTAACCTACAATTACTCAATCAGCATTTGCATAGCAACACCAACATTATCATAAAAGAAGAAGCTCAAGCAGGCCTTTATTTCTCGTTTCTAGGAACAGGCCCTATAAACAGCATACAAGACATTCAATCGGTTCAGATTTCATATCAGCCAAAGAACCTTCATGGAAGTTTAGCCATGAAAAAAGATGATCAGCTTAGTTTGCTACAAATGCGTATTACTCCAACTCATCTAGCTTCGATTCTTGGAGAAACAGAAGATCACATTATTCAGCATTTCTCTTTAATGAAAGAAAAATTAGGAAACGATAACGGTGTTATTCAACTTCCTTTCACAGAAAAAATGGCCAATATCAGCCAGCCTATTTTTTCTCATAACGGACACTCTATCAGTTTAGCGGGTCAGGTTTATGCTGTTATTTTTAACTTGATTGAGCAGCTACAAATGCTGAATCACTTATCCGAATGCGAAAACTGCCAAAGAAAACTTTTTCAAGCGCAGAACTTAATTGAAGCGCTAGAGTACGAAGCATTAGACTTAAAACACTTAGCACAACGTATTGGATTGAACACTGAAGCACTTGCCATTGGCTTCTATCTCATCGTCGGACAACCACTAGATAGTTACTGGCAAAGTAGCCGAATCAAGTTTGCTGCAGCAAAACTGAGACAAAACCCAACAGAAAAAGGTAATATTGTCGCTCAAAGTGGCTTCTCAGAAGCACAATTCGAAGCCGCTTTTATTCAGCATTTTGGTGTCAGCAGTCACCAATACGGACAAATTCATTAGATTACAGGAATACACGCACAATATGGCTCAATCATCTATAGCCCTTATTTACGGCACTGATACAAACAATACCGAAGAAGTTGGTCATAAGATCGCAAAACAATGGGAAGAGTTAGGGGAAAGTGTTGATATTTTCAATATCAAAGACATCGAACTTAGCACATTAGAGCAATACTCTACTCTTATTTTGGGTATCCCTACTTGGGACTTTGGTGGAATCCAATCTGATTGGGAAGACATCGGCGATAGCTTAGGCGAACTATCTTTAGAAAATACAACAATTGCCCTTTACGGATTAGGAGATCAATTCGGATACGGTGATTACTTCATTGATGCAGTTGGTTGGTTATACGAGAAACTATTGCCAACAAATGCCACTTTCATTGGCCAATGGTCAACTGAAGGGTATGAGTTTGAAGCATCAAGAGCATGTGTCAATGACAAGAGCCAATTCATTGGTTTAGCCATAGACGAAGATCAACAGTTTGAACTCACTGACGAACGTATCGAACAGTGGGTTATCCAACTTTACGCTGAGAGAGCTGTAGAAGCTGCATAAATTATCATCCTGACTGGCCATAGAATTTAAGCAAACGACTCAAATTTGGACCCATACATTCGCTGCCCCGAATGCCAAATTTAGCTTTCTTTCAATGAGATAATATATGTAAGTTGCTCTACAATGCGTGAAGAACGTGACTACCTCTCCTTTCTCTCCTGCTTGGAGGTAGTCACGTATTTCTTTTCTCAGTCACTATTCGTTATGATGTCATTAACTCCATTATAGACAATTGGCAACATGAACATTCAACTCTCCGATATCGTTATTTTTCTCTTTGTTGGACTATGCGTGTATGCATGGTGGAGCAACATCTCAATTAGAGAAGAAGCCCTCATCAGAGCCAAAAAGCATTGCCAATCTCTCAACCTTCAACTTTTAGATGGTAGCGTTGCTGGCATAAAATGGAAACCTGTATGGCATCAAGGTCAAATCAAGATCAAACGAAGCTATAAGTTCGAATTTAGCTCAAGTGGCATTGCACGCTATTCCGGAGAAATCCATTATCTTGGCAATAGGCAGCAAGACATTTGGTTAAGTCCTCACGACTTTTAACCTATAACTAAAAGTACCTAAATAAAATTCTTGAATTTTTATGATCTTATCTTTATATCAATCAATTGCAAAATAGGTTCTAGTAGAAATAGAATGAAAACAACTGCTATTCATAATATCTAGGAACAGCAGTTATTAGGGAACACAAAAAATATGCTACGCAAGCTTACCTAGTAAGCAAATTGATATTCTATGTATCATTAAAAAAGGATGAAAGATGTTAGCTAATCTGAGTTTTCGTACCAAACTTCTATCTCTACTTATAGCTGCCATTCTTGGCTTTATTCTAGTGGCTCTTGTTGCGTTACAAGGACTAAAAGTTCAAGAAACTTCCTCCTCCAAATACGAGCACTTAACCACCATTGATAAAAATCTAGCCTCTCTCGTTATAACCATGATGGAAGAATATGAGTCGTTATCAGGATTAGACGATTCAAATTACAACGATTTCCTAGAAAGATTAGACACTACTCACAAAGAATCCATTAAGACACTTCAATCTGATTTGAGCTTAGTGACAGACCCGATTATTCAAAAGAATTTAAACGTCATTATCGCTTCCGTAAATCAATACAATGAAGCATTCATTTTGTTAGTTAATCAAAGACAAAAAATCGGTTTTAATGCAGCATCTGGCTTGAAAAAAAATATTTCAGAGTTAGGGGAAAAAGTTCTTAGTGAAATTTCATTCCTCAGCTTAGTAAAAGACGAATTCGTACCTGCACGTGAAGCGGTGAATAGTTTCACTTTTGAAACAACGCCAGAAAATAAACAAATCTTCATCTCTGCCTATAAAACTTTTTACAACACAGTGGAAAGTTTTGGGCTGGCTGAGCGCTTTGGTGATGTTATCCAAACCTATCTTGCTTCAGTAGAACAATTTGATGCAGAGTATCAAGAGCTTATTGCCCTGCAATCTTCCTTTGATGAGAAGAAAGCTCACTTCAATGAAACCCGTGCTATTGCTGTAGAACACATGCAAAAAGCCGTTATTGAGGCGCGCCAACAAGCTTCAAGCAGTTCTCAGAAAGCCAGTGCTAGCCTTATTATTGTCAGCATTATTGTGGCAATTTTAGCTTCTTTGATCATGGTGAGTATAGGTAACAGCGTTAAGAAAACACTTAACCAAATAATCAAAGACTTAAACAAAATTAAAGACGGCGATCTAACCGCCCAACTCTATGTAAACCATAAACGTAACGATGAATTCGACTCCCTTTGCAGCTCAGTCAATGAAATGACAAAAGGACTAGGCTCGGTTATTGGCGAAGTGGTCGATACTACTCAAGGCGTTAATAATATGGTCACCGAGCTAAATAAGTCGGTGACCAACATAGCGCAAAGCAATCGCTCGACCAATGAACAAACAAATTCCTTAGCCACAGCAACAGAAGAGATATCCACAACAATTTCAAGCATCTCCGATACAACGGAAGACCTAAGCAAGCAGTCTCAAAATACCTATGAATCAGCAAAAGTTGGTTCAAATACGATTAAAGGTGCTTTAACTAACCTTTCAAGTACGATTGAGGTGGTAAACACAACCAGCAAGCAGCTGAATGAACTAGGCCAACTATCGAAAGACATTGATAGCGTGATCAGCATGATCAATGACTTAGCCAATCAAACTAACCTACTCGCTCTTAACGCCGCAATAGAAGCCGCACGGGCAGGTGAAGCTGGTCGAGGTTTCTCGGTGGTAGCAGATGAAGTGCGTTCTTTGGCAGAAAAAACAGTGGACGCAACAGCAAAGATCACAGACATCGTTGGTACAATTCAATCTTCAACTCAGTCTGCGATCGAAACCATGCATAATGGACAAGAAAGCTTACACGCCATTGAAGAATTTAGTGAGAAAGCAGAAGCGGCCATTCGTGAAATTGAGTTACATGCCCAAACCAGCTCATCCTCTTCTATTGATATGGCTCGCTCTATTCAAGAGGTTGCTAAAACAGCGATCCATATGAGTGAGGAAATGGACAAGATTGTTCAGCAACTTCAGCGTGATAATGGCTACATTAGTAACATTGAAGGAAACACTAGAAACATTTACAACCAAACAGACAACTTAGATAAGAAAACCAGTGTCTTCGTTACTCGATAAATTAATGAAACATTGGAATAAAAATACACGCTAAAATAAATCAGAACAGATTGCTTATCTCTATATTTAGATGTTTTAATAAATTATAACAAAAATAAAGCTCTACTATAGGGATAACAATATGTTAGCTAATATCAGTTTTCGCACAAAACTCCTATGTCTACTTTTAACCAGTATTCTTGGTTGCCTAATAGTGACAGCAGTGTCATTACAAGGTTTAAAAACACAAGAATCCTCCTCCGAAAAATTCGAAAAACTTACCAGTCTAGATAAAAATCTATCCTCTCTTGTTCTGGCGCTCATGGATGAATACGAATCTCTGTCGGCCATAAATGACCAAACCTACTCCGACTTTATGGAGCAGATGCACACAAACTACCAAGAGTCAGTGAATACGCTCTCATCCAATATCCAACTAATCGATGATACGGAAACACAAAAAAATCTGCAGAACATCACTGAGGCTTTAAGTCAATATCACGATGCGCTCACACTTGTTATTAATCAAAGACAAAAAGTAGGCTTCAGTTCTTCTTCTGGTTTAAAAGCTGAGGTGACTGCACTTGGAGAAAGCACACTTTCTCTTGTGTCTTTCCTTAGCTTAATCAAACAAGAATTCCTACCGGTGCGTGAAGCCGAGAATATTTTTATATTTGAACCTTCTGCTGAGAACAAACGAATTTTTATGGAAAGGTATGAAAAATTCCATGAAAGAGTAAGCACTTTTGGCTTATTGGAGCAATTTGGCGCGGACTTAGACACATACTTTGCATCCCTCACTAACTTTGATATAGAAAGTCAAAAGCTCAACGACCGACAATCATCCTTTTTAAGTGTCAGAGAATCATTCAATGCGACTCGTAAAGACACCGTTGACTACATGCAGAATGTAGTTAAACAAGCTCAAGAAGAAGCTAAAACAAGCGCAACACAGGCCAGATTTGGTCTTATAGTTGTAAGTGCTATTGTGGCTATTTTGTCCGCTTTAATGGTTGTTGGAATTGGACGTAATGTTAAAAATACACTTTCTCAGATCATTAAAGATCTCATAAAAGTAAAAGATGGCGATTTAACCGCTCGCCTGCATGTGAATCATAAACGTAATGATGAATTTGATTCTCTATGCCGTTCAGTCAATGAAATGACCACAGGTCTTCGCTCCGTCATTGGAGAAGTTGCCGATACCACTCAAGGGGTCAACAACATGGTTACTGAACTCAATACATCTGTGACCAACATAGCGAACAGCAACCGCTCGGTTAGCGAGCAAACTAATTCCCTAGCAACTGCAACGGAAGAAATATCAACAACAATTTCAAGCATATCTAATACAACAGAAGACTTAAGCAAGCAGTCGCAAAATACCTATGAATCTGCCAAAGTTGGTTCAGAAACCATTAAAGGCGCTTTGTCTAATCTTTCCAGTACAATTGATGTTGTAAACACCACCAGCAAGCAGTTGAATGAATTGGGGCAGCTATCAAAAGACATTGATAGCGTCATCAGCATGATTAACGATTTGGCCAATCAAACCAACTTACTTGCTCTAAATGCTGCTATTGAAGCAGCAAGAGCAGGCGAAGCTGGTCGAGGCTTCTCAGTCGTAGCGGATGAAGTTCGATCTTTAGCAGAAAAAACGGTTGATGCGACAGCCAAGATCACAAATATCGTCAGTACGATTCAATCTTCAACCCAAACAGCCATCGAAACCATGCACAATGGTCAAGAAAGTTTACACGCGATTGAAGATTTTAGCGAAAAAGCGGAATCCGCTATTCGAGAGATTGAACTAAATGCTCAAACTAGCTCCTCCTCTTCTATTGATATGGCTCGCTCTATCCAAGAAGTGGCTAAAACGGCTATTCATATGAGTGAGGAAATGGACAAGATCGCTCAACAACTTCAACGAGACAATAATTACATAAACAGTATCGAAGGGAATACCAGTGACATCCACAGTCAAGTAGCAAACTTAGATAAGAAAACCAGTCTATTCATTACAAAGTAAACGTTACTCATAATAGTAGATAGCAAAGCTATAGAAGCAAAAAAATCGGCCAATAAGCCGATTTTTTTATTTTCAAAACACCGTAAACTTAAAGCGCTGAAAACTCTTTTTCCCAACGTTTTGCTTCTTTCTTAGAAGGTCCACCTAAGATATTTACAGCAGTACGCATACGCGCGCGAGAAATATCAGAACCAAGAATAGCCATAGAGTCGAATACAGAAACAGACGCTGTCGTTCCTGAAATCGCAACAAACAAAGGAGCAAAGAAATCTTTCGGTTTAATCTCTAATGTTTGCGCAAGCGTTTTCATTTCGTTGAAAATTTCATCTTTTTCCCATTTACTCAATGCTTCCAGGCGCCACAACGCAAACTGCATCGCCTTACGAAGCGTTTCTTCTTCCATTTTCACAGAAGCGAAGTCTTCTTTTGTAATTGGCAGTATACCTTTTAGGAAGAATCCCGCTACATCAGCCACGTCAGAGAAAGTTTCTACTCGTGGAATAACTAGAGGTAAAATTTTCATCAAGTATTCAGGGTTCAAAGCCCACTCAACATATTTTTGAGCAAACGCTTCCGGTGTCAGACTTTCACGAATCCAAGTTCCATTTAGCCAGCTCAGTTTTTCTACATCAAAAATAGGTCCGCCTAATGACACGCGCTGAATATCAAAATGTTCCACCATTTCATCTAAAGAAAATTTTTCACGTTCATCAGGCATAGACCAGCCCATACGGCCAAGATAATTAATAACTGCTTCGGCCATGTAACCCATACGCTGATAGTAAAGAATACTAGTTGGGTTTTTACGCTTAGACAGTTTGGATTTATCTGGATTACGCAGCAATGGCATATGACATAAAGTAGGCATATCCCAGCCAAAATACTGATAAAGCAAAATATGCTTAGGAGCGGAGTTGATCCATTCTTCACCACGAATAACATGGGTAATTTTCATCAAATGATCGTCAACAACGTTTGCCAAATGGTAAGTTGGCATACCATCCGCTTTTAGAAGAACTTGCATATCAACTTGAGTCCAATCGATCTCAATAGTGCCACGTAACATGTCTTCAACGACGCATGTTCCCTCTTCTGGGATTTTCATACGAATAACATAAGGGATCCCAGCATCTAATTTAGCCTGAACTTCTTCCTGACTTAAGCTAAGCGCTCTACCATCATATTTCTGTGGCAAACCTTGTTCTTTTTGCTCAACACGCATTTGGTCAAGCTCTTCAGACGTTTCAAAGGCATAAAAAGCATGGCCTTTTTCTACCAATTCACGTGCATATTGAGCATATATGTCACCTCGTTCACTTTGACGATAAGGGCCATATTCCCCCCCTATATCAGGGCCTTCAGCCCAATCAAGCCCTAACCAACGCAAAGCATCTAGAATCATTTTTTCAGATTCTGGTGTACTACGAGTTTGGTCCGTATCTTCGATACGCAAAATAAACTTACCACCCATTTTTCGGGCAAATGCCATATTAAACAAGGCAATGTAAGCGGTTCCAACATGTGGATCGCCTGTAGGTGACGGCGCAATACGTGTTCTTACTTCTGACATAACACTCTCATTTTTCTGTTGTCTTAAAATAGCGACATTATAAGCCTCTCGCGTCTCATGAGTAAGAGCCTCTAGAAATATTTTGAGACAGATCGTCAAATCAATACAGAATAGTAAGAGCTTTGCATCACTTTAATGCGCACCATTTTGGGATTAATTGGAAGAAAAGATCATTCTGGTGCATTACAAAGCTGTGCTTTATATTTTTTTACTTGAAATTCATGCGGTTAACTAAAGCTATTCTTGGCACTTTTTTTGTATAGTAATGAAGTAATAAAAAGTTCACCAACGTCGGTTAACTTCATTCAAGGCAACGTCGCCCACTGCTGTGATTTTACAGTAGTACCAAATTAGGATTCTTTGTAATTAAAGAGCCTAAAGGGAGCTATTGTCTGTTTATATAACTTCCCTTTCCGAGACGCTCTTAATTTAATCTTTATTGAATCCTGTTGTTGTTATTAATAAAAAGATATTAAGCACGAATAGCCTTACTGAACTCTGCCAGAGTGCTAATTAATAATTTAAAGGAATCATTATGTTACTCACGCTAGGAACCATATTAATAGCCTCACTACCTTATTATGCACGTCTAGTCATTGTCGTATTTTTAGGTGCCGTGACCATTTTCACTGTCTTCATTCCTGATTTCTTTGTTCGCTCAGACGTAGCTATTTCACTAACAACTGCACTACTCGTCTATTTTGCTATGTCGTCCAGCGAACTCACCAGACGCCGTATAAATGAGCTAACCCAGCACTTAAAGAACTTCGAGAATACCGATGCTGTTAACTTAACTTATAACGATCAAGAGTTTAATAAACTCGCTAATCATATAAATACGCTGCTGAGAACACTCAGCAGGAAAGAGCATTTATTGCAAAGCTGTGCTCAAGAAACTTGCTACACAGCAACCGAGCTACAAAACTCGTCAAATGTTGTCGCTGAAGGCGCACAAAAAGAACACCTTGCATTAGATGCATTGGTTTTAACAAGCCAAGAGATGAGTGAAACCATTGAGAACATCCTTTCAAGAATTGAATTAACATCGGAAATGGCAAATTTAACAAGCCAACAGTCTGAAGAAGGACAAACTGCATTAGAAGATTTAAAAGAACAAATTCATGCTATACAAACCAGTGTTTCCCGTAACCAAACGCAAATGACCCAATTAATTCAAACGGCACAAGACATCAGCGATTTTGTGAGCACAATTGAGCAGATAACCTCACAAATCAATTTACTGTCACTCAATGCCGCAATAGAAGCAGCCAGAGCTGGCGATGCTGGCCGAGGCTTTGCGGTGGTGGCAAATGAAGTAAGATCTCTCGCTGAAAATACAGATAATGCTGCTCAAGACATAGGTCGATTAGTAGCTTCTATTGCCTCTCAAGTGAAAACATCCGAGCAAACCAGCTTAAAACTAATTGAGCTCGCAACCAGTGCAAGTTCTGGGTCTGATACAGCCACAGAATCACTTGTTTCCATTCACAAGGCGGCACAATCCACAAAAGAAGAAATAGATCATTCAACTCAAATAATCACTGAATTTGGTTGTGAAAACACAAAAATGTGCGAGCGTTTACAAAATATCGTCATGGTAAGCGAGCAGCACAATCAAGCAAGCAAAGACACCAAAGACATGGTGAAATATATGGAATGGCTGTCTTCTCGACTAGAACAAAAGGAAATGGAATTATGATGCTAATCAGTGTGTTTGTTATTACTTGCCTAACCATTATTGCCTTGGCTTTAGGACGACTCATTTGGTCTCAAAAAGCCGATAAAGAGCGCTCTATTCACGGCATTCTAGGCGTTTCGGTTTATATAGAACTGGTCAAACTAACTCAACAACATAGAGGAATGCATTCTGGCTTTTTAAATGGAAAACTGGAATTCAAAGAAAAGCTAACCACATTAGAATCTAGTATTGACCATTGTTATACAAACCTTCTCAAGTTCGAAAAGAAACATTCGTACCCAGAGAATTTGAGCGTGCACTATCCTTTTAAGCAATGGCAACGATTAATCAATAATAATGCGATAGACAGCGCAGAAAGTTTCCGTATTCATTCTGGCATCATCGCTCGCTTACTAGACGCTTTATGGGATATGTCTGACGAATTTTCTCTAACCTCAAATCATAATTTTGAAGTCCGAGACCCAGCTCAGCAACTTATTAAAACCTTACCGGAACTTACAGAGTCTCTAGGCCAAATAAGAGCCTTGTCTGTTCAAGTGGCTTCGAAGCAAGAAATGACGCCAGATAAAAAACTACAACTTTTATTCACTATTGAAAAAATAGAAGAGCACTGTAAAAACTTAACAACGCGATTACCTGCAGATACCTACAAACAGTTAACTGACTTTAACCAAAATATTAAACGCAATATTCAACAGTCACAGTTAAGCCAACAAAATCCAGACACACTTTTTCAAGAAGCCACAAAAGTGATTGATCAGCTATTTAGCGTGATTCATGTTGAGTTTGAAGCCTTAAAAACCACTATCAATGGCATTAAGAAGTTATTTTAGGACGTTTTTACACAGTAGCTTTGGAAAGGTAGCGAAGCTGTGAGAGACGAACGCCAATGTTGACATCCGTTTTAAGTGCCACTAAGGAACGAGACAAAAGACATTGGTCACGACCACCTGATAGCATGTTCTGAATTCGCTCAGGGAAAGAAGATAAATTGGCGTAAATATCTTCTATTGTCGGAAAATCTTCGATAATGCCCATGGCTGTTTTTGGCCCAATGCCTTTCACACCTGGAATACGGTTTGTTGTGTCACCAACCAGTGCCCAGTAATCAACGAGCTGATCGGGTTCTACGCCATATTTCCCAGGAACCCAAGCCTTGTCATAACCTAACTTTGCAAAGTAATCATATTGATAAATCTGCTCATCACCTAACAATTGAGTAAAGCCTTTATCGGTCGAAACAATGTACGACCTAATATGATTTTGAGACGCTTTGACCGCTAAAGTGGCGATTAAATCATCTGCTTCCCAGCCATCTAATCTCAAGCAATGTAAACCATTAAAACGAAATACCTTCGCAAACTCAGACAAAGACTCTAATAATTGATCATCCATTGGCACTCGCCCCAGTTTGTATTCTGGGTACACTTCATGTCGCCATGTTTTACCATTAGAATCAAAGACCACAACAGCGTATGACGGCTCAAATTGTATCGTCAGTTTTGCTAAAGTATCAATCGCAATACTTTGTGTTCGCTCAACTCGACGAGACAAATCAGGCTCAGACTCCAACGCCGCATAAAATCGTCGAATTAAATTCATACCGTCAATAATGAGTAATTTTTTATCCACGCCAAACCCTTTTCTTTTCTTGATTCATCGATTGTCTCGTTGAATTATTAGGTTAACATGTGGAAAGGTTCAGCACGATGATTAGTGTTGTGGATAGCAAAGCAAAAGGAATCTATTTAATGAAAAAGTCACAAATCTATTTCGGAGTTATTAGTTTATTTGTCGCATCACCCTTGCTATCTGCTCCTATTAGCGCTGTTATTGGGTTAGATAACAGTCAAATTATAGAAAACCATCAGATTGTCAGTTTAACGCCAAATGAAGGTACATTACTTCCTTTACAAGAAAACTTTTCGCCTATTATTTATCCTCAATTCGGTGTGGATGGAAATTGGGTTAATGAAATAGGTAAAAAAGTCAGAATTGAACATAAACAGAGAGATTTAAGTTACACAGGAAAGCTGGTTAAACTGGAGCAAAATACCCTTTCATTTTCTATCAGCATTAATGGCAAATTAACCACCTTGCCTTTAAATGATTTTTATTTGATTCCTAATGAGCAAGATTCAGAAAAAGAAGGCATCAGTAGCACAACGTTTCCTATCAGCTATCAGAGCAATCAACTTTCATGGTCGCCACAACTTAATCTAGTATTGGAAAATGACTCTGTTTCTGTATCTCAGCAAGCTATGTTACAGAATCGTTCTAACTCAGAAATCACACTTGAAGACAGCCTCCTACACTATTCCCGCACAGAATCACCACAATTGTTAAAAGTTGAGAGGACTAGCTTTGCAATGGATTCTGCACCGGCCTCTGTCACTTATCAGAATAATGAGGTTCTCTTTCCTCTCAATACAAATAACCTAACACTGCCACCTTATTCAAATCTGCTTTACGCTTTACCAAGTAGCAAAAGTAAAATAAACAACCAAAAACAAGTGGCTAATATTTATACTCATAACAACAGCACAGGAGAGCTTAAGCTAAACTTTGATAATCAGATTAATTTCACATTTGAGCAAGACGGTTTACCAGGGCAGTACAAGGTGTTCTGGAAAAAAGATAAGCTGTTGATTCCTTCAAATACAGTGACATTGGAAACAGTAAGAGCGGGTCACTCAACGAGCATTATTACCAACAAGAGCCAAGATTTAAAAGGTCATTTAACCTTATTGAGCGCTTCGTCTAAAAAATACCCAAGCACACAAACATGGGAAGCGACCATCATTAATCACTCGAATCAAGTGCAGAATTATTCTATTGGACAAAATACCAATGGCATTTTAACGATTATAGAGGGCGATGAGGTAAATCAAACATCGGCAAGCAGTTTAAAACTCTCAGGAACTATTAAGGCGAATAGTGAGGAAACTCTTCACTACAAAATAAAATTAAACAATTAGAGATGGAATAGGTTAAATCGGCGCTTTACTTGCATTAATTTTCCACATTAGAGCCTATTTAAAATATTACGTTATGATATGGTCAACAGTCATAATAGATATAGCAAGAACGGCACTGCCGCAAGTAAAAAACTTGAGGTACTATTATAACTATATTTCATACTACGGGCCCACAGAGATCTATGAAAAAGCATATTATACCATCACTGATAGCAGCAGCTGCATTGAGCAATGCAACACTTCATGCAGAAAGTATTTACGAAGTATACAAACTTGCTAAACAAAATGACCCAGGTTTAAGAGCCGCAGCAGCCACCTACAAAGCCCAAAGAGAAAGCGTTTCAGTTGCCAAAGGCAGTCTATACCCGAGCATCAGCTTTAATGCCGAACTTGGGTACGATGAAGTAGATAGCCCATCTGTCGCTTACGGTGACCTATCTAATACTCTGGCTTTATCACTTGATTACCCTATTTACTCACCTGCGTTGAATTATGCTGTTGATGCTGTCGAGTTAGGTTCAGAAAGCGCAGGTGTGAGCTTCAGTAACTCCGAAGAAGATTTGGCTCTAACCACGTTAAACGAATACTTTAATTTGCTTATCGCACAATCCTCGCTGCAAACAACTGAAGCACTGGTAAAAAGTACAGCAAGCCAGTTAGACAGAGTGAAAAAACAATACGAAGTGGGTCTAGCGTCTGTAACCGATCTACAAGATGCTCAAGCTGAATACGATGCGGTACGTGTGACAGAGCTTAGCGCTCGATCCGATGTTTCCTACGCACAAAAAGCGCTTTACCAAAGAACAGGTAAAGAACTTACTAGTATTCCACAGCTATCCGAAGACTATCCGATTAGCGTCGACCCAAATATGACAGTCGATTCTTTAATTTCAAAAGCTCGTCGTGACAATAAAGAATTGCGTATATTGAGCCTTTCTGTTGAAAGTGCAGAAAACAATATCAGTATTCAAAAAGCCAACGGCCGCACGCCAACTGTTGCGATCACAGGGTCTCTATCTCGTACAGACAATGATTACGATATTGCATCGACATCTTACCGTGATGGCGTAACCAATGTCGCTTCTATCGCATTAGGCGTTAGTGTTCCACTTTACAGTGGTGGCTCCATCAATGCATCGGTTCGTCAAGCATCGGCAGAAGCTGAGTCTGCGGTTGAACAAAGAGCCAGCTCTTTGCAAGCAATCGAGTTAAATATCCGTAGTTTGTACTTGGATTTACAAACATCAGTGGCTCAAATTTCAGCACAGCAGCAGTTGATTCGTTCTCGTACAAGCGCTTTGGAAGCAACTAAAGCAGGTTACGATGTAGGAACACGCAACCTAGTCGAATTACTAGATGCGCAATCAAACCTTTACGATGCTCAAAATACTTATGAGCAATACAGATACAACTTTATCTTAACGAAGTTGAGCTTGTTAGAAGCAACAGGCGATCTGACAGAAGAGAAAATCAAGGAATTGGATAAATGGTTGGTTGTTAAAATCTAATTAACTTTTTATCTACAAAAAAGCCGCAGTACAGAATGATCAGCTCATTCTTTACTGCGGCTTTTTTATGCCTAAAACTCAAATAATCAACGTGTGATCAACTTATCACGCTGATTAAAACGAGCCAATACTTTATACAAACCATAAGCGTCATGGCTGCCGGCTAATTCACGAATCGAATGCATCCCGAATGTTGGCAAACCAATGTCGATGGTCGGAACACCTATTTCGCCAGAAGTGATCGGGCCAATCGTACTACCGCAAGCCATATCACTGCGCACGACAAAACATTGTACGTCATAGTTTTCTTCCCCTGCGACGTCACGATAAATACTCGCTGTTTCACTGTTCGTCGCATAACGCTGATTTGCATTTACCTTTATAACCGCACCTTTATTTATAGCTGGAGCATGATGTTTATCATGCTTATTCGCGTAATTTGGATGCAAAGCATGGGCATTATCAGCAGACACCAACATAGAGCGCTGCATCGCTTGAACATATTGCTCAGGGTTTGGAGACAAACGTCGTAAAACATCTTCTAAAAATGGGCCATTGGCGCCACATGCAGATAAGCTACCGATCTCTTCATGATCAGTACAAATCAGCAAACTAGGACGAACATCTGGTGCCGCCAATAAAGCTTTTAAACCGACAAAACAGCTCAGTAAGTTATCTAAACGTGCTGAGCAAATATACTCTTTATGTAATCCAACTAAAGCAGCAGGTTGCGTGTCATATAGACTCAATTCAAAATCCAAAAGAGTATCAATAGCCAGTTCCGGATATTGATTTTCCAATTGTTTCTTCAGTAGTTGATGAAGGTCAAATTCGTTTTCAGCGCCACATAAAATAGGCAAAATTTCTTCTTGTGGGTTCACTGAAAAGCCATCGTTCACACCTCGATTCAAATGAATGGCAAGGTTTGGAACAACGGCAATTGGCTCTTTAAAATCAACCAGACGACTCACAATATCCCCTGATTTTGTTTTCAGTGTAATGCGGCCAGCAATGGATAAGTCGCGATCCAGCCAAGTATGCAATAACACACCACCATAAACCTCAACACCTAATTGGTGATAACCAAACCGATCAACTTGTGCATTTGGCTTAAGTTTCAAACAAGGGCTGTCAGTGTGAGCGCCCACCATTCGCCAACCTGTTTGGCTAAAATTAAGTTGCGGTGTTGTAAAAGCAACTAAAGAAGACTCGTTTCGAGTAACAAAATAGCAACCACCCTCTTCGATCACCCAATCATCTTCTTCAAATAATTCAACAAAGCCTTCTGATAACAAAGCATGACGCATACTGTCAGTTGCATGAAACGGCGTTGGAGAGGCTTGTAAAAATGACAATAACTCATCATTAAAAGTTAAATGTTCCATAAATTCCTATTTAGCGAAATGCTGTAAAAAAGTGACTTTTTAATACTTTGGCTAGCCTTCCAGCCCAGTGTCTAATATGATTTTACTAATGACGTATTAAATAGACAAAGAGAACCCATACTGGATGAATTATAAACGCTTTTTGCTTTGCCTTTTAACTGGCTACGCCTTTGCTTCTAATTCTGTGTCTGCTTATGAGGAATTACAACCACCTCATGAATATGACCAAGTCTCAAAAGAACTCGTTGAGATGCTAGAAAGCATTCATTATAACAGACCGCAGATCGATGATACTATTTCATCGAAAGCCTTTGACTACTACATTGACTCACTCGATCCGACAAAAAGTTTTTTCCTAAAAAACGACATAGAAACTCTGTCCCGCTACAAATACAGTTTCGATGATGCCCTAAGAAACGGCGACACGAGAGTCGCTTACGTCATCTATAACCTTTTCTTAAAACGCCTTGAAAAACGCTTACTTGATCTTCAAGAGAACTTACCAGAAATGGTCAAAAGCTTCGATTATGAAATAGACGAAACGTTAAATGGCGATCCAGAAACTCAAGAATGGGCAAAAACAGAAGAGCAACTTGATGACTACTGGCGCAAGCGTATTAAAAACCGTGCTTTGGTTCTTAAGCTTAATGGAGAAGATGAAGAAAAAATCATCTCAACCATCGAACGTCGCTACAAAAACCAGCTTAAACAAGTTGATCAAACCAACGCGGTTGATATCTTTCAAACCTTTGCTAACTCTGTAACAGCTGCTTTAGATCCTCACACCAGCTACTTTGCGCCTCGTGCATCGGAAACCTTCAACATTAATATGAGTTTGTCACTCGAAGGCATTGGTGCTGTTTTACAAATGGACGATGACTACACCAAAGTCGTTAGACTTGTCCCTGGTGGCCCAGCAGCAACGCAAAGCGAGCTTTCTCCTAACGACCGAATTGTAGCTGTCGGACAAGAAGGCGAGCCAATGATTGACGTTGTTGGCATGCGCCTTGATGACGTTGTCGATATGATTCGAGGAGAACGAGATACCACAGTTATCCTTGAAGTCACACCAAGTAAAGGCGACACACAGAACAGTAAACTGATTAGCATTGTTCGCAAAAAAGTAAAGCTTGAAGACCAATCAGCACAGAAAGAAATCGTTGAAATAGAGCGTGATGGAGAAACCTACAAAGTAGGCGTCATTAGTCTGCCAACTTTTTATTCTGACTTTGAAGCGATTCAAGCAGGCGATAAAGACTATAAAAGCTCAACGAGAGACACCAAGAAACTCATTGAAGAATTACGAAAGGAAGACATTGTTGCGCTAATTCTTGACCTGAGAAACAACGGCGGAGGCTCATTACAAGAAGCTAACTCTCTTGCAGGATTATTCATACCGTCTGGCCCCGTTGTGCAAATACGAGACCAAAGCGGCCGAGTAACGCCTTTAGGTGATTCTGATCCAAGCATAACTTACAGCGGCCCTATGGCTGTCTTAGTTAACCGCATGAGTGCTTCTGCTTCAGAGATTGTTGCTGGTGCACTGCAAGATTATGGTCGTGCCCTAATTCTTGGTGACCAAACGTTTGGCAAAGGCACAGTGCAAGTTCTAAAGGAAGCAGACAAAGGACAACTAAAAGCCACACAAGCTAAGTTTTACCGTATATCTGGTGAAAGCACCCAGCATAAAGGCGTCATGCCAGACATATTATTTCCTTCTCTTATTGATAAAGAAGAAGTGGGTGAAAGCGCTTTAGACAATCCGCTACCTTGGGATAAAATCCATGAAACACGCTACCCTGTTTATTGGAATATGCCTGCTTACTTGCCTATTTTAGAGCCTCGCCATCAAGCGAGAATGGCGGAAGATCCAAACTTTATTTCGATAAATGATCAGATTGATGAATTCAAAACTCAAATCGAAATCTATAAAAACTTATCTTTGAAAGAAAGCGTTCGCCTTCAACAAAGAGAAGAAAGCACACAAAGAGAACTTGACCGGGAAAACACTCGACGTGAAGCGCTTGGTTTAGAGCTCCTAACATCGGTAGATGATATTGAGCCTGTTGAAGAAGACACTTATGCAAAAGAAGCGTCTGAAATCTTGCTTGATTTCATTGCAACTAATCAAATGGCCGAACAACAAGCAGCAAACAAAACAGCACAAAAGTAATCTCAATGGCGAAAACCCGATTAAGCGGTTTTCGCCATTTTCAATCAAATCTATCACCCTTCTCATTTATACGAATTTCATATAACCATGGCAAAAGCATTCTCAGATCGAAACACAATCGACATATTTGGTAAAACACCTGGCAGACCTCGCACTCACATGTTGAGCCGAAAAGAGCAATTAAAAATCAACAAACGTGCGCAACGAGAAAAAGAAAAAGCCCAAGGCCTAAAAAGACTCGAATTGGTCATTGATCAAGATACCCTCGAACATCTGGATTTCTTATGTGAGAAACAGGGAATCAAACGCGCAGAATGGCTGACTCAGCAAATAAGCAAAACCATGAAATCCGCTAAAAAAGACTAAACAAACACAACGCCTGTCAAAGCATTCAGTACTTCATTAATAACAAGGTGCTGGACATGAAAAAATCCCACACAGAATAGTGATTTGATATACTAACCAGCCAATTTATCAAGCAACCGAAATAAACAGACCAAATATGGCTAAACTGTACTATTACTATTCTGCAATGAACGCAGGGAAATCGACAGTGTTATTGCAATCCGCTCATAACTACCAAGAGCGAGGCATGGACGTTTTATTATTAACCGCTTCTATAGATGACCGTTTTGAAACAGGCAAAATTGCCTCACGAATTGGCATTTCTGCAGAAGCCAGCTTGTTTGATAAAAACACCAATATTCCTGAATTAGTAAAGAGCAGAAACGAAAGCAATGCACTCAGCTGCATCCTTATCGATGAGGCTCAGTTTTTAACCAAAGAACAGGTTTACGATTTATCCGAAATTGTTGATAACTTGCATATTCCTGTTCTCGCGTTTGGTATTCGCACCGATTTCCAAGGCGAACTATTTGAAGGCAGCCAAGCCCTTCTCGCTTGGTCTGATAAATTGATTGAATTAAAAACCGTATGTCATTGTGGTAGCAAAGCAACAATGGTTATCCGAATGAATGAGCAAGGAATTCCCGTTAAGGAAGGCGCACAAGTAGAAATTGGTGGCAATGATCGCTATCTATCTGTTTGCCGTAAACACTTTAAAGAAGCCGTGAGAGACTAACTATGTGGTTCAAGAATGCCCAGATCTTCCAATTAAAAGACACAGAATCACTCGATACAAACGAACTGATCAAAAAAATCCCAGAGTTTCCTTTGAAAGAATGCGGATCACAAGATGAGTTCTCTTTCGGTTGGATGCCTCTTATTCGAAACAGTGAACAATGGAGTCTAGTCAGTGATCGCTGTCTATTATTCCGTGCAGGCAAAGAAGAAAAAGTCTTACCAAGCTCAGTTGTTCGAGAAGAACTAGAAGCCAAAGTTGCTGAAATCGAATTAATCGAAGGCCGAAAAGTTGGCCGAAAAGAACAATCTGATATGAAAGACGAATTGGTCTTCACATTACGTCCAAAAGCTTTTTCAAAACGCACTGACATCTGGGCATACATTGATTTAAAAGCAAAAATATTGGTTCTCAACAGCACCAATGCTGGAATGACTGAACTGCTTTTCAAGCACCTTCAAACAACTCTTGGCAGTTTCCCAATGACACCACTACAAGCTCAAGTTTCACCGGCTTCTGTGATGACAGACTGGCTAATTAAAAACGAAGTTCCAGCCAGTTTAGAAACTGGTGCTGAATGTGAAATTCAAGACGCTTCAGAAGACAAAGCCACTATTCGCTTTAAAGCGTTAGAGCCATTATCAGAAGACGTGACACGCCACCTAGAGCATGGCATGGCGGTTAAAAACCTGGCTCTTCGGTGGACCGACAAACTGAGTTTTGTGCTTCATGAAGACTTAACATTACGAAAAATAAAGTTTGATGATGCACTAAAAGAAGCCGCTTTCAATGACTCTCAAGGCGGTGGTTTATCAGACATGGATGCAAACTTTTCTATCATGTCGCTGACAATGAGAGATTTCTTTGCTGCTTATTGCCAGTGGTTTGAAATCGACTGATTAAAAAGAAACTTAAAGCTTTTCCACAGATGTCGTGGATAAGCTTGGGGAGAACATTCTCTAAGCCAATAACAACGCTAATATCTC
The DNA here is from genome assembly GCF_039939215.1 of Marinomonas sp. 5E14-1. Classification (NCBI taxonomy): domain Bacteria; kingdom Pseudomonadati; phylum Pseudomonadota; class Gammaproteobacteria; order Oceanospirillales; family Oceanospirillaceae; genus Marinomonas; species Marinomonas sp. 5E14-1. The sequence continues at coordinate 70,931 of NZ_JBDXMW010000007.1, read as the reverse complement.
CTAAGTGCCACAATATTTACACAACAAACACCATGAGCCATTAAGCTTTTTAGCATTATTGAGTGGATAAATGTCAAAACTTAAGCAAGAACAAAGCATAGCAAAACGCGTAACTCTCGTCGGGGCCATTTGGGACGCGATTTTAGGCTTCGCTAAAATCCTTGCTGGTTATTTTTCTCAATCTCAAGCTCTCATGGCTGACGGTATTCACTCATTATCTGATTTAGTTACCGACGTATTTGTTTACTTTGCATCAGCTAACTCTCGCCAAGGTCCTGACGAGAATCACCCTTACGGCCACCTTCGCTTTGAAACGCTCACCACTGTCTTTTTAGGCATGGTTTTAATAATTGTGGCCATTGGCATTGCTTATGAATCTATCGGCGCACAAGCAGACGGTGTACAAGCGCAATTTACTTGGTATGGCCTAGCCGCTCTATTGCTCACCATCATAGTAAAAGAAGCCATTTTTCATTACACGAAAAAAGCGGGTGATCAAATTGGCAGCAAAATGCTCGTTGCAAATGCCTGGCACAGCCGCAGTGATGCACTATCTTCTATTACAGTATTGATTGGCTTAGTCGGCGTTTATTTTGGTTACACTTGGGCTGATATGGTTGCTTCCATCGTGGTGGCTTTATTAATTGGCAAAATGGCTGTCAGCATGGTTTGGGAAAACCTCGCAGAATTAGTCGATACGGCACCAGACCCAAAACTGATGGAGCAAATCAAGGAAACAGCCAACAGTTTAAAACATGTCATGGCACCTCATGATATGAGAGCCAGATCTATGGCGGGAAAAATTTATCTGGATATGCACATTCATGTACCTAGCCATGCCAGTGTCAGTGAAGGCCACTACCTTGGCGATTTGGTAGCTTACACCATTAAGCAAGCACATCCTCAAGTTGAAGATGTGATGGTTCACATAGACACGGATGAAAAAATCCAAATAGACAGCTTTATCCAAGAACCTACATCAGAAAAGCCACCTTTACTTAAATTGCCAGCACGCCACCAAATATTAGCGGACTTAGGTTTCTTGCTATGTCAACATACAAGCTATGTGGATATTCCAAACACTCGATTGCACTATTTGAACAATCATTTAGATCTAGAAATCATTGCTCACTCTGAGAAAACTCCTGATGGGGCTGATTTAAAACGACTAACGGCCGGTATTTTGTTGGATTTACAAACAGCGAAATACATTCAAACAGCCGCCATACTTTGGAAGTTTGAATCTTAAGCTGCCAGCGACCTATTTCAAAATACAATAAGCATAAGAGTGAAGTGAACTATTGTTTATTCATTGTTGAATCGTCATCATTCAAATATTCTGTTGGCAAAGCTTTACTGGTTTTTGCTCCCATCAGCTTGAGCTTCTCAGCTCGTGAAACAAGATTACCACGTCCCACTGTCAGCTTTTTCAACGCCGAATCATGACTGCGACTTACCGCTTCTAATTTATTGCCAATGTCATCCATATCTTGAACAAAGCCTGAAAACTTGTCGTACATGGCGCCCGCTTGTCGAGCGATTTCAATGGCGTTTTGGCTCTGCTTCTCATTACGCCAAATATTCTGAATGGTTCTTAAAGTGGCTAATAAATTAGATGGCCCAACAATAATAATATTGTGTTCAAAGGCTTCACTGAACAAACCATTATCCGCTTGTAACGCTAGACCAAATGCCGCTTCAATTGGAATAAAGAGAAGCACAAAATCCAATGAGGTCACGCCGAGTAAATCATGGTAAGACTTTGAGCTTAAATCTTTCATGTGACGGCGTATTGCATCTAAGTGCAGTTTCAACGCTCGATTTCTATCTTCATCCGTTTCCGCTTCCATATAGGCAAGGTAACTGATTAAGACCATTTTCGAATCAACAATAATTTGTTTGCCTTCTGGAAGGTGAATCACAACATCGGGCTGTAAACGACGACCGTTTTCTGTTTGATAAGACGTTTGTATTTGATATTCACGACCTTTTTCTAATCCTGAGCGTTCTAGAATACGCTCTAAAATCACTTCACCCCAGCCACCTTGTAACTTGTTTTGACCTTTAAGCGCATGCGTTAAACTCACCGCATCATCACTAATTTTCTGGTTAAGCTGCTGCAAGCCTTTAATCTCTTTCACTAAAGAAAAGCGTTCTCGGGCTTCCTCTTGGTAACTCTTTTCAACACTTTCTTGGAATTTCTGAATCTGTGAACCCAAAGGCGTTAACAAGGTTCCAAGTTGACGCTCGTTTTCTTTCGCCAGCTGCTGACCTTGTTGGGTCATAATTTCATGAGCTAGTTGCTTAAACTCTGTCTCATTTTGTTTTTTCTGCTCTCGATAAAAGGTTTCTTTTTCTTGCCATACACTTTGTGCGGCAGCGAATTGTTGCTCTAACGTCAGAGACTCTTTCTCCAAATAATGAATTTGATCTTTCGATTTTTCTAAAAGACGCAATAATTCCTCATTTTGTTGCTGCATTTTTTCTTCTGCCTGCTGCCACTGACGGCGCATAGCCTGTACAATAGCGGCAGCAACGCCAGAAATAAGAATCGTGCTGATACAAAAGCCCGATAACACCCAAATTGATTGTGAAAGCCAATCTGCCATATAAATTAAAACTCGCTATTTTTATAGAGAAAACAACCGTTAAGCAAGTTTACATGGATTACTACCTAAGCCCAACACACACGCAACGCTTTGATCTAGAAATAAAAAACAGTCAATTCATTACAACTGTGGGCCGAACAAAAGGTCGTGCTGCGGCTAAAGCCTTCATTGATGAAATGAAAAGCAAATACCCAGATGCTAATCATAATTGCTGGGCATTTATTGCCGGTATGCCAAACAATGCACATTTATGGGATCAAAGTGATGATGGCGAACCAAAAGGAACAGCAGGAAAGCCCATGTTGAATGTTTTACAACATTCCGATTTTGGCGAAACAACAGTTGTGGTAACACGCTTTTTTGGTGGTATCAAACTTGGGGCTGGCGGATTAGTAAGAGCTTACAGTCAAGCAGTGCAAGAGGCCCTTGCGCAAACAATTTATGAAAGTGTTTACCCGCGTAGCCCTGTTCAACTGAAAATAACCTATCCTTTGTTAGGTAAGGTTGAATATTGGCTAGAACAAAGTGACATAGAAATCACCAACAAAACATACAGTGACGAGATTATTATTGATCTTGCTGTCATTGAACGTACTTGGCCAGAACAAAAAGTCATACTGACGGATTTATGCCAAGGTAGCTTAACTTTAATTGAATCGGACAAAGCATAACCATGTATCAAACTGGACAAAGATGGAGCAGCCGCAACGAGCCTGATCTCGGCGTAGGCATGATAGTAGACAAACAAAACAAATCTTTTACCTTGCACTTTCCTGATGCAGAAACCGATCGTTTATATTCATACGACCAAACGAGCCTTGTTCGCCGCACATTAACCGTTGGCGACCAACTCCATTTTCAAGGCGAAACTTATACAGTCCTAGAAGTAGAAGACGTTGATGATCTTATCGAATACCGCATTAGCGATGACGAAGATTGGCTAGAAGAATCTTTAATTCAATTCCCACGCAACGATAAAAACGAGCTAGATTCTCTATTGGCTTTGTCTCCAGCACGCCGTATGTGGTTTGACCTTCGTCGCCACACTTTAGAGCATCAAGCTGAAAACGCCGCCTCACAAGTTCGTGGTTTAATGGGCTTAAAAGCCGAGCTTTTACCTCACCAAATCTATCTTGCCCATGAAATTGCCAACCGCCCTAAAGCTCGCGCCCTTTTATGTGATGAAGTTGGTATGGGTAAAACGCTAGAAGCAGGTTTGATTTTGCATCAACGCCTGTTGAACGGCTTGTGTAAACGAGTTCTGATTTTGACGCCAACCAACTTGCAACACCAATGGTTAGTTGAAATGCTGCGCCGGTTCCATCAGCCGTTTTCCCTTATCAATGAATCCGTATACGAAGATTTCATGGAAGGTGACGACAACCCATTCGAGCAGCAACCTTTTGTAATTGCTCCTATCGATTGGGCAAGCCAACACCCAAAAGCCACTCAGCACATGCTGGATGCTGAATGGGACATGGTTATTGTGGATGAAGCTCACCACCTAGCTTGGCACCCAGAAACCCCAAGTATTGGCTATCAAGTTGTGGCCCGTCTTGCGGCTCAAACAGAATCACTTTTACTATTAAGCGCGACTCCAGAACAGACAGGTGAACGAGAACACTTTTCTCGTTTACAGCTTTTAGATGCTGACCATTATCATGATTTCGACCGTTACTTAGCTCAACAGCAAGAATTCAAGCAAGCAGCCGAATTAGCAGAAGCATTATTACCATTCACGCAAGAAGGAAGCACTGCTAAACCGCTTGATTGGCAGAGTTTATTCGCTGACTATTTGGATGAAGTAAAAGTCAAAGATTGGTTTATTGATTTAACCGATAGTTCGAAAAAAGACCTTGTACAAGCGGCTCAAGAAGCCATTAGTTGGCTGATTGACCGCCACGGTACAGGTCGTGAAATGTTCCGTAATACACGGGCAGCAGTCGGCGGTTTCCCTAATCGTTACTTGCATTCTTACGCTCTAGAAAACAATGAGTTTTTTGCCTCGGCAAGCCACCATATTCAGCCAGAAACAGAAGTGGCAGATGGCTTATGGGAAAAAGATCCACGTTGGTCATGGTTAAAAGAGTTTCTAGAATGTCAGGCAGATAAAGTACTGGTGATTTGTCACACTGCTGATATGGCACAATGGCTAAATGATCAGTTAACTTTTGCTGGCTTCCAAAGCGCTGACTTCCACGAACAAATGCCTTTGATTCACCGTGACAGAGCCGCGGCTTATTTTGCTGATGAAGACGGTGCCCAAGTATTGGTTTGTTCAGAAATTGGCAGTGAAGGCCGAAACTTCCAATTCAGCCATCATATCGTTATGTATGATTTGCCTGAGCATCCAGATTTATTAGAGCAACGTATTGGACGCTTGGATCGCCTAGGGCAATTAAACGACGTACAAATACACGTACCTTTCATTAAAGAAAGCGTACAAGAGCGTCTGTTCAACTGGTATCACCACGCTTTAAATGCTTTTTGCCGCACAACAGGTTCTGGCGATAAAGTGGAAGAAGCATTTGGTGACAGCTTACATGCTTACCTTCATGGACAAGATGACGACGCAGACTTACTCAACGAAGCCCGCGTTTACCATGAAGCCCTTTTGAAGCAAATGGAAGAAGGTCGAAATCGATTACTTGAAATGAGTTCGTGCCGACCTGAACAAGCTCGAGACTTAATCGACCAGATTAATCACCAAGCAACTAAAGGCTTGCATAATTACATCGAACAAGTCACTCACGCATTCAATATTTATGCAGAATGCATGGATGACACACCAGAAAAAGCCGCATGGTTCTTACGCCCTTCCACCGACATGATGTTAGAAGCGCTTCCGGGTATCGAAGAAGAAGGTAAAATGTTAATGCTGGATCGTCGCCAAGCGAGCCAACGTGAGAACGTTGCTTTTGCTACTTGGGAACATCCTCTTATCGCCATGCTAATGGACGAAGTTCAAGGCTTTGATTCTGGCAAACTGACTTCAGCAATCCTTCCGATTTCAGCGCTTCCAGAAGGGACAGTACTGGTTGAGAGTATGTTTGTTATTGAAGCGACAGCGCACCCGCGTTTGAAACTGGCTCAATCATTACCTATGACGCCAATGTGGCAGTTGTCTGACTCCAACGGCAAATTCCTCCACCAGCAATTTACTGCAGACAAATGGGCTGAAAAGCTCAAGGGTGTGCCAAACCGAGTGGCTGAACAATGGGTCGCAGCTTTGCGTAAAAACTTGATTGAAGTATTACAAGCTCATCAATTAAATGCTCAAGATCAGTCTCGCCCAATCGTTCAAGCGGCTAAAACGTCTTATCAACATCGCTGTCAAAATGAAATTGATCGTCTGATCGAATTGAAATCCTTTAACAGCGCGATTCGTGATGAAGACATTGAGCTGTTGGAAAACAATATGCAGGAAGGCTTGGTACGAATTGATGAACACCAAATTCGCCTCGATGCCATCCGTATTATTTTAACCACTAAGCCGGAATAAAACTCCGTGCGAGATGAGCAAGCCCCCCTAAACAAACAAGCGACATTAGACATACTCTACGAAGATGACTGGTTTGCAGTCATTAACAAACCAGCCAACTGCTTGTCTGTGCCCGGTCGTGGACCAGACAAGCTCGATTCTATCTTACATCGAGCAGAGTACTTGTTTGGGGAAGCGTTCTCGATACATCGCCTTGATGAAGCCACTTCTGGCTTGATTCTTGTCGCGAAAACCCATGAATGCCAAAAACGTATGTATGCACATTTTCGTGAACGAGAAGTTAAAAAAGAGTACCGTGCCTTGTTGCGCGGTCACCTCAAAGGCGACACAGGACAAGTACGAAAACCACTAAGGTGTGATTGGCCAAATCGACCAAGACAGATCGTTTGCACCGATGAATGGAGCAAAGACTCCATCACTTTCTGGGAGAAAATGGCCTACGAAGGACAAACAACTCGCGTTCGCCTCACCCCTTTCACTGGGCGATCACACCAACTGCGCGTCCACATGCAAAGCCTTGGTCATGGCATCATTGGCGATGAGTTTTACGATGATCAATACACCAACGAACCACGCCTTTTACTTCATGCTTATCGGTTAGAGTTTCGTCATCCGTTTACTCAAGCGTGGCTCGCCTTTGTTGCTCCCTGCCCTTTTTGAAAGATAATGTTAATTCATTAAAAGTATTCCAATTCCGGCAGTAGCTGCTTAATGTGGGTATACAACAGTACTAAAACTTAAAAGCTTCTTTTCAAACTCCACTTTGTAATCGCTAATCCCACCTTATTCTTCACTTTTACAACAAAAATTGTGGATTTAATGCTATTTCCTTGCACTACAAATTGAAAGTGATTCTCAAAATCACTAATATACGCTTTCATTTCTACCACAGTGATTAGTTACTATGCGCTTAAAAAAATCTCTAATTATGATGCAAGCTTTCGGAGCGCTTGCTTTTTCGACTGCCACGTTAGCAGAAACGTCATCAGACAATGTGCTATCTATTGAAGTGGAAGGTCGTGCTCTTACGCTTTACAAAGAAGATGAAGCGACATTTGCAACTCGTACTTCAACACTCATTGATAAAACACCTCAGTCTGTTCAAGTCATCACACAAGACCTCATTGAAGATCAAGCTGCAAATGAAGCACCAGATATTTACCGCTCTATGTCAGGCGTTTCATACTTAAACTATGGCATCATCAAAATGCGTGGTTTTGAGCAAGAAAGCCAAGTCCTTTACGATGGAATTAAAGGCGACCCATTCCGCACCTTTACCATTCCCCAATTATTTAACATTGAGCAAGTACAAAGTCTAAAAGGCCCTTCTGGTGCTGCTTATGGCGCAGGTGAAGCTGGCGGTGTCATTAACTATGTGACCAAAAAGCCAACGTACGAACAAAAGAACAACATTGAGCTAACAGCAGGAAATAAAGATTTCTTGAGTGGCAGTGTTGAGTCTTCCGGTCCAGTCAATGAAGATGGCACACAGCGATACCGTGCTGGTATTTACTCCAGTAGTGAAGGTTCTTATCGCAACAATGTCGAAGAAGACAATGAAATCATTGACCTTGGCTATGCTTGGGATTTAAGTGATGACAGCACGCTAACACTTCAATACACACACTTTTACCAGCTTGGCGAACGCCTACGTGGTGTGCCAATTGATTCTGACGGCAATTTCTTAACTGATATCTCTTGGAACAGTAACGAGCCGGATGATTATCAAAAGTTCGAATCCGATATTTTTCAGGCCAGCTTAGAGCACTCTATTAATGACTGGTTAGACAGTAATTTCACTTTGCGTTACTACGAAACAGAAGAAATCATTAAGTTCCACCAAGCAAGAGCTTTAGTTGATACAGATGACGATGGTGAGTATGACGAAGTAACACGTCGTTACCAAGATCAAACACGTATCTATAAAGGTTTTGATCTAGCGTCTTACTTCGTTGCAGATCTTGGAGAGCACACACTAGTTACCGGCGCGGATTATCATTTTGCCAGTGAAGATGAATTGTTCTATTACAAAAACGTTGATAACTTGAGTTTGACCGACCCTGCTTATGATGCCGATATTAGCTCTTATGATATAAGAGACAGTGCTAATTTAAATACAGATAGAGTAACCGAGCTAAACCAAATTGGTGCTTACATTCAAGATCAATGGCAAGCAACTGAGAAGCTCAATGTGCTAGCAGGTGCTCGTTTAGATTATTTCGAAGAGGATTACGTTGATAATACAGACTCTTCAAGTAATGCTTCATATAACGATATAGGCTACTCAGCTCGAATTGGTGCGACCTATGACCTCAACCAAAGAGTTAAGCCTTATACCTCTTTCTCAACAGGGTTAACACCGCAAAGTGCTTCTGATCAAGCCGATTCAGAAGATGGTTCTTTATTCGACCCTGAAGAGTCGAAGCAGTTTGAAATCGGTATGCGAACTTATTTACTAAACAACCGATTGAACATCAATACTGCGGTATATCATATTGTCCGTAATAATACGATTACCGCAGATGATGATGGTAATACTGCTGCCATTGGTGAAGTACGAAGCCAAGGCCTTGAAGTGGATGTATTAGTAGACATCACACCTCGCTGGGTCGCTAATATTAGCTACACATATAATGATGTAGAAGCTGATGACATATCAGAAGACAACACTGTTTATCGTATTCTAGCGAACAATCCATACCACCAACTTGGCTTATGGACTCGCTATGAATTCCCAAGCATTACTTCTTCTATTGCATTTGGAATGGAATATGTTGGTGAGCGTACAGACCGTACAACAAGCTATGATGAGCCTTTTACCATCCAGCCTTACACCATCTATGACCTTTCATGGCAAACAAGATGGCAAGATTGGAAATTCCAAGCCAACATCAAAAACCTATTTGATGAAGAATACGCGCTTGCAGGATTTAACGAAGTCTCTGGCGCCATCGTCGGTGAACGCCGTCGTGTATATTTAAAAGCCTCTTACGACTTCTAATCGAATCGATTAACAGGCAACAAAAAAGCGGATTAACTAATCAGTTAATCCGCTTTTTTATGATTTAAATAAATGAAGTCGTTTTCGATCAGGGCGCGTTACGCTGCGAAGGATCGGCTACAAATTCTTTAGCCAACGAAAAGGGGTCGACTTTCTCTTTTTGCTGTTTGGCAGCCTGTGTCCACCAAGTCAATTGATGAAACGTACGACCAAAATAGTCAAACCAAGCGCTTCTGTCTTCGCCTTCCTGTACCTGACCCTGTTCGTCAAATGCTTCTTGAGCTTTTGGTACATGAATCATAGCGGAAACAGATAAACACCCCAGTTCAGAAAGAAAAGTACGCATACCAACTGCTGCACGCATTCCCCCCCACTGCCCAGCGGAATACGTCACAATCGCACTCGGCTTATAGGAAAATAACGAGCTACCAAAGTGATTCAATAAATTGGCGAGTGCCGGACTCATAGAATGATTGTATTCTGGGCTTACCATAATAAATCCATCGGCTTCTGCGATTTTCCCAGCCAAAGAGTCCAAAGCGTCTGGCGCGCGTCCCTTTGCATATGCAAACTGAGGTTTAAAAACCGTTTCTAAAGGGTAATCAAGCGCATCCACCAGCTCAATATCATGATCAGAAAATCGCTCAGACAAACAAAGCATACAAGCTTGAGCGACTCTCTCTCCTAAACGTGCTGGCTTTGGTGGCGTGCTATTACGAACCGAACCTAAAAAGACTAAAAACTTCATCTTCCTCTACCCTTCTGAAATCAGTTCCTTTCATTTTACTCGTAAATCAAGGCAAATAAATGACGAGAGTCAGAGGACTTATTGGAAAGGATGGTGATCAAACAATTCATCAATCATCTTTTCTAACGGGCCATTATCATCACTGGTTCTAGCATAAACACGCAAACCGGTAATTTGAATTTGTAAAAAACGCGCCAGTTCTTGTGGGTCTTTACTTTTACCGACTTCCTCTTTCTTTTGCGCTTCTACAATAAGTTGTGCGAATTGATCTTCGACAGACTTCAACGCACTTTTTGCTACACTCAATAACTCTGGTTGATCATCTGTTAGCTCTGCAACTGTTTTTGCAAGCATGCACATGCAACTTGGCGATTCGTCTTGAGAATCAATGACCACCTGCTTAACAAAGCTCTTTAATGCTTCTACTGGTGAAGTGGAATGTACTCGTAAATTCTCTAATTCTGCCAATCCAAGCTGAGCATAATGCTCTAGAGAAGCTTTGAACACCCCATCTTTACTACCAAATTCGGCATAAATACTTCCTGGTCGCATATCTATTGCATCTTGCAGATTACGCATAGAAGTCGCGTGATACCCTTTCTCCCAGTAAAGATTTGTTGCGTTTTCAATCACCAGCTGGCGATCAAATTTGGCTTTTTTACTCATGGCATAACCTTATGACAAAAAACAATTGAGCGATTGTTCAAATATATCTTGAACGTTCGTTCAATTCCAGATAAATTGTTTCTCATTGAAAGGCAAACCTTTTAACAAACGTTTTACAACATTAAATAAGGATACGAATTATGAGCGAATTTACATTTCACACTCTTGAAACGACGCCTGAAGGCAGCAAAGCTATTTTGGAAGGTGCTGTAGAGCAACTGGGGAAAATTCCAGGTCTTTATGCTGTTATGGCGGAATCACCAGAAATTTTGACGGCTTACACTCAATTGCATCAAGCTTTCACAAATACTTCTTTTAACGCGGAAGAATTAACAGTGGTATGGCAAACCATCAATGTTGAGCATGAATGTCACTTCTGTGTTCCTGCACACACAGCGATTGCCAATATGATGGGAGTAGATCCAGCACTGACAGATGCATTACGCAATAGCCAACCAATGCCGACACCTAAGCTACAAGCTTTGCAAGATCTTACTTTGTCTATTGTTCGTAACCGTGGTTTCGCATCAGATGCAGAATTGGAAGCTTTCTACGCCGCTGGTTACGCTCAGAAGCAAGTATTGGAAATTATTCTAGGCCTGTCTCAAAAAGTGATCAGCAACTACGTTAACCATGTTGCTAAAACACCTGTTGATGAAATGTTCCAACAGTTTGCTTGGACGAAAGCTAAGTAATTAAATAGCTTATAAACAAAGCGCAAAAACAAAAAAACCACGTACTGCCAAAAGACAGTGCGTGGTTTTTTTAAGTTATTAATATTACTTGTTTAGAGTTTTGAAGTAATCAAAGATAACTGGAACATCGTTTTGACCCAAGCCAGCGTCAACAGCAGCTTGCAAGCTCTTAGAAGTACCTTGAGCGATCAAAGATTCAGTGCCTAGCTCTTCACATAGAGCAAGGAAGTAACCAAGATCTTTGTTTGCGTTAGCAACAGAGAAACCTAGTTTTTCTTCGCCATCTACAGCGTAGAATTTACAGAACTGCATGAATGGAGAGTTAGAAGGACCAGCAGACATGATGTCAAACAATTGCTGACCATCAACACCAGCACGCTCTGCAACAGCAAATGCCTGAGACATAGTTGCAACAGTTGTCATACCCATGAAGTTGTTAACTAGCTTAGTTACGTGACCGGCACCTAGTGCACCTAGGTAGAAAACGTTTTCGCCTTGCTCGTCAAGAACAGGCTTAACTTTTGCGAACGTAGCTTCATCACCAGCGGCCATGATATTCAATAGACCGTCTTTAGCGTGAGCTGGTGTACGACCTAGAGGAGCATCAATCATGCCTGCACCTTTAGCAGCAAGATCAGCACCAATTTTCTTAGTAGAAGCAGGGATAGAAGTACCGAAGTCAATTAATGTTTTGCCTTCAGACATACCAGCTAGGATACCTTCTTCACCGTAAACAACTGCTTCAACTACGTTAGAAGTAGTTAGGCAAAGCATTACGATATCGCTTTTTTCAGCCAATTCTTTACCTGTAGCCGCTTCAGAAGCGTTACCACGAGCAAGAACAGCAGCAACAGCGTCTTTGTTAAGATCCATTACGTTTACTTGAAAACCGCGAGTTTGTAGGTTTTCAACCATGTTGCCGCCCATAAGACCAAGGCCGATGAAACCAATAACTGGTTTAGTCATATATAACTCCTAAAAAAACTCAATTGTATTATTATATGTTCACTAGAGCGTGAGAATATACACCTTTTTGGCGTCAGACACACACCGAATCCATGTAATTTTTTCATCTGAATAACTAGAATGGATCAAAAAATGTCTAAAAGGTCATAAAATAGTATCTAAATAAAAGTTAAAATCTTTTTAATTTCAGTAAGTTAACCCAGTATTTTTGATTTATATCGAATAAATTCCACATAATTTTAGACTGAAATATTTCTTCTCCCAAAATTCCCTATTCTTAGTAAACATAAACAAGCAGCCCAACAGATAATAGAGAACCAACCTAAGCGCTATTGCTCTTCTCCTCCTCACTTTTTTTGACTAAACATCCACAACAAAACAAGAAAGAACAACACTATAGCTACGTAAAGAAAGATACGGAAAAAGGAGAAAAAAAGACAAGAGAACATAAGGTGTGTAAGAAACGTCTAGAAACTATGTACCGCCAATTGACCCAATAATCAGAGCCCTCTACTCTCAGCCAACAATGCAGATGCTCTTACTTTACATCATCGGATTTAGATAAGGTTATTTGACTCAGCGAGAAAGGACAAACAATGAAAAAGCTTATTACCCTGACAATGATTAGTTTCGCAGCCACAGGAGCTCATGCTCAAACCACTAAACAAATTGGCCTCATGACAGACTATTTATTCCGCGGCATTACACAAACGGATAACAACCTTGCTGCCTATTTCAAAGCCACAGAACAAGTTGGTAATGCCTATGGCGGCATTCATTTGATCAACATTGATACATCAGACGACGCAGAAGGCTTATCTGTCGAAATGGACGTCCGCTTTGGCTATAAAAACCAATTTGATGGATTCAATATCGATCTAGAAGTCATCACCTACAACTATCTTGTTGATGAAAAAGGCGATGAAACTGAATTCAAAATCGGCACCTCATTCGGTAACAATTTAGATCTCGCTCTTTACCGTGGCATCAAAAAGAAAACCTGGTACCCAGAACTAAGCTATGAAGCATTTTTAAGTAATCGACTGTATTTGGATGCTTCAATCGGCTACTGGATGCCAGACGACTCTAATGATACAGCTCTAACCGTACGTACAGAATTGGGACGAGATTTTCCTGAATTGTATGGCGTAGACATTTACGCCGCGATTGATTTTATCAGTGACAGCACACCATTTGGTGGCACAAACGACCAAGATGATTCAAACACCGAATTTGTCATTGGTGTTCGTAAAAACTTTTAGAGCATGGCTTTACCCTTTATAAACACAAGAACTATTCAAACCTAGCAACCGTCTTGTATCAAGGGTTAAACACTCACAAAGTTTGCTGTAACCAATCAAGAGCTGCTTTAGCCCCTTCACCTAAATAAATGAGCACAAACCTCTAAGGCAGCGCTATTTATGCTTATATTGCGTAGGACAATAGGCTCTTGAAACTTCTGGATTTCTTAGCTTCAAATGCTTGGTCGAACGTCCATAAACTCTTGAGCGCCATAGCTTAAAGCTACGAGGCGTTAAACAGCTACGCATGAGGCGAATCACACCAGATTCATTAAAGCCAAATTGTAACTCTATCGCCTCAAATGGTGTTCTATCCTCCCACGCCATCTCAATAATTCGTGATTTATTTTCTTCAGACAATGCCATTATGAATTCTCATGAATAATGAATTGTTCTGTTTTACGCAGTGGCTTGAGTTTTAGTTCAAAAAACTTCTCAGGAAAGAATTTTAAAGTTCGATAATTCTTGAATCATCCACAAGACTGCTCTCGACATGACTAACAAGCATTAGTATTTCTGGTTTATAGTCGTTTTGAAGCGATTGGAAAATCACGTCAATCGTGGTTTTGTCGAGGCCGTCGAAGGGTTCATCGAGCAATAATACTGGCGACTTTCTTAATAATAAACGCGCTAAGGCGAGGCGTTTACGTTGTCCACCAGAAAGGTTTCGGCCTTGTGCACTGAGTAACGTATCGAGTCCGTTTGGTAGATCTTTTAGCCAATCCTCTAAGGCAACAGCCTTAAGAACTGCAAGCATCTCGTCGTCTGTGGCGTTTGGGTTACCAAGACGCAAATTCGCACCAACACTTTGCTGAAAGATATAAGGCGATTGCGGCAAGTAGCTTAATGCCGCTTGGTAATCTGAATTGTTGTAGATGGATTGCTCTTCGCCATTGATCAGCGCGGTGCCTGTCGATAAACAATCTCCTGCGATGGCAGCGAGTAAAGTGGATTTCCCTGAGCCGCTTACGCCACGAATCCAAACAACCTCACCTGCTTTTATCTCTAAATCGATGGCGTGATTGCCCATTCCGCTTGGCTCGTGAAAGCCACGAAATTGTTTGAACATCATCGAATCAATCTTGCTCTTATCTGTTAGCAATGTTTGAGAGCAAGCCTGTTCACTTTGATGCAATTGATTCAATCGACGTAGCCCAACTTGTGACTGACCTTGTGCGACGAAAGATTGCACCAAGGGCAAAACCAATTCATTGACCGCAAGCAAAGACAAAATCAAGCCGACAAGCCAAGTGCCATGAACACCATTCACCAACGTCCAACTTTTCGTCAGTGCTGAATAGTAACTGACTAAATAGACGCTGCTAAAAAGCAAAACAATAGTAACGAGATAACTTAACAAGCGCCCTACACTGACGGCATTCTGAGTAATGATTTCCATGCGTCGTTGGCGTTCATCCAATTGATTCAAACGTTCGGCGTAATCTTTCCAATGCCCACGAATGGTCAGTGTTATCAACGCCGAAAAAACACTGATAAAACGACTACGACGATGCACGCCAAGGCTTTGCGCCACATGCACCGAGTGGCTGGCAAAGCGGCCACAAACATAAGGAATCAATACAATATGACAGATTGCTGCGATGGCTAAAGGCCACAATAAAAAAGGGGAAATAACATAAGCCAATACCGCAACCGCCGCGTAACTTAACAAAGCATAAAGCCAAGGCAAAAACACCACCAAAGGCCAACGAATGATTTGATCAAGGTCGCTCACCAATCGCTGTAATAAATCGCCTCGGCTTTGTTTGTGCAAATTGGCCGAGTCTTTGGCGACGCGCTGATCCCACACCCAAAGACGCAATGTGCGCAGCAAACCTAATAAATGGTTGTGCGCCGCCACTTGTTCGCCATAACGCCCAGCGGTGCGAAAAATCGCCAAACCACGAACAATGGCGCCGGGCGTTAAATAGTTAAAACTTAGGTTGATGCCAAGCGCCGTTGCCAAACCTGCCGCAGAAATAAACCAGCCAGAAAGCCCTAACAAACCCACGCCCGCTAAACTGGCAATCACCCCCAAAAGCACTGGAATGACAAAACCCCAAAGGTTGGCAAGTAATAGACTTTTTAACGTCAGTTTGGTGGTTGTCTTTAAAGAGGACGAACTCATTGCTGCAACCCTCCTTTTGAAAGTGACCAATGTTTGTCTGCCCATTGAATGGGGTGAGTATCATGACTGACGATCAGTAAGGTTTTGCCTTTTGAGACCTTTTCTAACGTTGTCAGTACCGCTTGCGCGGTGTCTTCGTCTAACCCAGAACAAGGTTCATCCAGTAGCCACACATCAGCGTTGGACAGTAACGCTCGCGCAATGGAAAGACGCTGCATTTGCCCGCCAGACAAGCCAGCACCGAGTTCCGTTAGTTTACTTTCGAGCCCTTCTGGCAAAGCCTGTATGAAATCGTCGCATTGGCTTTTGACTAGGGCGCTTTGCAGTTCGTCTTCGCTTGGCGCGTCAATGCCCAATAACAAATTACGGCGAATACTGCCATTCACCCATTCTGGCGCTTGCGGCAACCACGCAAGATTTTTGCGCCACGCAGACAGATTCAAATCATCAAACTTATCGCCATGAATAAAAAAAGCGCCTTGATAATTTTCTTCAAAGCCGAGTAATAAATGCAATAAGCTGGATTTGCCTACACCCGATTCGCCACTTAACCACACGTGCTCACCTTGGTGGATATCGCCACTGATCGGCGACAAACGTTGTCGCCCTGCCTCATTCCAACTCAACTGTTGAAACTCGATCAAACTGTTTGAAATGGCTTTATTCTCATCGTCTTGAAAGACGTCTTTTGATGCGTTTTCTGACGCCTTACTGTTGAGTATTTCCAATAAATCTGTGGCCGCCGCCTCGGCTTTTTGCTTAGCGTGATAATCGTTACCCAGTTGGCGTAATGGCAAATAAAACTCTGGTGCGAGCAATAACAAAAACAGCGCTTGCGTTAAGGTGACAGGCGACGAGCCAACTTGCCAAGGCAAGGCTTCCAATAAGCCTAAGCCTAAATACAAGGCGACCATGGCGATGGATAAAGACGCGAACAGTTCCAATGTGGCGGTAGACAAAAACGCCAGATACAACACATTCATGGTGGTTTTTTGATAGACGCTGGCGCTGCTAGACAATCGCTTTCTGGCATCGTCCGTGCGATTGAGGCGCTTTAATTCAGACAGACCTTGGCTCAAATCCATGAATTGATTAGACAACATAGCCAAAACGCTAAACTGGCGTCGATTGGCTTGCGCGGCTTTATGGCCGACGAAAATCATGAAAATAATCACCAGCGGCGCGGTCATCATGAAGATAAAAAAGGCAATCCAAGAAACAGACACCACGGACATCAAGATGACACAAGGAATGAGAGTCACCATAAACACTTGAGGTTTATAGCGACTGAAGAAATCGTCTAGTGCGTCTACTTGTTCATAAACGCGCGTAGACAGCGCCGCATCTTCTTCAATTCGCAATCGAGCTGGGCCCAATTGCGTCAGATACGACACCAATGTACGACGCAAACCGTAGCGAATGTCACGGCTTGCGCTGGTGCAGATACGTTCTCGTCCAAAGTTAGACAAAGCCCGTAATAACAAAGCCAATAACCCCATCATCAACAATGACAAGGAAAACGTTTGGTGCAGCGCCATGTCCGAAAACACCTTCGCGAACGCCCACGCTTGAAGTACCAAAGACACGGCAAACAAGATTCCAAAGCCTTGAGCAAGACGATATTTTGCTGATTGCTGGCCGGCTAACTCACCTAACCATGTGGCTTCAGGTGTTTTGATTCGACCCGCTCGTCGCGCTTTTTTTGCTTCCTTGTGTTTTGTCATTGAGTTTACTTTTGCTCCTCTTCACCTTCATAGCCACTGAAGTCTAGCCAAACGGCATTGATAATACCGAAAGAGCAAGCTAACAATACGCCGAGAACCCAAGCGAAATACCACATAATGTCTTCCTCTTAGGCAGAGCGACCAGCGCCCTGCCGTTCTAAAAATGATGATTAATAAAGCGAATGGTTGTTGTCTTCGATGTGTTTCTTCGTCAAACGACCATACATCACAAAATAGTTCCACAATGTATAAGCCAAAACGATTGGCACGAAGATACACGCCACTACAAACATGATCGTCATGGTATTTTCACTGGAAGTCGCGTCCCACATGGTCAAACTCATGCTTGGGAAACTTGAAGAAGGCATCAAAAATGGGAACATAGAACCGCCTGCTGTGACGATAATGCCCGCAATACCCAAAGATGAACTCAAGAAAGACAAGAAGCCTTTTTTCATTGCAGACATGAGCGCTGCGCACAGCATTCCCGCGATACCGACAATTGGTGCCAGAATAAGCGCAGGGACTTTTTCATAGTTTGCTAACCACGCACCCGCTTGCACTTCTGCTGTTTTCATCAATGGCGTGATAACCGCATTGCCATCGATTGCGCTGGTTAGCACATAACCATCGATGCCAAACGCCAACCAAACACCCGCAAGAATGAACAAAACAGCGGCTAAAATACCTGTAATGGCCGTAATACGACGGGCTTTTAAAAGCAAAGCATCGTCGGTTTTCATTTGCAGCCAAGCGCCGCCTTGCGTCATCAGCATTAGCAAGCTCACCAAGCCACACAGGATGCCAAATGGATTCAACAAGGCAAAGAAAGAGCCTGTATAAGTCGCACGCATAAATTGATCAAACTCAAATGGCACACCTTGTAACAAGTTACCAAATGCCACACCAAAAATGATCGGCGGCACCGCGGAACCAAAGACAATGCACCAATCCCAGCTTGTACGCCATTTTGAATTTTCCAATTTGGAGCGATAATCAAAACCGATTGGACGGAAGAATAACGCGGCCAGCACCAACAACATGGCAAAGTAAAAACCAGAGAATGCCGTTGCGTACACCACAGGCCAAGCGGCGAACAAAGCGCCACCCGCTGTGATGAACCATACTTGGTTACCGTCCCAGTGAGGCGCAATCGAGTTGATCATGATGCGGCGTTCAGAATCGGTTCCGCCGATGATCTTAAGCAAGCTGCCCACGCCCATATCAAAACCATCCGTGACCGCGAAACCAATCAGGAGAACGCCGATCAATCCCCACCAAATCACTTTTAATAATTCGTAATCCATCTTACACCTCCTGCTTCAGCTGAGCCGTTTCTTGTTCAAGTGCATAACGTCCAGTGTGCAAACTAGAAGGTCCTTGTTTCGCAAAGCGAATCATCAAGTACATTTCCGCAATCAGGAAGGCTGTATAAAGCAATCCGAAGCCTGCAAGACTGATCCAAATTTCCGTCGCGGTTAAGCTAGAAACCGCCACATGAACCGGTAAAATTTCACCAATCGCCCAAGGCTGACGACCGTATTCGGCCACAAACCAGCCCGCTTCATTGGCAATCCAAGGAAGTGGCAAACACAACACGATGAATTTCAAGAACATTGGATTGTTGCCAATACGACGACGGGCGTTTTGGTAGAAAGCCGCAGCAAAGACAAACAACATCAAGAAGCCACAACCCACCATGATGCGGAACGCAAAGAACAAAGGCGCTACTTGAGGAATAGAATATTCCACCGCTTGGTCGATTTCTTCGGACGTCACCTTGTTCATGTCGTCATTGAACGCGGTTACGAGTAAGCCGTAACCAAGGTCGTCTTTTACTTTATCAAAGTTCGATTTTACGATTGGGTCTGTTGAGCCATCTCGCAGTTGTTCAAGCAATTGGTTGGCGTAAATACCATTAATGATGCGCTGACGATTGTGCTCTTTCAGTTCTTTAATACCTTCAACTTCGGTATCAAGAGAGCGCGTCGCAATAAGCCCCATCAAACCAGGGATTTTGATCGCGTATTCGTTCTCTTGAAGCGCTTGATTTGGAAAAGCGATCAAGGTGAAGTCCGCTGGTGCTTCCTGAGTTTCCCATTCCGCTTCAATAGCCGCCAATTTTACTTTTTGTACTTCACCAATTTCGTAGCCAGATTCGTCACCGAGTAAAATAACACTCAAGACAGACGCTAGACCGAACGCAGACGCGATGGCAAAAGAACGACGAGCAAACGCAAGATCGCGGCCTTTTAATAAGTAGTAGCTAGAAATAACCAATACAAACATGGCACCTGTTGTGTAACCTGCAGAAACCGTGTGAACAAATTTCACCTGAGCGACTGGGTTGAAGATCAAAGCGCTAAAATCCACTAATTCCATGCGCATGGTTTCGTAGTTGAATTCTGATCCAATTGGGTTTTGCATCCAGCCATTAGCGATCAAGATCCATAATGCGGATAAGTTAGAGCCTAATGCGACGCCCCACGTCACCATTAAGTGTTTTACCTTGCTTAAGCGATCCCAGCCAAAGAAAAACAACCCCACTAAAGTAGACTCTAGGAAAAACGCCATTAAGCCTTCGATGGCCAAGGGCGCACCAAAAATATCGCCAACATAATGAGAATAGTAAGACCAATTTGTCCCGAATTGGAACTCCATCGTCAAACCTGTTGTCACACCCAACGCAAAGTTAATACCGAATAATTTGCCCCAGAACTTCACCATGTCTTTGTAAACTTGCTTGCCAGTAATCACATAGACTGACTCCATGATTGCCAACAAGAAAGCCATCCCCAACGTCAAAGGGACAAACAAATAGTGGTACAGAGCCGTGAAAGCAAACTGAAAGCGCGATAACTCGACTACAGCTTCGTTAATCATATAACTTCAACCCATTCATTTTGATTGAGAAAAAAGACGCTTGTAGACACTTAAGGTCATTTAATTGAGTGTTCTTATTATCTAACGTCCACCGTAGCCTCACCCATCTGAGGCTACTATAAGGCGAGATTATCTATGCTCCGTCACTTCAAAACATTGCGTTAGATCAAGATAAAGAGATTGGAAGAAATAAGAACGAAACAAACACAATGCGCTTAGTGGGCATTGTTGTGCGGAAATTTAAGGAAGTAATGTTTAGTCTTGAGCTAGATCAATTCCAATTGCAGCGTCGTAGGCTTTTTTTGAATTGTTGCTTCTTGAGTTAAGGTCGCATGGGATGCGATTAAATGGTCATGAAGTTAATTAATAGGACATACTATTGATTGGTGGGCGGCGGGATTAGGCGGGCATTGTAATTACATGGCTTTCTCTGTTTTTAAGCCTCTTGCACCTTTGAAATAGCTATAGAAGCTTCATGCAATGAAGGCATCGTCATTTGAGTACGAAAACCTAAAACATCTAGCATGTCGAACATTGCATCAATGGTAAATTTTTCAATTTTTGCATTTTTCAAATCAGATACTCTCGATTGCTGAATACCTAACCTTTCAGCGGCTACTTTTTGAGTCCAGCCTTGTTCCTTTATCAAATTTGATAGCATGATGGAGAGGTCTATTTTCATTGCTATCTTGCTTGCCGTTTCATTGTCGTGGGTTGCATGAAAAGAGCTATCGTAAAATTTAAGTGCCATGTTGTACCTCCAACGTTTGATCCCAGTTGAATTATATGACCTATTTGAGGGTTACATAAGCTATTGAAGTAATTGAAAGGAATCGGGAATAGAGAAACGTCCGCTTAAGCGGAAAATTTGGAGCGTAGCAGAAAGCTTGTAGTGATCATAAATTCGATGGTGTCATGTGGAGTCATAAAATGGTTTAACATCAGGAATTAACACCATAGTCACTTGTTATGTGGTTTTTATTGAATATTTTCTTTTATCATTGGGCTCATTATTAAATCTGTGGATGCGTTACAATTACCACAAGTGGCATTTAGTACTTGTCTAAATCTCAAGTTATTAAACGTATTCGATGGAATCTCAAGATCAAGTTTACAATTATGGCAAGGGAACTTAATGACTCTTCTTGTTATCTCGAATTCATTTTCTGAATCTGGTTCGATAAGATAGCTTTCTCCGCAATTTGGATTAATACAATTGACTATAGACGCGGATGCCAGATATTTAAATGGTTTCTTTATCGGTGTTTCACAGAAAAAACATTCAAAATTAAAAGTTTCCCCTCGACTCCCTCCCATTAAAATATTTCCATTTAAAGTTGATAAAAACTTTAAAATATCAGTGACTTTCTTGGAAATCTGTTCATTATTTCCGTATATATTTAGTTCTTCTGATTTAATATTAGGAATGGGAATGTGTAGAGCTACATTAGAAATAGCTTGCCACAGACTATGTAATCTATTTAATTTTAGGGCCGATTGCTCACCTAAATAATTATATTCAAGTGACTCATATTCAGTCCTGGTTTTAGGAACTTTATCTCCAGAGGCATGCTTACAGACCGAAATGGTAAAACCTTTATTTATATCCTCGTCAACCTCTTCAGACATTTGTTTTACAACATCCCTAGGACGCCAGCCATTCAAATCCTTTTCAGACAAATAGGAACATGAAAGTTTAAACCTCTCATAACATATATATTCAAGTGTCAGTCTACATTCAAGAGCAGCGTAAGTTAGACTCTGGTTGGTGTTTTCATCCAAAAGTGATTTAATTATTTCAATACGTTTTGATATTTTTAGCAAAGGATAAACTCCCAATCGACCACATAACGCCGTGCTCTGCGGAAATTTAGGAGCGCTAGCGAGTAAATTTTCCGTAGCAGCGCCTTGTTAGGCCTTTTCGTCACTCTCATTCTCTACGTCTTTAGATTCTGATTCGCGTAGAACGTATTGATGCAGCCATACAAATTGCTCCAAGAATAGGAGGCCTTTTTCTGCATCATCATCGTACAATCTGGGGAAATCATCAGAGACGTTCATTGCTTTTGGAAAATACTTTTCGATTGCGCATAAAACTGTTGAAGGGTCTAGCTCACTAGTTAAGCTGTTATATTGTTCCCTTTCAAAATATGACTTGTGAGAAACGCCTGAATCCATGCCCCATGCCGTTGGTACATATGCATCGATAATTCTAATTAGAGACTCAGGGTCCTTTAAAATTAATTCAGCCACATAATCATTAACGAAGCCTTTATCAACAAATTTATTCAATGTATAAAGTATTATTGGTATAGATGTAGGTGCTAATAGCGTTAAATCTTCCTTTTCTTTAAGCCCATCGGCTATGACTTTCCCCAAGTGTTTTCCGATTTCATCGATGCTTTTTTCAGAGAACGCATCTTTTTCAGGTTTGCCTTCATCCTCTCGCTTTAGCCATCTAAATACTTCCAGCTTAAACTCCAACATGGATGCTATATCGATACATTTTTTTGCCAAGTCAGTCCGTTCCAGCTTCGGCAAATTTTGAATCAGATCGCTAACCAGCATGGCTGCTTGAGAAAAAGGAGTCGTCCAACTATACAAAACCTCTGGATTTGAGATCTCATCACTCTTTTGAGTTATTGCGACGGCCAGTGCAATCGAGGCTGCTGCGTTAATTCCACCTGCTTTATGTCTCAATTTTTTAATTAATGTTTCGGATGAGGCGGGGCTTAGAATTTCATTAAGTGGGTTGCTTTCGCTATCAAATTCCATATCCCACTTCTCACAGTCGTCAGATAGGCCTTGGATTACTTGATCGGATATGTCACCTCTCGGAATGGCGTAAGTAAAATATCTTGAATAGTAATTTTCAGAGCAAATTCTCTGAGCATTGTTCCATTTCTCATACCAGTCAGAACCATAACTCATGTTTCCATAGACAGATTGAAGTTTTGGGAACATGTTTTTTAACAGCTCAATAAAACCTGCTTTATTGATGTTCTTTCCTGCATCAAGGGCATCATTAACAAGACTTTTTATATGATCTTTTTCATTATCATTATTCGAGTAATGGCTATCTCGGAAAGTGCCTGTAAATAGCGATTTATTTGCCCTTAGAACCTCATACAACGAAGGGCAAAAAACCCTTATTCCTTCTACAAGCATTAAATCTACAGGATTTACTTCTCCTTGCAGGATTGGCAAAGAGAACATTAATGTATTCCCATATAGCTTGGCTTTTCTAGGAGTTGTTAAGCAATCATCGAAAGCAGAGCTAAAGTCACGAATAAACTCTTGAACTTGTTGTTGTGAGAGTGTTATTCCCGCAATATTTATTGCCTCCTCTACGCCTTGAAAACAAAATTCTCGAAGGAGCTGCTTTTCAACGGCTGGCAAATGTAAGGGAACTTGAATAATTTTTTCTAGAAACGCTTCGCCTGCATTCTCAGCAGCACTAGAGTATCTGTCTTGCAAGGATGAAGCGACAACATCTTTATCAAATGCCAAGATGTATGATGTGTATTTAAAATCAGCAGTTAGCTTAACCAGTCTAAATAGTGCATGAATTTCTGTTTTTTCCAACCTATCAACATCATCGACCAATATAAGGACTCGCCTCTGAGCTGATTCCAGCTCTTTTTCTATTCTTTTCTTAAGCTCATTTATATCTGGTCCTGAGATGAAAGCACCAACAGCATCTCCCGCCCCTTTTGCCCCCATTATTGCGCCTGCACCAGGTGCTGCCTTTTTAACGAAATCTTTAAACTTATCCCCGGTTTTTATTAACTCTGCGTCTAGAGCTTCGGCTATATCAAAAAAGAACCCTGTGAGTAACTCATCTTCTGTACCAAAACGCCAAGGGTTGAACTTAATGCATATTACGTTTTTATCAGAATTTAGTGCCTTTTCAATAAAGTTGAGCACGGATGTTTTACCATCGCCCCATATACCGTAGAGCCCTATAACGATACTACTTGGATCACTTCGCTTTGATATTACTTGGGCTACTCTCTCGGAAAAGCTCCAGCGAGAAAATTTATCCTGTTCTTGCTCGTGTATAGGTGAATCTGAGGAGTAATTTCTATCTTCCATATCTTTCCTGAGGCCTAACGCCCCGCTAAGGGGAAATTTATAAGTTGGCTAAAATGTTGAACGGAGTGAAAACAGCCAACTGTAAATTTTCCCTCTTGAGCGACTTGTTAGAGCAACCTTTGCTGCCCATTCTCTTCAAATTCCTCAATTTCTTTTTGAGAAACTTTTAGGTGTTCAACTTTTAATAGTTTATTTGAAATAGCTGGTTGAAAGAAATCAAATACTCTTTCACTTCTATCTGGGCGTTTAGACTCTTCATCTATTTCTTCAATGTCGATAATGAGCAGTAATAAATCGGCATTTATCTTTTTGGCTTCACGATAGAAATGGATTTTGTTTAACATTACATATAAACGGTCGTAATACATAAGACTAGCGCTGGTACTTGGAATTACCTCAATGAACCTCTCATTGCTTGCAGACTTAAGATAGCCATCAAATATAACCCTTCTATTCATTATTGGATCTATTTCGTCGAATGAGCCTGAGAATTCGACTCTTTGTATTAGTTCGCTTTGTGGTATTGATGATTGCGTGAAATATTTATTTAAAGCAACTTGCTCCGCTTTTCTTCTATTTTGACTGCGTTCTCTTGATTTTTCACGAGATTTCTCTCTTTCAGCAAGGTGTTGAACGGCACGTTTTATCTCATCTTGATCTTCTTGCTCATCTTGATCTTCTTGCTCATCTTGATCTTCTTCGGGAGAGTCTTCAGATTTTACAACACCAAGAGCTTTAAGCCACTCCTCAGATGGCGCGTTATAAGTGTTATTAACTTGTGATTGCTGGATATTTGAGACTATTTTAAATAGCTCTTGGCGTAATTCTTTGTTTTCTGTCTTTACCGTTTCTTTTTCGGTATCTTTCTTTTTTACCTCATTACTTAGAGTTAGTATTTTGCCAATACTTAAATTATTGAAAGACTCTGACAATATAAGAACTACAACAATTGCTATAAGAGTAATTATACCTGTAGTTATTTGATATTTAGGTTCAGCGAGGAAAAAACTTAAAAAAGCCATAATTGATATTGCTAAAGCTACAATAGCAATTAACCAGCGAACAAAATAATTTACTTTTTTTTCCAATTTACACTCCATTGCTACGAGTTGCTCTAACAGTTTATTCTGCCGCTTAAGCGGCTTTGTACGAAGCGTTTTTTTCAGACCGCTGAGATTAACACTTCCCTTTGTAAGCTTTTAATACTCTCGCTCTAGAGTAATCCTGTCAATTTTAATACCTATAAAAAACTGCACACGCAGTTTTCCTCTTGTTTCTGCTGCATCGATAGATCTGAGAGCTTCCAAAGATGTAGTCCCATTCCATGTGCTGTAGCACAAGCAACTAGGTTGAGCTTAGGTGAACATCACCTTCAATGTCAGATTACGGTCGTGCCTCCCTCATCGTGGCCTACGTGAAGGTGGGAATGCTCAAGTAGTGTTTCAGGTGTTACTGTTTGTTTCTCCATGCTATTAATCCCAGCGGCGAATCCTAAGTATTAATCCCAGTTACTGCGTCTAAGGCTTTTCTTTTGACCTTGTTGTTTCTTTTGATCGACGCGTTTTTTCTGGGAAGAGCGAGTTGGTTTGGTGGCACGACGTACTTTTTGCATGCGTGTGGCGTCTTGGATCAACGCTTTTAAGCGCGCCAAAGCGTCTTCTCGATTCAGTTCTTGGGTTCTGTGTTGTTGGGCTTTAATCACAATATCGCCCTCTTTGGTGAGACGTGAGTCTTTTATCTCAAGCAGTCTTTCTTTATAGAAAGCAGGCAAAGAAGAGTTCGCTACATTGAAGCGCAAATGAATCGCTGACGAGACTTTATTCACGTTCTGACCACCAGCGCCTTGCGCGCGGATGGCCATCAATTCAATCTCATGATCAGGAATAGAAACAGCAACGGTAATTTGCAACATAAACAGGCTTTGACGTTGTATAAATAAAAGAGCCGCGATTATAACAGGCAAATGATTCGTTTGCTTTGGCGCATCGTTTCCGACCGATTTATCGGCTATACTGCTCAATTATTCGATTATACATTCAACATTATATATCCAACGTTTTTAATAGGAGCGTTTTGTGACTCAGTTTCGTCCTTGTGTCGATTTACATGAAGGCAAGGTTAAACAAATTGTAGGTGGAAGCTTGAATGATAAAGGCGCTACCGAGAACTTCATCAGTGAATACAATGCCGAGTATTATGCAAATTTGTATCGTGAACATGGCTTAACTGGCGGTCATGTTATTGCGCTTGGCAAAGGCAACCATGACGAAGCCATCAGTGCCCTGCGCGCTTACCCAAATGGTTTGCAGTTTGGTGGCGGCGTAAAAGACAACAATGCGGCAAGCTACTTAGAAGCTGGCGCTTCTCACGTTATTGTGACGTCTTATTTGTTTAAATATGGTGAATTCTCTTGGGATCGCTTAGACAAAATTAAGCGTGAAACAGGAACAGATCGCCTTGTATTGGATTTGAGTTGTCGACGTACGGAAGACGGCTGGAGCATTGCAACTGATCGCTGGCAAACCATTACTTCTACGAAAATCAATAAAGAAAACTTAATTGAATTAGCTGATCACTGTGATGAGTTTTTAATCCACGCTGCTGATGTAGAAGGCTTACAGTCTGGAATCGATGAAGATTTAGTGCGTCTGTTAGGCAGCAGTGCTTGCCCTGTAGATATTACCTATGCTGGTGGCGCTCGTTCGTTGGCAGATTTAAAACGTGTGCATGAATTATCAAACGGTCTTGTGGATTTAACCATTGGCAGCGCGTTGGATATTTTTGGTGGGCAAGGCGTCACTTTAGATGAATGCATTTTGTGGAATCAAACACAAAAGTAGCCAGTTCAGGCTGATCAAAAAAGAAGCATTTTCTGTGAACCCTTGCTTCTTTTTTGAATAAACATCTTCATTTTATGGTTTTTGCTCATCTTTACTTATTCTTTAAACAAATACAGTAGTAAGTAAAGAAGGCTTCATCTCGACATCAATCACGCCATACTTCATACTTGTTTTTTTGTATTTCACCTCAGGACAATACCATGTCTCTATTTCGTACTGGCCTTTTACTTGCGACGCTGTTACTTAGTGCCTGCTCGATGCCAATATTAGACAATTTATCGTCAAACACTTCTCCAGAAAAAGGCAACACTCAATCAGGAGCCAATGCAGAATCAAGCGATCTACTGATTCCAAACCTTCAAGGCCAAACAGACGAAGTTGTAGAAACAATCAATAGCACTTCATATGACGAATTACTAACAAAATATAACGGTCAGAAAGAACTGGCGGAAGCAAACTATGAGGAACTTAAAAGCCGAGTAGGTAAAGCAGACGCCCTTCCAAAGTTGTTAATCAATACAAGCACCAGCCAACAAAATATTGACACCACAATCCAAGAGCTTCGCAGTTACACAAGCAAAACCAATACAGAGATTGCGCAACTAAATGCCCGTGTGGCGGATCGTCAGACAATGGCAATCAATGGTGACTTAATTCGCGTATTTTTGTCTGAAGCGACGATTAACCATGCAGGACATGAATTCAAAGCTCAGCCACTTGTTGGCCAATGGGTAAGAGGAGAAACCAGAGTCATTCGATTAAAAGACCATATCTTCTTTGAGAATCCAAAGTCAGAAGATTTAGTCATCACTTTCTCTGAGACTTATCAGCTTATTGTTAATCAACAAGTGATTGCCACAGTTAACCCGAATAGAGAGAAAAACAGCACTAGCTTTAATGTGCCAACACAAGATAACTTAGGCAAGATTATTGGCAAGTTAGACTATCGAATAGAAGACAAAAAATAGTGTTTCAGAAACGTAGCTAAGCTCTATTTATTTAATGAGTTTAGCTGCTTTTCGCCTGCTTTCGGTATTATCTAATACCACTTGAATACGCGACAAATAATCAATAATGCCATTCGCAAACACTCGATTATTCAACTTTCTAACCAACCTTCCTACGCGTTTTATCACTTGGCAATTTACATGCATAACACGAGTAGAAAGAAACCTATCTGACGCATTAAGTGCTGATATATACGCAATCGCAATGTAACCCGGTTCTGGATTCATAGTGCCCGTGTCTTCTGGTAACTCATCAACTCCTTTCAATAACCTTTCAGCCAACTGTTGATATAAAACAGAAACCGTTTTAAATACATGTCGATCTAAAGTGTTGCTCACTCGTTCATGGGACTTAGCATTCGCTGAATATCCATCTAGACACATGGAAAGCATATCCCATAAAAGATGAGTATCAGGTAATTGAGCTAATTCCGTTTGTGCCCCTTTATAAGTCGTCATGATCCACCTCCTTTCAAAAAACAGTGAACTTTGTACAAATAAGGATGATTAAGCCCTGGTTTACTGAAAGCCTCCTTGGTAAACCTATGACACTCTACAACCCTATGATTTTATAGCCCTAATATAAGTTTTGATCTAATTAGGGAAAATGATAATGCCTTCTCCAAAGCTACTTATGCATATTAAAGATCCATCATTAGCTTCGGACTTATTGTCGTTGCAAAGTCTTTGCCAATATGAATTGAGTGTTAGCCAACAAACAGAAAACTGGCTAAAAAGAAGTGCAATGTGGCTCTTATTGAAGCAGGTTCATGTCACGATAGTGTATTAAAAGAGCTTATTAATAGACCTATTCTGTGCCAAACCGAATTCATCTTTTTCAGTACCGAGAGCCCTAATCCAACGCTCGACCATCTAATTAAGAAGGACGCTGGTTTTCACTATCGTGCGCCCTATCATTTCTCTTTGATTGATTCTTCACTTCAAGAGATCTTTTGTGAGCTAAATCTCACAAAAGAAAGCACCAATGTACAAACCAGTTACCTTGATCAATTTAGGCTTTTAGTGGGCTCCTCGGCCAGCATGCACTCTTTGTATCGAACTATCGGCCATAAAGATCACCAAGGGGTTTTCGAACAAGCAGAAGGCGGCACTCTGTTCCTAGATGAAGTCACCGAAATGCCTTATGAACACCAAGTTAAGCTACTACGCGTGCTTGAAAGCAGTGAGTACAAAACCGTTGGCTCTCAGCACGTAAAAATAGCCAATGTCCGTATTATTGCAGCAACTAACCGAATCCCAAGTGAAGCAATCCACTCCGAAATTTTCCGTGACGATTTGTACTTTCGTTTAGCTCAATTCCCTATTTATGCCTCTAAACTTAGAGACAAAGAAGGCGATGTCTTTGGCTTAGCTCAGTACTTTTTAGCTTACCGAAACAATCAAGACGGTCTTGCAGAGTTTTTATTACTTAAAAATGAAGACAATGACAACGATATAGAACAAAAATCCAAAACACAGGAAAAATTTTACCGCAGTGCCCAATCAGATATTCGAGCGGGAAAACACAGTTCGGCAGAATAAATTAGAACTAGGCTTTCTTAAAAGTTAGATAAAAATGTCATCCGCCTTCAAAAATAGATTTGAATTTTGACACACCGTCCTTGAGTGTTTATAACAAGTTCCACTAATAGCATCTTGCTCTTTCCAATCCACAGAGGCGGCTTTCTGAATCACTATGTCTAATATTTTAATTCTTTTCTCTACTACAGACGGTCATACCAAGAAAATCAGCCAAAAGTTACAGGAAACAATCGAGCAGTTAGATCATTCTGTTAGCCTGCTGCCCATTGAAGAAGCCAACCAAGAGACGCTAAACACACAGGATAAAATTGTGATCGGCGCCAGCATACGTTACGGCAAACACCAAAAACAGGTGGTTGATTTCATCACTCAACACAAGACCTTATTAGAGAGTAAACCAAGCGCCTTTTATACGGTGAACCTTGTTGCTCGTAAACCTGAAAAGTGTCAACCAGACACGAACCCTTACATCATCAAGCTCTTAGCTCAATTAGAGTGGAAACCAAGCCTACAAGGCGTTTTTGCGGGTAAGTTAAATTATCCTAAGTACGGCTTCATTGACCGTAATATGATCCGTTTCATCATGTGGATGACAAAAGGACCGACAGATCCAACGACGGTTAAAGAATTCACAGATTGGGAAAGCGTACAAACCTTCGCGCATTCTATCGACACGCTATAATTTGCCTACTGTGCCCGAAGTCGATATAGAATCCATTCAGCATGTTGCCTAGCTCGGAGTGGTTTTTATGCGTTTCTTAGTAGAGCTAGAATTGAATCCCAAAAGTGGTGAAATACGTCAGAGAAAATGGTGAGGTCTTCAGCCAACATGACAAAACGTCAATGATAGATGTGGCAGACGCTCACTAAACTGGTGTGCCTTTCCATGAAAATAAGATATTTATTCAACGCCTTCGTAAATACTTAGAAGAGAAGACCCCCCAACTAAAAGAAAGGATGCAAAAGATCCTCAATCAAACCGATTCTGACTAACCTCTCTCATTGGGTGAACCGGCCTGAAAACAATAAAATAAGAGTATTTTGTAGAAATTATTTTATTTTTTGCTTTTTAGTATCATCCAATATGTCAATTATTTCGTAAGTTAACTAAATTGGTTAAAAACTTTCATAAAGTGATGTTATAAATCAATTTTTAGACCACGTAATTTTTAACTTAGAGATTCAAATGAACACACATAAAACCCAACAGGATACAGGCAGTTATATTGCCCTTGGTGAATACTGTTTAATCTCTGCGCCAACCGTTAATTTACCCAATGGCGAAAGCTGTGTTCCTCAGCATTTTTATGGTTACAACCATGATTTAGAAAGTGTTGAATCCATTTTGAAGCACATCCAATTCTCCAATCACTACCCTATTTTTTGTGCTGAAGATGACCAAGGGCTCTTTATTCAAGTGGGGATTATTGGCCGAGAAAACTACCAACGCAACAATCCAGTCCGATCCAAAAAAATTGTCTACGGTCGAAAATGGCGCGTTGAGCCAAATTTACCTACGTCCGAGATTATCCAAACCGTTTTTCTTGCATTAAAAAAAGCTCGAGAACATGAAATACGAGAATTGATCACTCTGTCATCTATAGATGGACAAAAAGTGAGCACGCCTTTTAATAGCCATCATGATCTGCCTTTGATGGCGGAATGCCGGAGCTTATTTCAATTATCTGAAACCAAACAAAGCTTCACAATTGAGTCTGTACAGCAACTGTTAGACACACTTAGATTTGATCAAACTAAAATCCAATGTGTTGACCTTGTTCATCGCAGAAATGGCAAAGTCTTGATTGATGTGATGTTTAATATTGGTGACAAAGAGCAAGATAAGAACATCGAATTCTCTGAGCTTCACGGCATAGAAACCACTTTAGTTTTGAATTCCTCGTCCGCTAATGAGCTGCTGTACGCTTTAATGGACACTCTGATTCAATTAAGTGATCGCTATGTGGAGAAACATTTTAAATTTAACGGATTTAATCGCTTTAGCCGAGAACACGACCTACGACAAATTGGTGAGTTTTCCATTAACACGCGCTTTATTCAATCCAACAAACTGGACGAAAAAGGCAAGCAGCTCATCACAGAGCATAACTGTTCAGTGGACGAATCACGCGCCCCTAATATCAAACTTGAGCAGCAAAAACTCAGACTTGCTGAGTCGTTTAGAAACATTGAGATGATAGAAGGCTTTTTACCAAAAGGCTTTTAATGGACAGTCAAACGATGTAAGCGCTCATTCCACTTACCATTGTGCGAGCGCTCACACGCTTCTTCTGTATCAAACAGAATAGATTGACCTAGGTTTTTAATCGATAAGCCAGCTCGGTTTAATTCGTCCACGATTAAACGACCAAAATACTCATCTTGCTTACTTTCTCGGGCCGAGATTAAGTCTTCGTCTTTTTCAAACACACAAATGATCTTAAGCGAATCTGGGAAGTGATTGAAATTCACCAAATGTGTCAACCAAACAAAGCCAGACACCTCTCCCAAAGCACTTTCACACACTTGAGTTAACGCTTCACGAAGAGCTTTCTCTATTTTCTTATCCGATTTTTTCATGCTTCTCACAGAGGATGGTTCATTAACCAAACAAGACAATGAACCAATTTATGATGTCAAAGTGTCCTTGAGTTCTCTAAGACCGACAAAAGAAGCCTTTTAATTAAGAGGCTGTTCAGGCTTTCGCCACAGAGATTGACCTGATTTTTTATCAATCAAATCCAAACGCTCTTCATGCATTTTTAACTCTTGTTCATTTGGTCTAATAACTTTTAGACGAGGACGATCTGCTGATAACCTACGAATCACATCTTCAGAGCCGTCTTCTTTAGATTCGCCGTCAGAGCCGTTGCTCAAACCTAAACTGGTTTGACCACCCGTCATGAGCAAATACACATCGGCCAAAATCTCGGAGTCTAACAAGGCTCCGTGTAACTCACGATGCGAGTTATCTATTCCATAACGGCGACATAACACATCAAGGTTATTCTTCTGACCTGGATGCTTTTTACGCGCATACACCAAGCTATCGAAGACGCTGCAGACTTCCGCGGTTTTTGGGTAGCCACCAATGCGGGCGAATTCATGATCCATAAAGCCAATATCAAAGGGCGCGTTATGGATAATTAATTCAGCGCCTTTAATGAAGTCAAAAAACTCTTGGGCGACTTCATGAAAGCGAGGTTTATCTGCCAAGAATTCATTACTGATGCCGTGTACTTGGAAAGCTTCTTCTTCGACTTCTCGATCAGGGTTTATGTAGACATGAAAATGACGATTCGTCAGCTTACGCCCGATCATTTCCACACAACCAATTTCGATGATTCGATGCCCTTGTTTAGGGTCAATACCGGTTGTTTCTGTATCTAATACGACTTGTCTCATGCTGATGCCCTCAACTCTTCAATACCTTGATTGGCTAAGTCGTCGGCAATTTCATTGCCTTCTATACCTGCATGACCTTTCACCCATTTCCAAGTGACTTGGTGCTTTTGACAGGCTGCATCTAATGCTTGCCATAAGTCCTTGTTTTTTACCGGCTGCTTAGAAGCCGTTACCCAACCTTTTCGCTTCCAGCCTGCCATCCATTCAGTAATCCCTTTTTGCACATAAGAAGAGTCTGTATAAAGCGTCACATTACATTCTTCTTTTAATGCACCAAGCCCTTCTATGGCGCCCATAAGCTCCATTCGATTATTGGTTGTGTCGTGTTCACCACCACACAATCGTTTTTCATGTTCACCAAATGTTAGCCAAGCGCCCCAGCCACCAATTCCTGGATTGCCCTTACAGGCACCGTCTGTATATATAATTACATCTTTCACTCTTTCATCTCTTTTGCTGTGGGCTTAGTTAATGGTGGTACGCGAACACGCGCTTTTGTCCAATGTGGTTTTATCGGCGTATAACGTTTTACCTGTTTGGTGGCTGTCATTATATACACGCCACTAAAAGGTAACTTGAGCGGTCGCAGCATTTTTTCTAGCCATTTAAAACGCAATCGCCAATTGCCATTTTGAATAGGTGGTTCGTAGTAAATAAAACGCTTTGTTTCTAAGGTTAAGCCCGCTACTTTCAGCCAATCTTCTAGGCGTTGATGAGCAATAAAACGAGCGCACCAAGGCGCTTTTGCTCGCTTAGAAAACAACCGACAAAATCCCCATAAACTCCAAGGGTTAAAACCGACGACAATTAACTTCCCACTTGGTAATAAAGTTCTAGCCGCTTCCCGTAAATCATCATGTGGTGTAGCGGATGTATCCAATGTGTGATGAAAAATATGCACATCAATACCATCTGTTTCAAAGGGCAACTCATTTGATTTTGCAACTATGGTACAACTCGAAGCACCAAGCTCTAACACAGGCGCGATCAGAATGTTTTCTCGGAGGCGATGATTATGAAACGCTATTTTTCTCAGCGGCGATTGTGTTACTAAGTAATAGCCAACTGTGGAATCTAGCGTGGCTTCTATTTCTTTCAACTCAAGCTGAAGCACACTATTACCGAGGTTACTCTGATACCAAGTCTGAAAAAATTGTCTTGATTGATTATCCGACATAAAATCAATTCTCTATAAAAACGGCATGGCGATGTATTTATTTTGGTCATCGGCTCGTCATATATCATCTAATCATTCTTATATAAAGTAGACAACACATGAACTTACTTCCGCTTCCTGCCTTTCAAGACAATTATATCTGGATAATCGAAGATAAAGATAGTTCAGACATTTGGGCAGTAGACCCAGGTTCCGCTAAGGTTGTCATTGAGTACTGCGCTCAGCATGAAAAAAAACTCGTGGGCATTCTAATTACTCACCATCATAATGATCACACTGGTGGTGTTGCTAAGCTGAAGGAACAAACAAACTGCCTTGTATACGGTCCAAAGCATCTAAAACATCTGGTGACACATCCTGTCAAAGAAGGTGATGAAATCGTTGTTTTTACAAGAGTCTTTTCTGTTTTAGAAACACCAGGACACACTTTAGATCACCTTTGCTACTTTTCTGATCAAGCAATACCCATTCTATTTAGCGGTGACACACTGTTTAAAGGTGGCTGTGGGCGAATTATGGAAGGTACACCAAAGCAGATGCTCGCAGCCATGGAAAAGCTTTCCACTCTTTCTGACAACACGCTCGTGTATTGCACTCACGAATACACATTAGCCAATTACCGTTTTGCATTATCTTTGGAGCCTGATAATACAGATTTAATGGAAAGTCATCTTGCGTGCACTCTTCTAAGAGAACAAAATAAGCCGACTTTGCCTTCAAATTTAGGTTTAGAGAAAAAAACTAATCCTTTTTTACGTTCTCACAACCCTTCTTTGAAAACCCAAGCGGCACAACAACTTAAAGAAGAAGTCGCGATAAATTCCATCGAATCCTTCAGTCAAGTCAGACGCGCCAAAGACACTTTTAGTTGACCTCTTTCGCTACACCCTTAAAATGACAAAACTTTATTCAATTTAGTGAGTTTCATGATTTATAGAATTTTTTGGATTTGCTTGACAAGTCTTACCCTAAGCGCCTGTCAAACGGCCTCCAAAATAGACACTGATGTTTCATCTAGCTCATTAGAAACAGTTGATGCAGTGGAAGCTGATATAGTCGATGCTGATCCTGAACGCTTAGGTTTTATTGATAGCGTTCCCGTTATTGATTCCTCGCTTGAAGAATCTACCACCCCAGAAGCCAATACAGAAGAAGCAACAGATCAAGAGCCTGTCGTTGCTCTTAACAAGCCAAAAGTTCCTGATGATATTTGGGACAGAATCAGAGCAGGTTATCAGTTAGATTTAGACATCGATCGCCCTCGTTTATCTTCTCAATTACGTTGGTTTAGCTCTCACCCATCTTACTTAGATCGTGTGTCAAAGCGTGGCGAACGCTATCTTTATTACATCGTAGATGAATTGGAAAAAGCAGGTATTCCAACAGAAATAGCGCTTTTACCTATTGTTGAAAGTGGCTTTGACCCTTTTGGCTATAGTCACGGTCGAGCATCTGGTCCTTGGCAGTTTATTCCTTCAACTGGTCAGATGTATGGTTTGGATCAGACTTGGTGGTACGACGGACGCCGAGACATCATTGGTTCTACTCAAGCCGCGATTGCTTATTTAACTCGTCTACACAAGATGTTTGATGGCAATTGGTATCATGCCCTTGCTTCCTACAACTCTGGCGAAGGTACCGTTTCAAGAGCCATTCGAAAAAATAAAAAAGCAGGCAAGCCAACAGATTTTTGGTCGCTTGATTTACCAAAAGAGACGCGCGCCTATGTGCCCAAGTTAATTGCTTTGGCGAAGATTATTAAAAATCCAGAAAAGTACAACTACTCTACTTACTTTATTCCTAACAAGCCTTACTTTGATGTGGTGAATATTGGCGGGCAGCTGGATTTAGCTCAAGCCTCAGAAATGGCTGGTATTAGCATTGATGAAGTGTATTTGTTGAACCCAGGTTTTAACCAATGGGCGACATCTCCAGATGGTCCTCACAGACTATTAATGCCAGTGGGTAAAGCGAAACAGTTTAGAACTAAATTAGCTGAAATTCCGCCTCAAGATCGAGTCACTTGGGTGCGTTACACAGTAAAAGCTGGCGATAGCTTGCTGCTAATCGCAAAACAGCACAATACAACCGCTGGCGTTCTACAAAATGTGAATAAGATATCTTCTTCTCTTATTCGCGTTGGACAAGAGTTGATGATTCCAGTTGCTGGCAACAATATTGAAAGCTACACCCTCAGCTCTCACCAACGCTTGCTAGCGAAGCAATCTCGTGCGCCGACTAGAAACCGAATCAAAATAAACTACACAGTAAAATCTGGCGACAGTTTATGGCTCATCGCCAACAAATATGAAACAGACAGCAAAACTCTTGCTCGCTGGAACAGTATAGGGCTTGCTGATTCACTTATGCCAGGTCAGAAGCTAGTTGTTTGGTTGCAACCTAAAAAATCAACAAACACCAACAGCACTCGCAGTGTGATGAAAAAAGTAGTTTATACCATTCGTTCTGGCGAATCGCTGGCACTGGTTGCCAATAAATTCAAAGTATCGGTAAATGACATTAGAAGCTGGAACCCGAAAGTGGCCAGCCAAAAGTATGTTCAGCCAGGTGACAAAGTAACCTTATTAATCAATGTTGTTGGTGGTTAAGCAGACACCGACTCGTTCTACTACTGCTAAAAAAGGGCCTGTTTTGATTTAAACAGGCCCTTTTTTATGATCAAGCTTATTGGCTTGCTACTATTCGTAACGGCAAAGATAAGCGGTTGTTTCAGCCACTTTTACTTGAAAGCTCTGATTAGCTTCAACAATAAAAGTCTCACCTTTCGCAAAGGTTTTCCATTCTGTCTCTGCTGGTAAAAGTACAGTCAATGAACCTGATACAACCGTCATGTATTCTCTTTGGTTCGTACCAAATTCATAGTCACCTATCGCCATAACACCAACAGTTGATATTCCTTCGGCATTGTCTAATGCAATGGATTTTACTTGATCATTAAAGTAGCTGTTTACTATTAACTCTGTGCTCATAAAACATTTCTCACTGATATTTTAAAAAAGCCTTCTTTTCCCAAAATAGGATAAGAAACGCACTCAACCATTTTCATTACCTGCCATCTGCTCAATGATCCACTCTTTAAAGGCCATCATTGCAGATGTCACCGATCGACGTTTCTCATAAACAAGATAGAAAGATTTATTCGTAATCAAATGCTGATCAAACAATACTTTTAAAGTACCGGCCTGTATTTCTGGCATGACCAATTCAGGATCAGATAAAGCGACACCTAAGCCTTGAGCAGCCGCGCCAGCCGTTAAAGAGCCACTCGAAAACATCAAACCTCGCCGGAAAAGCGTTACATCTAAATTATGCTGTTGAAGCCAATCATGCCACTCATCTTTACGCTTTGTAACGTGTAAAAGAGGATAAAAGCGCATATCTTCAGGAGTGTTAATAGGTTGATCTGCTTTGATTAATCTAGGATTGCATACAGGTGCCAGTCGAGCGGCACGTAAATAATGGATTTCAACTCCGTCCCAATCACCATTTCCGAAATACACAGCCATATCAATGTCATTGGCGGAGAAATCAACTAAACCAGAAGACGAGCTTATTTCAATTTGAATATCAGGGTAACGTTCTTGAAAGCTTTCCATTCTCGGCATCAACCAACGAGTCAGAAAGGCCGGCGCAACCGCCAATCTCAATGATCCCGTTTTTTGCTGACTTCTCAGCTCCGATGTGGCGTTTTCTAGCTGTTCAAAAATGCTTCGGATAGGCTTTAAATAGGACTCCCCAGCTTCCGTTAATATCACTTTACGTTTAGTTCGACGAAATAGCTCAATACCCAGAAAGCTTTCTAAGCCTTTAATTTGATGGCTAATCGCCGAAGGCGTCACAGACAGCTCTCTAGCCGCTTTATTAAAGCTGCCATGGCGTGCTGCTGACTCAAAACATCTAAGCGAGTTTAATGGGGGAAAACGATTAATAAGCTCATCTCCAATAGATAAGAAATATTAATCAATATAGTGAAAATAACTCACCTGTCAATAAATAAAGCTTCATTAACAGTCAAATTCAAAAGCCGTAAAATATTACTCGCCTTCATCACCAAGATTCGCTGGCTTTTCTGTTCGCTTAGAAGGCAATTTAAAAGCCTCAAAACCATCTTGCTGATTATCATGAAAGCGCGCTTTACCTTGCAGTTTCTTAGCCACTTTCTTAGGAGAGTTACTCGCCTTTTTATTAAGCGTTTTCTTAGCCTTTGGGCGAGCGGGCTTCACTGGTGCCAAACCTTTAAATTTAGGCTCTAAACCCTCAATCACTTCTGTTTCAAACGTCTTTTGTAAGAATGCTTCAATAGCTTTGAAGTTCACCCAATCTTTTGGTCCAACAAAAGAGTACGCATCACCTTTAAAGCCTGCACGACCTGTTCGACCCGTTCGGTGAACAAATTCTTCAGCTTGTTTAGGTAAGTCAAAGTTAAACACATGGGAAACACTCGCAATATCCAAACCGCGAGACGCCACATCTGTACTCACAAGAACCTCAAACTGCCCTTTAGCAAAACTTTCCATGGCTTTGTTTCGAGCACTTTGCGACAAGTTGCCGTTCAAAGCTTGAGTGGTTAACCCCCAACTAGCGATCATTTCAGCAAGGCGAACTGTGTCATTTTTTGTCGCTGTGAATACGATGGCTTGTTTGATCGTTTGATTCACTAAAACATGCTTCAACAGGGCTTCTTTATGATCAAGGTGATCACAAAGCAAAATATGTTGGGAAATGTCTTTGTGCTCATCAAAGCCTTGACCAATTGCCACACGAGAAGGCTCTTTCAACAATTCCCCTGCAATTGTACTGACTTCCGTATTATCAAGCGTTGCAGAAAAGAACAATGTCTGACGTTGACGGTGACTAGCAGCTTCGTTTATGGCTCGCATTGCATCCGCAAAACCCAAATCCAACATACGATCAGCTTCATCTAAGATAAGCAGCTCAAGACCTTCTAAATACACATGTCGTTGTTTCAAGTGATCAACCAAACGCCCAGGTGTTGCTACAATAAAATGTGGGTCTTTTTGCAATTGTTTATGCTGGTCGTTAAAGTTTTCTCCACCCTGAATTAAAGTAGATGTAAAGCGACTGGCGGCAAGTAAAAGACGTAACTGACCATAAACTTGCTTTGCTAATTCACGGGTTGGTACTAAAACAACTACTCTAGGGTCGCGTTTGGAGAGTGCTTTTTTCTTATACACACGATGTAATGCAGGTAAAAGATAAGCCAATGTTTTCCCTGAACCGGTTTTTGACGACGCCAATAAGTCTCGACCTGCCATAGCTTCTGGAATAGCGCGAGACTGAATTTCGGTTGCTTCATCAAAGCCCAAATGGCCGATGGACTTCAAAATGCGATTATCAAAACCAAATTCTTCGAATAACAAAAAAACACCCCTTTAAAACGACAAAACAAGAAAACGTACAACGACGTATAGTTCGCGCATTATAACCCAGTTCCTCATTTATCTTGCATTAAAAGATACGATTTACCGGCACTGATTATGCCTATTCCTGTTCCTTTTTCGGTTTCAACCTGCACCAAGCTTTCCACTAAGGCATAAAATACATTTCGGCTCAGTAATGCCTTCATGCCGTAACGCATCGAAATATAAGGACGCTCTTCATTCTCAAAAGGAGACACCCATATATCACAGTCTAGACCAAGAACTGAAACATCTTTGGTTTGTGTTGTAAATTCAATAGCTGGCCCTTGCTTTGTCTCTATCCAATTCCATTCCGTCACCAAAAAAGGCGCATCTTCAACTTGGATCCGCACTTTCTCAACAGGCGTTACTAAAAAATACTCCCCTTCTTCAAACCATAAAATGCGGCTGAACATATCCACCATGGCGGGACGATGAATTTTTCCACCTTCATGTATCCAATCTCCATTTGCTTTTATGACTAGATCCATATCGCCACAGAAGTCAGGTTTCCATAAGTGCACTGGCGGTAACAAAGAAGTCGTGATTTCTTTTAAGCCTTTTAAAGCGATATCAGACATAGAGAGCTTCCTGTTAATTTTATGGCAAACGATAAGGTATTGAGCGAATTAGCCATTCTCACTTCATCTACAATATTATTCAACTTACAGAGAAAGCCATGAATTCGTTTCACTGTTAGAATAACCACATCAAATAAATATACCGAAGCGCAGAACAAGGTTATCTGCCTCGACGACTTAGAGTGTGACATCATGAAATCCGAATTGGCAAGAAAGTTCCAAGACCCTAACCGAGGTGTGTACTTCATCGGCACAACACCACCTCGCTCCTCTGTTGAAGAAGAGCAATTGGAACAAATTAGTAACAAATTATTGGGTCGCTTAGCAGGTGTTGAAGCCGATGGTTTAATTGTCTACGACATTCAAGATGAAACCAGCCGAATTGATAAGCCTCGCCCTTTTCCTTTTATGGAAACACATGATCCAAGAGCTTGGTCAAAACGCCTTCATACTCAATCTGGCAAGCCAGTTATCACTTATAAGTCTGTTTCCTCTCGTAGCTCAGAAGAATTTTCAGGCTGGTTAACAGAAGCTTGGGAAGATTTTGGCATTCGTGATTTGGTTTTGGTGGGCTCCCCTTCTTCGGACGGCGATATCAAATTACCTTTACCAAAAGCGTACGATACTTTAAAAGCCTCACCTCATGCCTTCAATTTGGGCGGCGTCACTATTGCAGAACGTCATGCTAAAAAAGGAGATGAACATTTACGCATCATGAAAAAGTCTGATGCTGGCTGTGAGTTTTTCATCTCTCAAGCGGTTTATAATCACCAAGCAACGGCAGACTTAATCAGTCGCTATGCCAGAGAGTGTAGAGACCAGGGTGAAGAGCCGAAACGTATTATCCTGACTTTCACGCCATGTGGCAGCTCCAAGACACTAGAATTCATGGAATGGTTAGGCATTTCTGTCCCTGATGCCACTAAGCATCGTATTTTGGATTCTGCGACTCCATTGGCTGAATCTATCAAAATTTGCCGTAATGCCTTGGAGCAAATTATTGAGATTGCGCTCCCTCTTGGCGTTCCTCTTGGCTTAAACATTGAGAGTTTAACCAACAGAAAAGAAGAGATAGACGCGTCCATTCAATTGTACAAACTATTGAAAGCTACACTGGACTTAAAACTTGCTGAACAAGCGCTTTAAATAAAGCGCTTCACTTCCGCTAAAACTTGGTCAACGTGGATATGTTGCATGGCTTCAGCATCATGTACTCGCGTTGACCAAGGCAGTTCTGCCACCGGCTTTTGATATTCCTTCTCAGCCAATTGCTCATACACACTTACCACTTTATCCAAGTCTCGATATGGCCCAGTTCGTTTTGGATTGGAATGCGCATACAAACCTAATACTCGCGTTCCAACCAAAGTTGCCATATGAGCAGGCCCAGTATCTGGACTGATGACCAGTTCCGCGCCTTTCAAAACACTCAACATAACGTCTAGTTTTGTTTTACCGACAAGGTTAATAACAGAATCTGTTTGTTCTGCAATGATGTGTTGAGCAAAAGACTTCTCTTCCGATGATGGCCCACCAGTAATAACCACTGCCATACCTTCACTTGAAAGGTACGCCATGACAGACCGATAACCTTCCACGGTCCAATTTCGATCAGCTTTAGAGGCCGAAGGATTCAAAACCACATAGCGACTCGGCAAATCGAAAGTTGTCTCAGGTAAATTCAATTCACAAGGCAAGCTTGGCTCTGAAATCCCCAACACACTTGCGATAGACAAAAAAGAATCTAAAACATGCTCGCCCTTTGGTTCCGGCGCATATTCATTAACAAACCAATGTTGCTTTTCCCTAGAGTGAGATAAAGCAAAGCCAATGCGACGTTTGGCTTTCACCATACGAGAAACAAGGCTTGCTCGCAGCGACCACTGCAAATGCAACAAAACATCGAACGTCTGATCTTTTAATAAAGACCGCAATGCTAACAACCCAGAAAATCCATTTTTTTTATCGTACTCAACTACATTCACACCGTTCAACAAACGAACTAAATTTGCTTCTAACGGCGAAGTCACCCAAGTCACTTTCATGTCTGGATAGCGTATCATAATTGATTGAACTACAGCCATAGCGTGACACACATCACCTAATGCAGATAACCTTACCACGGCTAAATGCTGAATTTTCTCTTGTTCCATCTCTTCCTCTAGGGCTGCTTAAACAGAACAAGTATTATAGAATAGACATCATTGAATGTGTCCAACTTTATAGACATAAGACAGAACACAATAACGAAGCGAGCAAGATGCCACAGCCCATCAAAGTATCATCGAACACTTTTCTCTTAAAAAGTGATCAAAACCAGCCACTCACTACGTCATGGTTTGATCCTGAATTCTGGCAATCCCAAAAAGCATTAACAGGCACTGGTACTGGTCGTGGTGAGGTATGGTTTATTAACAGTGAATTCGGACGCTTCGTCATACGCCGCTACCGTCGAGGTGGATTAATCGCAAAATTCAATAAACGAGGCTTTCTGTTTACAGGCCAACAAAACACTCGCCCTTGGCTTGAACTCAGTTTATTGGAACATATGCGCAATCTGAACTTACCAGTCCCTAAACCCATTGGTGGGCTCTATACTCTTAAAAAAGGCTTTTACAAAGCCGAATTACTAACTGAGACCATCGATCATGCAGAAGACCTTTTTGATCTCATCAAAAGTGACAAAAAAGATCAAATTGCATGGCAAGAGGTTGGCAAGGTCATCAAGCACTTTCATACTAGCGGTATTTACCACTCTGACTTGAACTGTCATAACATCATGATAGATAAGCAAGGAAAAGTATGGGTGATTGACTTCGATAAATGCGAACAAAGAACGCCAGATCCAAGCTGGATGCAATCTAATATTGATCGACTAAAACGCTCACTGGATAAAGAGTCGGGCAAATTTTCAAATTTTTATGTATCAGAAAAGCAATGGCAGGCTTTTTTAGAGGGATACCATGGCTAAGCAAAGCACATTAGATAAAAGCATTAAAGAGTTTATCAGCCCAAAACACTGGTTAAGTTGGTTAGGAATGGGGGTCGCTTTTTTAATTAGCTTTCTTCCTTGGCCTGTCTTACAAGGAGTAGGTAAAATTTTTGGAGGACTTCTCTATTCATTATCACCTAGACGTCGGCATATTTGTAATGTGAACTTTAAAATTTGCTTTCCAGAAATGACCAAAGCAGAAAGAAAAAAGCTCACTAAAGAACACTTTAAAAGCATCGGACAAGGCACGTTAGAAACCTTCGCCTCTTGGTTTCAAGATAAAAATCGCTTCGCATCACGAGTTGTGTTTGAAGGACAAGAAGTAATTGATCAAGTACTGGCTAAAGGTAGAGGCTGCATCCTAATTAGTGGTCACTTTTCCTCTCTTGATATTTGCGGTAGCCAAGTGCCACGTATTCTTGACGTTCACCCTATTTATAAACTGCAGAAAAACCCCGTTGTAAACTGGGTTATGGAGCGCCAACGCAAGGCAATCTTCTCAAAAACGATTGAACGTAGAAATATGCGTGAAGTGCTTAAATCACTGAAGAAAAATAAAGCCGTCTGGTACGCAGTAGATCAAGACTACGGTCGAAGAGATTCTGTTTTTGCTCCTTTCTATGGTCGTGAATGCGCAACCATAGCGCACATTGGACGTATTGCAAAAATGACCAATGCTCCAGTTGTTCTTTACGATTACGGCCGCACAGAAAATGGCTACCACCTAACATTTACAGAAGTGCCAAACTTTCCAA
This sequence comes from Marinomonas sp. 5E14-1, assembly GCF_039939215.1. Classification (NCBI taxonomy): domain Bacteria; kingdom Pseudomonadati; phylum Pseudomonadota; class Gammaproteobacteria; order Oceanospirillales; family Oceanospirillaceae; genus Marinomonas; species Marinomonas sp. 5E14-1. The sequence continues at coordinate 26,873 of NZ_JBDXMW010000007.1, read as the reverse complement.
CGCCAGATGATATAGAAAATGCAACCACGATTAACCGTCTAATGGAAGAAAGTATCAACCCTAAGAAGCCACAGTATTTTTGGGCACACCGACGTTTCAAAACCCAAAAAGAAAAAGGCACACCTTCTCCTTATTAGAAATCGTCAATAAAAATTTAAAAAGTACATAAAAAAACGCCTATAAAGGCGTTTTTAGAGAGATAAAGCAACGTTGAAACTAACTACTTAGATTCACCTTCTTCAATCTCGCCAACACAATTATCTGGGTATTCTTCAGACAACTCATAAGCATCATCGCCCATATCGTCATTGGCAAGCATCAATGCTTCTTCATAAGCTCCACCAAATTCGATGCGCGTAATGTCGTATAGATCGTATTCAAAAGTATCATCAAACCAACGGGCATCGGAGCCGATTTCTTCTAGCTCATACGTCACTGCATCAGCACGTATTACACGGCCTATTTCACAGCTGTCTGGTTCAACTTCTTCACGGTGTAACGTCACCAACCCAAACTCTTCACTGATATCAATTAACAAAACAGCAAGGTCATCTAAGTCAACTTCTGGGTCGACGACCTCTTCGCCACGCAGCGTTAATACTTTCTTCTGAAAATCATTAAAAGGCGCCGGATGTGCAAAGTCACTAATGTCTTCTAAAAATAGGACTTGGTAGCCGTTAAGGCGAACACTATCATCCACTAATTGGAGCAAAACCATTTCTTCGTTGGCGTCTACAACAAAGCCGTCAGTCCAACTATCTGGTCCGTCTAAGTCTTCACGAAAAATGCGAACAACATTATTTCGAGTACGGGCTTTTTCCAATTCGATGAGCATATCGGCTCCCTAAAAAAACATTTAAATTAATATCGGCTAGTGTAAACCCAGCCAGCGCAAGGAACAACTATTGCAGCACTTCATACCAATTTTCGATCATATTAATCAAATCATCCAAACCACATTCAGCTTGAATACCATCGGTAGATGTTTGATAGAAGCTTTCCTGAGAGTCAAACATAGCTTTTATTTCTTCTTCCGCTGAATCCATATCCACTTGTCGAATCACAGAAACGCCTTCTTCACTCAAAATCACGCTAAAAGGGCCGTGTTTAAATTCCGTTGTTTCTTTTTCAGACTCAGCCAATCGTGCCGCCATTAACACACGCTGTATGCTTTCTAATTCACGCACATACTCGGATACCCATTCACCAATCGCGGCAAACTCATAACTGGTATAAATGCGGTAAATGCTTTCGTCCTGATCAAAGGCAATCTCATAATCCATGACCCTGAACCTCACTGATTGTCATCTCAATTCTCGCCTGACTTACCGGATTGGGCATCACGATAAGCTCGATTATTTGCACGTTGTCGCTGAGGCACGGCAGCCGCTAATTTTGCCTGCTTTGCTGCTTCTTTCTTCGCTTTTGCCTCTTCGACCAAAAGCTCTTCTCGTGCAATCATTTCTGGGGTTTCCATAACGTAAGAGCCAATCGCACCTGTCCTTACGTCATTTAAAAAAACTTCTGCCGCTTTATGCATGTCAACTTTACCGCCAGAACGTAACGCACCACGCTTGGAACCAATCACCTTCAATACATCATATGGATCTGAAGCGACCTCTTTTAATTTATAGCGAGTAGCAAGTGCTTCGTTATAATCTGTCATAAAGAATTTAAGGCCGACTAAAGCCACATCTTCATAGTCAATAGCGGTATCGCGTACAGCGCCGGTAACGGCTAAACGGTAACTGGCATCTGGATTTTCTATTTTAGGCCACAAAATACCGGGGGTATCTAACAGTTGAAAACCATTGGTTACTTTCAGTTTTTGCTGCGCTTTAGTAACAGCAGGTTCGTCTCCGACTTTCGCCACCCGACGGCCTAACAAAGCATTCATTAGGCTGGACTTACCTACATTAGGAATCCCTGCAATCATGGCTCTAATCGGCTTTTCAGCCGTTCCACGATGGGGCACCATTTGCCCAACCCATTGGCTAATTTTAGCGACATCTGACTTATCCAAAGTAGAAAATGGATGCGCCAATATTCGGTCGTTACCTCGCCAATGATCAAGCCATAAGTCCAAACGCGTTTTATCTGCTAAATCTTTTTTGTTTAATAAACGAAGGACAGGAACATCACCTCGTAAGGTATTTAGCATAGGGTTTTGGCTAGAATCAGGAATACGAGCATCTAATACTTCGATGACTATATCCACTTGCGTCATGACTTCTTCGATTTCTCGACGCGCTTTGTTCATGTGCCCTGGATACCACTGAACGCCCACCTAATTCCCCCTATTGTTATGATCACCTTTAATGGCCGAGTTTAAGGAAGGTGCGAATAATAAAGGTTTATCCACACGCTGAAGCCAGTGAACTTGTTCGTACCTTCCTTAAATCAGTTCAATCAAGTTTTTGCGGTGGCGGATTCTACCACAAGTTCTGACGAGATAGAGTAAATACTGCGTATATCTCACTGATAGATTTCCTCCTGACTTAAGTCAAGGTGAATCCCAACAAAAGATTTACACTCTTTATGACTTAATTAATAGGAATTAGAAATCTGCATCTATTTCTTATGATTAAGTTGTTCTTAAGTGTGACCTGTTAGTCAGGGCTGCGTGTGGCCCTGGCTTTTTTTAACAATATCACTTGCCCTTCTCACTTTTCGTCTCTTCTGCGACAAAATCGAGTAAATCTGGATACAAGCTTAAAAAAGGTTCTTCGGCTTGTTGAATAATGTCTGGTAATTCATCAAGAAAATCTTGCAAGTAATGTCCGTACTGCCACCTTCTCATAATAGACAAAATGGCTTTTTCTACCCCCTCATGCGTTCCCAAGCTAGACAACCAATTATGCTGTTCTAATGAACTAATCATATTAAACAAGCGCTCAGGGCCACGATCTTTGTCTTTGGACAACTCATCTACCGCTTGATCGCAAAAGCGTCCCAAAGGTACATCGCTAAACCGATTCCAATATTGAATTAACCAATAATCCATTGCTATATCTTGAACAATACCTGCAAATCGACGTCGCCCTTTTCTAGGTATAGAACGAAACGCCAAACTCGCTTCATGCTTATCAACCATCACATCTACTTGCTGATGCAAACGCCATCCCATAAGTAAGTCTTCATCTAATGATGAAGGATCAATAGGAAAATCGCCTAGCAAATTTCCTAACCAAGAAGTGTCTGTTTCAGCCGCAATATGTAGATGCGCAAAATAATTCATAACTGCTTATCTATATGATTTGAATAGGTTCAATAGAACATAAATCACGACGTAATATGTCTAAATCAACCTATCTTGCTGTCTTTTTACTTAATTTTTTGTAAAAATGCTTTTTCGTCTAAATGGTCAGTATGAATATCAAAAGAGATTTTGCGCAAAAAACAGCAGCGCTCACCCTTTTTTATTAAAGACCGTTCCATTATAAAGAGCCAAGAATACAAGACCGATACACATGAATATAAAAGCTATTATAGTCTGTTGTTTGGCTTCCATCATATGGAATAGTGCTTTTGCAACCACATTACGTATGGGCTTTGATGCAGACCCTATTTCATTAGACCCACATGAACATCTTTCAGAAGGTACTCTGCAGTTTTCCCATTGGGTGTTTGATCCTTTATTAAGATGGAATAGGCAAGGTGAATTAGAAGCCAGATTGGCAACAAAATGGCAACGTCTCGACTCTCGTACCATTCGTTTTTTCTTACGCAAAAACATTCACTTTCATTCAGGCAATACCTTCACTGCAGAGGATGTGGCTTATACGATTAACCGCTTAAAAAAGTCATCTGACTTTCGAGCTATGTACGATTCAATTGAGTCAACCAGCATTATTGATGATCATACAATCGATGTACACACAACCACATCTAACCCCTTGTTACTTAATATCATGACATATGTTTTCCCAATGGATAAAAGCTTCTACCAAGGGCGAGATGAAATTATTAAACACGGAAATTCTTTCGCCTCTAAACACGTCTCCGGTACTGGTCCTTTTACTCTAGTTGATCGAAAATTGGGAAATCGAATGGAGCTAATACGTAATCAAAATTATTGGGACACAAAATCGAAGGGCAATGTTGATCAAGTAATCTTAACGCCAATTCGTGCCGATTCGACTAGGCTTTCAGCACTTTTTTCTGGCGATGTAGATTTTATCTTCCCAATTTCTCCCACTGACATTGCTCGTACAGAAAGAACTCCCGGAATTCAAGTTGTTACAACGCCAAGTACGCGAATTATCTTGCTACACATGAACCAAGATCGACGTACAGAATTCAAAGACATCCGAGTAAGACAAGCCATTAATCTGGCGATTAACCAAAAGCTCATCGTAGAAAAAATATTAAAAGGACATGGCACACCCGCTGGACAGCTGACTCCCGACAGCTTCATAGGTCATCTAAAAGATGTAGAACCAAACTACGACTTACCAAAAGCCCTTCAATTGATGAAAGAAGCGGGTTACGAACAGGGCTTTCGTATCAGCATGATGGCGCCCAATAACCGCTATTTAAACGATGAAAAAGTGGCTCAAGCCATTTCTGCCATGCTCGCTAGAATCAACATCATCGTGGATTTAAAAACCTTGCCCAAAGCTCAATATTTTAAAGAATTTGATAATCGCAGCGCGGACATTATGATGCTTGGTTGGCAATCTGACACCATGGACGCTAACAATCCATTTGAATTTATTATTGCCTGCACGGATGTTAAAACAGGGCTAGGCATCTATAATGCCAGCGGCTATTGTAATCCCAATATTGATCAAAAGATCCAACAAGCAAACCGAGAAATGGTTCCAGAAAAACGCAAACAATTATTGCAAGAAATAGAACAGGCACTGTATGACGACACGCCGATTGTTCCCCTACATTGGCAACCTCTTACTTGGGCTGCAAAAAACAAAGTTAAAATTCAAGACATCATCAATGATATGAACCACCCTTATTTGGGAGATTTAGTCGTTGAAGACGAATAAAAACAGTGAACGCTTTGAAAGTTCAACATTAAAGAACATAACTCAAATATTAAGTGGGAATTACATCGTCTAATGCTGATTTTTTTACTCCGCCGATTAATGCAGGCCTGTTTTGTGATGATCTGCATTAGTGTAATCAGTTTTGCCGTACAAGACCGACTAGGCGACCCTGTTCAACAAATGGTTGGTCTGACTGTTTCGCAAGATGAACGAAATCAATTACGTGAAGAGCTAGGTCTCAATGATAACTTTTTAAGTCAATATTTTCGCTTTGCAAAAGGCGCAGTACAAGGCGACTTAGGCACATCATATTATTATAAACAACCGACACTAGAAGTAATTTTTCAAAAAGTCCCAGCCACATTGGAACTGGCTTTTTGTGCCATTATATTGGTTATATTAGTAGCAACACCCTGTGGAGTCTTAGCAGCAATCAAACCTAGGCATCCTATATCCAGGCTACTTATGATCATCAGTTCTATCGGACTCTCAGTACCTATTTTCATTGTGGCTATATCTATGGTGTATTTCTTCTCGATTGAATGGAGTCTAGCGCCCAGTTTTGGGCGAGGACAAACCATAGAAGTATTTTCCATTTGGGATAGTGGGCTCTTTACAAAAGACGGTTTACATCATTTGTTGCTTCCTAGCTTATCACTCGCCATCGCATTAATGCCCATATTCATTCGTTTGATCCGAGCTGAAATGATGGAAGTGTTACAGTCCGAATACATTCGATTTGCTTGGTCAAAAGGCCTTTCTGCTCCGCGAATCTATTTTATTCATGCGCTTAAAAACACCATGTTACCGGTAATCACTGTAGGTGGAATACAGGCAGGAACACTGGTTGCCTATACCATTTTAACAGAAACTATTTTCCAATGGCCCGGCATGGGATTTCTTTTTATGGATGCAGTGAGCCGAGTTGATACACCACTTATTTCCGCTTACTTAATGGTTGTCGGTGCCATGTTCGTCATAACCAATACACTAGTGGATTTAATCTACGGGTTAGTCAATCCTACTGTGAGACTAGCGAGTCATGGATCATGAAGAACGTTAAAAAAGACCTTCTACACCCTCCACTTTCAGGCAGTCGCTGGCATCATATATGGTCTGGTTTTGTGGGAGACAAATTAGCCGTACTCGCTCTACTCATTTTTATTTTTTATTGCCTGGTCTCTTTTCTCGCACCTTTACTAGCACCCTTTGACATTAATGACCCAGCATTTATAGACCTGATAAATTCTGAGATTGCTCCAAGCTGGATTAGTCAAGATTACCGTTTTCTACTAGGTACGGACGCTCAAGGTAGAGACTTGCTATCTGTTATTTTGTACGGAACACGCCTTTCATTAACTATCGGTTTATGTGCCGTAGCCATACAAGCTACATTAGGTATATGTATTGGCTTAATAGCAGGATATTTAGGTGGACGTATCGATAATTTCTTAATGCGCTGTGCCGACATTCAACTATCTTTTTCAAATATGATGGTCGCTATCGTATTCTTAGCCATCTTCCAATCCATCTTTGGTATCGCCATGTACCAGCAACTTGCCATGGTCATTCTTATTTTGGTCATAGGCTTAAGTGAATGGCCTCTTTTTGCCCGTACGGTCCGGGCTTCGGTATTAGCAGAAAAGCATCAAGAATACGTGGATGCTGCCAGAGTCATGGGCATCAGTTCGAAACGTATTATGTTCCGTCATATTTTACCTAACACCTTGTCACCTATTTTAGTTATTTTTACCGTACAAATTGCTAACGCGATTGTCGCTGAAGCGGCGTTATCTTTTCTTGGTTTAGGCATGCCCGTTACAGAGCCTTCACTTGGTTCACTAATTTCTGATGGTTTCACCTACATGTTCTCTGGTTCATGGTGGATCTGTGTTATTCCAAGCACCACATTGATTATCTTAATTCTAGCAATGAACATGCTTGGAGATTGGCTTCGTGATCACCTAAACCCAAAGGTTTATAAAGATTAGTATGAATCTACTTAGTGTTAGCCATTTACATGTCAGTTTCCAAATAAAAAAGCAAGAACTCGCGGCTTTGATTGACGTCAGCTTCACTCTAAATCGAGGGGAGCGTATTGCTATTGTAGGTGAATCTGGAGCAGGTAAATCCATATTAGGTTTCTCCATAGTAAATCTCATCAGCAAGCCTGGTTTTATCAAGTCAGGCTCTGTGAAATTGGAAAAAAAAGAAATCACCAAAATGAATTTACGCCAGCTACAAGAAGTCCGTGGCAAGCGCATCGCAATGATATTTCAAGACCCAATGATGACACTGAATCCTGTCATCACTATTGGCGATCAACTGGTAGAAACCATTCGTAGTCATACGAAGATCACCTACAAAGACGCCCGAAACATTGCCATCAAAAAGCTCCAACATGTTCAAATTTCATCACCGGAAAAACGCTTTGATCAGTACCCACATGAATTGTCTGGCGGTATGAGACAAAGAGTTATTATCGCGTCTGTTCTGTTACTCAACCCAGATATCATCATTGCAGATGAGCCAACCACAGCATTAGATGTCACCATTCAAGCAGAGATACTCCAGCTATTATTGAGTATTTGTCATGACAATGGTGTCGCTTTGATATTAATCAGCCATGATCTCGGCGTAGTTTCTAAAGTGGCTGAACGAACACTGGTTATGTATGCAGGGCGAATTGTTGAAGAAGGACCGACATTAGAAATCATTAACGACCCCCAACACCCTTATACGCAAGGTTTATTGAATGCTTTGCCACAAATGACGCTACCAGGGCAACGCTTGAATCAAATTCAAGGTAGCATGCCTTCATTAACAGAACGCCCAACAGGTTGTGCTTTTCATCCTAGATGCCCTTACGCCACAGAGAAGTGCCAACAAGAGCAACCAAACTTTATTCACAGCGGCGTTTCTAGTGTGTCCTGCTTTCTTGTAGAAGATATGGTGAAGGAATTTTCTAATCAAGATTTGGAAATTAACGAATGAACCAGCCTTTAATCCAAATCAACAATCTTGAGAAAGCATTCGCTACCAAAGACAGCTGGTTCAAGCAATGGCGTTTTCAAAATGGTAAATTTAGACACTACAAAGATAATATACATGCTTTGAATGGCGTCAATCTCACTATCTATAAAGGTGAGACTTTGTGTGTCGTGGGTGAAACTGGTTGCGGTAAATCTACTCTCGCCAGAACTATTATGGGGCTGACAACACCAACTTCGGGTGAAATTCATTATCTTGATCAACGTATCGATCACTTGAATAATAAACAACGCATGCTTTTCCGCCGACAGATGCAAATGGTGTTTCAAAACCCTTATGCATCACTAAATCCAAGAATGACAATTTATCAGACACTAAACGAGCCTATTGCGTTTCATAGCCCTCAGCTCACAAGAACTGAAATCGATGAAAAAATTGATGCTCTTTTAGAGTCAGTTGGTATCTCAGCATCAAGCTCAGATCGATACCCCCATGAATTTTCAGGAGGGCAACGTCAACGTATTAGTCTTGCTCGCGCCCTATCGGTAGAGCCCGATTTCATTGTTGCTGATGAGCCTTTGTCTGCATTAGATGTATCTGTTCAAGCGCAAGTATTAAATCTAATGATGGACAAGCAGGAAGAACGCAACCTCAGTTACCTTTTTATCACCCATGATCTTGCTGTTGTGGAGCATTTCGCGACCCGCGTTGCTGTTATGTATTTGGGGCGCATATGTGAATTAGCACCAACAGATGACTTATTTAGTCGACCTAAACACCCTTACACTCGAGCACTTTTATCCGCAACTCCACGCTTAGACAGTAACGCGACACAACCTATTAAATTGATTGGCGAAGTTCCAACTCCGATTGAAAAGCCTATTGGATGTGTATTTCAAGCTCGCTGCCCTTATGCAAACCAGCGTTGCTATAGCGAATCTCCCAACATGCTCCTTCAGAGTGATTCTAGCAGTGTCGCCTGCCATGCTGTTGAAGAGGAGAGAATATGATTCATTCGTTTTCTCTTGTTTTCTATAAGGAGGTCACATGGAAATAAGGTGGCTTGAAGATTTTATTGCTCTCGCAAAAACACGTCATTTTTCTCGTGCGGCCGACGAACAGAACGTAACGCAGCCAACATTTAGTCGACGTATCAAATTACTCGAAGAAGAAATGCGCGTTATTCTAATTAACCGCAATACTCTGCCTTTGTCACTAACACCAGCAGGCGAAGTCTTTTTGCAAAGTGCTGAGCTCATTACTCGGCAAATCAGAGACACAAAAGAGCGTTGTCAGGAGATTAAAAAGCAAGAAGAATCTCAAGTACGCTTTGTCACCACTCAAACTCTCTTCTTGAGTTTTTATAAAGAAGTAATTGAGCCATTCTGTCAGTCTATAGAAATGGATTTGGACATCAATATGAAATCAAGTTCATGGCTAGGTATCGACTTTATTAACTCATTAATGGATCAACAATGCGATATCATGCTGTGTTATTGGCACCCTGCTATTAATTTTATTCGCGCTCTTGATGACGAACAATATGAACACATTGTTATAGCGCAAGAAACGCTTATCCCATGTAGCGCAACAGATGATTCAGGGGAGCCAAAATTTACCCTACCAGGTACAAAACGTAAGCCTCTTCCCTATATTGGCTACTATGAAAACTCATTTTTACAGCCTGTTATTCACCACCATATACAAAGACAAAGAGACATACCACAGCTGCAAACTTTGTCTGAGAATTATCATTCAGTCAGCATAAAAGCCATGGTAAAAGAAGGTTATGGTATTGGCTGGATTCCACAACGTCTGATGTCGGATACTTTAAATTATGGAAAGATTGCCATTGCAGGGGAAGAGAATTGGCATATACCACTGGAGATCCGGTTGTATCGCTCCAAGCTAAACCATAACCCAAATCTCACTCAGTTTTGGGAAGCATTAAAAGACAAAATACGGAATAGTAACTCATTATAAATCTTTATTATTCCGTTACCTACTCTGAAAAGCTGCTCTTAGGCTAAAGGGAGTCTTGCTGATTCAAAGCAAGTATCATAGGGTCTGTACCCATTAAGTTGGCGCCTAATGCTTTACTAAAGAAGTAACCTTGACCAATATCACAACCAAACTTTTTCAGCATGATTAGCTGGTCGGTATTTGTAATACCTTCTGCAATCACTTTTAAATTCAAGTTATGGCTTAAAACAATGATCGCATGCGTTAATGCTGCATGATTATGCTCTTCGGTTATGTCCCTAATAAAGACTTGATCGATCTTAATATAGTCGAAAGGTAGGTCTTTTAAGTAACTCAAACTTGAATAGCCAGTACCAAAATCATCAATAGCTAACTTAATTCCTAAGCGGCTAATTTGTCGTAGCAATTCTGCGCAGCCTTCAGCATCTTCGATCAAAATAGATTCTGTTACTTCAATTTCTAACAGGCCTGGATCCACTTTATATCTATTTAATAAATCCAATAATTTAGGGAGAAAATCGACTCTTTTCAACTGAGCTGCAGAACAGTTAATAGCAATAGGCGGGACACAAATACCTTGCTTTTGCCACTCAACAATATGTCTGAGTGCTTGTTCAATAACCCATTCACCTAAAGGAAGGATAATGCCGGTTTGTTCAGCTAGAGGTATAAATTCAGCCGGAGATACAGTACCTAATTCTTCATCATTCCAACGCAATAGTGCTTCCATTCCGACACAACGCTCAGTCACAATGTCTACTTTAGGTTGAAAGTGTAATTCAATTTCTTCGTTTGCCAAGGCATGTCTCAAACGAGATTCAATTCGTACATTGCGAACCAGCTTTTTACCCATTTCTCCATCATAAAAATGGTAGGTTGCTCGACCAGAGTTCTTCGCTTGATAAACCGCCATATCAGCATTTTTTATCAGGGTAACAGCATCGGCACCAAAGTCTGGAGCCAAAGCCACACCTATCGAACAGCCTATATTTAAAGTACGATTGTCAACAAAATAGCTTTGACTAATTTGCAATATAACTTCTTTAACCAGTTCTTTGAGTTTCACCGTATCTTGAGCATCATTTTCGGTGACAATAGCAAGAAAAGCGTCTCCTCCTAGATAGCCAATAATCGCTTCGTTTGGTAAAGAAGCCGTCAAGCGTTGTGCCACTTTTGCCAACAACTTATCGCCCACCTCATGACCAAAGGCGTCGTTGATCGTTTTAAAATGATCTAGATCTAATACCAATGTTGCTAACCATTTATCTTCTTTCTGACAGTCAACCATTAACTCATTAAGAACTTGTTGTACTCGGTAACGACTCAACAGTCCTGTCAGCTCATCAATCTCAAGACGCTGAGCTGCCGCTGACAAGGCTGAATGATAAATAAGAGAGAGTTTTTTAGTATAAAAAGCCAGAATACACGCAAGCACCATAAAGAAAATAAAGGGACTAATAACATATCCCCATGAAATATTAGGCCTCGCATCAGCTGAATAAATTGTATCGATTCGCCATTGGCGACCAGCAAAAGAAAGATAATTCGTATTGTACTCGCCATCACCCCAAGTAGTCTCTGCGACGTTTGCCGAGCTTGAGAACCAAACTGGATCACCTTTAAATGTCACATCGGCAATGCGGTAAAGCAAATCTTGGCTGCTTAATGCACCAGAGCTCTTGAGAAGCGTACCTACTCTGAAGTGCACACCAACTATGCCATGAAAGCCTGATGGGGCAGTTATTTTCCCTGCACGTAACCCAACAGGTAAATATACTGGCAGCCTTATTACGAAAGTATCAGAGAATGTGCTTTCAGCCCAACCAGGGAAGGACACAATCATGGGTTCAGACAAGGTATAAGTAAGAGAGCTTCGCGATGCTTTTACCGCACTCAAATATTTATACAGAGGAGACAAAATATCTGCGCCGTAAGGAAGCTTATCCGGATAACTTAATGTAATTGGTAAATACTCCTTACGATCGCCTTCAGGGTGAATCGTGAAGTCATTTCCTAGTATATTTTTTTGCGAGTTCTCGTACTCGGTTCGTTTGTTATTCGGGACATATTGAGCAAAATGAAAACCTACACCGGAAGGGGCTGATAGACCTTGAGCAAAATGAGCAAAGTGCTCTGGAGTAATCTGCTCTCGGGTAGATAGCACTAAAGAAGCAATAGCGGAAGCATAAGATGAATACTTTTGCAGCTCATCATTTAACTGACGAGCAAAGGTCATGCTAGAAAATTTTTCATCTTTTTCTATGTGATTTGCAGACTCGAAATAGATGCCAATGCTGCCGAGTACGCCACACAAAAGTACAATAAGAAAAATCATATAATGGGCTTTTTTGCTTTTTGCGCAATTTTTTAAAGTAATCATTATTGACTCATTATTATTAATAAATAAAATACTTAGGTGACTGTTTCATTCCCTTAACGACTACTTTACCTAAAAAATTCTCCTCCAACACGCTATAAATGGTGAAGAAAAGTATTTACTTTGTATTTCTGTTATCCTTCGCCCATCAACTCATATTCTGGACAGGCATTTTGTGACCCAATTTAAGCATACTTTAACCAAACTTCTCCCAACCAAACTGACTGCTTTGCTATCAGATATGGGGTTCACTTCTTTCACGCCTGTGCAGGAACAAAGCTTACCGCCGATTATTGATGGCAAAGACATTCTTGCCCAAGCTCAAACAGGCAGCGGAAAAACCTTAGCCTTCGCTATTGGCCTTTTACTAAAAATCAATCCCCGTTTTTTCGGTGTACAAGCTTTGGTAATGTGCCCGACTCGTGAATTGGCAGACCAAGTTTCAAAAGAAATTCGTAAGGTGGCTCGTTTTCAAGACAATATCAAAGTATTGAGTTTGTGTGGTGGTATGCCTTTTGGCCCACAGATTGGCTCCTTGGAACACGGTGCACACATAGTTGTCGGCACGCCGGGGCGTTTGATGGAGCACCTTCGCAAAGGCACTTTACGATTGAATGCGCTAAACACTTTGGTACTTGATGAAGCAGATCGCATGTTAGACATGGGATTTGTCGACAGCATTCGAGAAGTGGTTGAGTTAACACCAAGTAATCGCCAAACCTTGTTGTTCTCTGCTACCTACGGGGACGACATTGAAGCCATCAGTGCGGAATTCCAAAACAAGCCCATCAACATCAAAATTGAAGTAAATGAAGACCTAAAGCCCAATATAGAACAATTTTTTGTTCGCAGTGAAAACAAGGACAAGTGCGAAACCTTATTAGCCACACTGCAACATTTTGAACCACGCCAAGCGATTGTTTTCTCTAATACAAAAGCAGAATGTCAAGCAGTAGCAGACTGGTTGATTGATCATAAAGTCGCAGCGCAAGCCATTCATGGCGACCTTGAACAAAGAGACCGTGACCAAGTATTAGTTCGTTTCAGCAACCAAAGCAGCTGTGTTCTAGTAGCAACAGATGTTGCCGCTCGAGGTATCGACGTGAAAGAAGTTGACCTTGTTGTGAACTACGACACAACACGCGATACAGACGTTCATACTCACCGTATTGGGCGAACCGGTCGTGCCGGTGCAGCCGGTATTGCTGTTAATCTGGTGACATCAAAAGACGATTACAAAGTTCGTGACATTGAAGAGCGCTTTTCAACCACTGCAAATTTTATCGAACTCGAACAAGCAGACGCTCACTATCGTTTAATCCCACAGAAAACCACCATCTCATTTGATGCGGGCCGTAAAAACAAACTACGCCCTGGAGATATTCTTGGCGCGCTCACAGCAGGCATAGGTTTAGATAAAAACCAAGTAGGTAAGATTGATATTTTCGACTTCCGCGCTTATGTTTCTGTCGATAATGATGTAGCTAAAAAAGTCGTCAAAGAATTAGAAAACAAGAAGATCAAAGGTCGAAATATTCGCGCGCGTATTTTACGCTAAACGACTTTATGGTTATGGGGAAAGCATTAATCTCTTGTTTCTATCAATTTTTAAGCTCTCCGGCAGTTCAAATTGCCGGTTTTATTATTGGTGGGCTTATCATCAGTTTGGCAACACTTTTACCAGCGGAAAACCTCCCTCCAGCACCAGGCTCAGACAAGCTTCATCACATTATTGGCTTTGGTGGCTGGGCGCTCATGTGTGCTTTCGGGTCAATAAAGCGTTTTACTTATATGGCGTTGTTTATCATCTTTTGGGGAGGTGCGATTGAGTTGATACAACCAAGTGTTAACCGTTACGGTGAATGGCTCGATTTCTATGCCGATACCTTAGGCGTTGCCATTGTCTTTTTTATTAGATCTATTCATACTCGATTGTCTGCATCAAAGTAGTTATCGCCTACCTATCAAACAATAGACAACAAGAATCTTATGCTCTTTGCTTTCAGTCATAATGAAAGCATTGACAAGAACTGCTAAAGTATAACCACTCGGTCAAACTTATATTTTATAAAACATCAAAGAGAGGCATCATGAGCCAATTAAAAGCCTGGCGCGCCGCCATTGTTCATTGTATAGCAGATCCAAAAGACGTTGGCATACAAGCGGCTTATGAGTATTTCGAAGACGGTTTATTAGTCGTAGAAGATGATAAAATCCACGCCCTTGGCGACGCCAACACCTTATTAGCAGGTTTACCAAATAGCCTTGTGGTTGAACATCACCCTGATGCCATCATCACACCGGGCTTTATTGACACTCACATTCATTACCCTCAAACCGATATGATCGGTTCTTATGGCGAACAGCTGCTAACTTGGCTGAATACTTATACCTTCCCTGAAGAAAGTAAATTCAGCAACAAAGCCCATGCTCGCGATGTGGCAGACCGTTTTCTAAAAGAGTTACTTCGCAACGGAACAACCACAGCACTGGTTTTCGGCACGGTTCATAAAGCCTCTGTAGACGCCTTTTTTGAAGCAAGTGAAGTGCATAACCTTCGTATGATTTGTGGCAAGGTGATGATGGATCGAAACGCACCAGATTACTTAACAGACACGCCAGAAAGCAGCTACCAAGAAAGTAAAGAGCTAATCGATGCTTGGCACAACAAAGGCCGTTTGCACTACGCGATTACACCACGTTTCGCGCCTACCAGCTCAGACAAACAGCTGCAATTCGCTGGTAAATTGCTAAGCGAATACGACGACGTTTACCTTCACACGCACCTTTCTGAAAACAAAGACGAATGCGCTTGGGTACAAGAGCTGTTTCCTGACAGCAAAAACTACCTAGACGTTTATGACCAACACAAACTATTAAGTGAACGCTCAGTCTTTGCTCACGGCATTCACCTTTGTGACAGCGAATACCATAAACTGCACGAAACAGGCTCAGCCATTTCTTTCTGCCCGACATCCAACTTATTTATCGGCAGCGGATTGTTTAAGCTAAATAAAGCAGAAGAACATAACGTTAACGTAGGGTTAGGTACAGACGTGGGCGGCGGAACCAGCTTCTCCTTGTTACAAACTATGAATGAAGCTTACAAGGTGATTCAATTACAAAACGAAAATCTCAGCCCAATTAAATCTCTTTACCTTGCCACACTAGGCGGGGCAAAAGCTCTTCGCTTAGAAGATAAAATTGGTAACCTTGCAGTGGGAACAGAAGCGGACTTTCTTATTTTAGACACCAAAGGCACACCATTATTGGAGTCACGATTGGCACTTTCGAAAGGCATTGAAGAGTCTTTGTTTGTTCTAATGACCATTGGCGATGACAGAGCTATACAAGCCACCTACTCAGCAGGACAATGCGTACATAAGCGCTGAAGTCAAAACACAATAACATGTGAAGGCATTGCCTTCACATGTTATACGACCGCTTATACTTTAAATTGCTGTATACTTTGATTTAACTCGTTAATACTGATCGCCATACTACCATTGGCTTCAGAGCACTTCTGTGTGCCTTTTGTGGTATTTATAGATATTTCTTGGATATTATCAACACTCTTATGGATATCTTTCGCCACTTGAGATTGCTCTTCAACTGCAGCAGCAATTTGTATATTTAAGTCGGAAATACTATTCACAGCTTCAAAGGCTTCATTAAAGATGCTAACGGTTTCATTACTGTATTTTAAACATTCTTCCGTTTTTTGATTACCTGCCAACATGCTAGCAACGGCATCTTTTGCACCTAATTGTAATTTTTCAATTAGAGCTTGGATACTTACTGTCGCCTCTTGAGTACGCTGAGCTAGAGTACGAACTTCATCCGCAACAACCGCAAAACCTCGACCTGTTTCCCCTGCACGAGCAGCTTCAATAGCCGCATTCAAAGCCAGTAAATTGGTTTGTTCAGCAATACCTTGAATCGCTTCTAAAACCGTACCTATATTTTCTGTTTCTTCAGCAAGCGCTTCTAAATCATTTGAAGTCTTAGATACTTCATGAGCCATTTGATTAATGATCTTTTGCGTTGTCGCAGCACTATCTTTACCTTCTTCAACGCTGTGTTTTACCTTTTCCGCAAGATTCGAGGCTTTAGCTGTACTTTGAGATATTTCATCCGTCGCAAGGCTCATTTCAGTAACGGCATGCGTAACCATTTCTGTTTCATGACCTTGCTCTTGTATGTTCTTATCATTTTGATTCATTAGATCAACAGAAATCTTAGACAACTCTTGTAATGCAACACTAGATGTCCCTATTTGCAACATAGTCACAGACAGTTTTTCAACAAATCTATCAAACGAACGAGAAACTGATGCTACCTCATCCTTACCTATTTTATTAAGTCGAACTGTAAGGTCACCATCACCATTGGATACCTCTTCCAGTTGATTCTTCAGCTCAATAATTGGTTTCGTGATAATCCGCCCAATAATCATACTCAACAATATGGAAACAATAATAGATATCACTAAACCTACTGAAATCATATAGATCGCGTTAAGTTCGTATTCTTCTGCATGCTTAGCCGAAGTTGCTGTAAAAGCTTGAATCTGATGTAAAGCACTCAATAATTCATGGTCAAACTCTTCCTGATGTTTTTCAAGCAAATGAATTTCATCAATAAAATCCAACACTTCACCATTTACTATTTTTCCAGTAATAGTCTCTGTTTCATTATATAAAGTAATGTAATGTTCTTCGATTGTTTTCAAAACCTTACTAAAGTCAGAAAACTTATCTTCAGTAAATTGAGTTTGTGCATTTTCAACTGCATTTTCCACCAATAAATTTGCTTCTTTTATCTCTTTTTCAATTTTACCTGCTAGTTTTTTAGATGCTTCAACCTCACGTAAAACAGCTTCCTGCTTTCCTTTCCCTGCCAATATTAAAGAAGCTTCAAATGCACTTCTCTCAAATGAAATCACTTGTTGAAGTTGATGTTCAGCAATGGTAGTGAGCATATTTGTTAATGGAACGTCAATTTCTGCAATATCAACAACCTCTTTACCTATATTTTTCATTTGTGACAATGTCATTGTGCCCAGCATAGTAACCACTATAATTTGAGCCAACGTCAATATAGATATTTTGTGTGCTATTTTTAAATTATTCAGCATAAAATTTAATCCCAACATTAGAATTCAAACATTCTTCAATCTGTAAATGATCTTATAAAACAAAGCATATTGATAGTCCTTTAATGTATTCTAATACTCTTTTGACGTATATTAATAGCCCCATCGTGTTGTGTTTTGTAATAACGCCCATACATTTTCTCACTCATCATCAGATAACTAAAATAGATTAAAGTACTGATCATGTTTCAGCGACTTTCATTGTATTTAGAGCGATTAAATACATTTATCATTGGATAAGTTGTCGACTCAATCACTCCAAAAGAGCCACACAGCAACTAAGAACTATATGAATAAGTCTCATTTACTATCAGTGGATACAACAATAAGTGTCGTAAATTTCCCTCCTCTCATAAATGAATTAATGCCTTTCGATCAATTAGAAAGTGTTACTAAGCCTTTTTATCCCAAAGCAAGTAATGACAGAAGACCTTAGCCACTATGAACCATGTTTCGTATTCACTGCATACAATATTGGCACAGCATATTAAATTATACCAAGGCGTTTATTTACTCGGTTATCATTAGACAGTCAGATTTCTGACCGCACCACAATTATAAATCTCAGATACTTACCAGAAAGATAAAAGCTCTCATGTCAAATTTTTAAATAGGTTAACGAATAGTCATTTGATGCAGGCACTTACCTTAAAGAAACATTGTGATAAGGTGCTCTAAAGCTTTGATGTCTTCTTGTTTCCAAGCTGGGTGGGTATTGCGAATGACGAACCAAACTCGCTCTGTTTTATAACGTTTGCGCGATTTGTTTTCTAAAATATGGTTTAGGGATTTGAGCAGTCGTTCATCGACAAGTTCTTCTTTAAGCAGCATTAATATTTGCTTGGTTTTCTCACTGAGATCTCACCCTAGCACTTCCATAGCTTCCTCTTCTGAGCCATAGAGATGAGCAATTTCAATACCCAAACGCTCACCTTCAAATAGGCAAGAAACGTCTGGACGCATAGGATCATTGTGCCAAATGGGCTTGTTCGTATTACACTCATAACAACGCATAAACAATTTGGCTGCGTCATGCTCTATCGAAATTTTCTCTTCTTCGATGTGATGTATGATGGCTCCTCAAAAGTAATGAAACAATTTTCACTCTCTATTAGGATCACAATCAAGCTATCATTAAATATTACTCTTTGGTAGCAATCACCTTTTCCACAAGCAGAGAGAGCTGTTCTGAACTCATGCGAGTTTGGTTTAACAACACTGGCATTAATAGCGCCTCTTTACTGATGGCTTTCAACAAAAAAAATGAATCTTGCGACACATGACAGTCTTTAACCCAGCGTTTCAAAATGGCCTCTAACACCGTTTCAAATTGATCAAACAACACACGCGTTGACGCTTCCATTTTATGCTGTTCACCCAATAAAACTCGATATACAGCCAAACGTTCAGGTTTCCCAACCCAGGTTTGCCAAAGACTTACCCAACCTTTGGTGAAGATCGAATCATTGCCTTCTTCTAAACAGCACAAGCAAGCATTCATGTCTTTCTTGGCATGCTCAATAAGAGACTCAAGCACAGTTTCCCACAAAACAAGTTTAGTTGGAAAATTACTGTAAACTGTCGGTTTTGACACTTCTGCTGCTAACACCACTTGGTCAATACTGGTGCTTTGATAACCTTGTTTAGAAAATAAACCACAAGCAGCATCAATAATGTGTGCCTTTTTACTGGGTCTTCCTCTCGCCATCGCTTTATCTCTACTGCCGATTATTCTGCTTATAGCGCCTATTCTAACCTATTGAGAAAGAGGAAGTTTTATTTTTACAGCCGGCTACAATTTTGGCTTGGAAGGACATTCTTGGAAAACTCGGTTCGCACATGTTTGACAAACATCGGCAGGCACTTGTGCAACCATTGCTGAAATAGCGTTTTTTGTCGAATCTTTCAGCACGCCACTTTTCAATAAGGACTGCAACTTATCATCTGTAAAATCGTCAAGAGTATTACCTTTTAGCGAACTAAAAAAAATAGTGCCGCCACTTTGTTGAATTCTTTCAATTTCTTCAGCAAGCGTATGCTGACCAGTAACATCAACAAAGTTCATTCCCTTACAAATAAGGATAAGGCGTTTTACATTGGATTCAACCAAACAACGTATAGACTCTTGAAAAGACTCTGCTGCACCAAAGAATATCGAACCATCCAATCGAACCATCTTAATTGCAGGACACTCAGGCAAGCCATAACGGTTTACATTTTTCATTTGTTGAATACCCTCCTCTACTTGATAAGGTGCTACCACAGTGAGTTTAGGGTTTGCAGTCTTCGCAAGATAAAAAGTAAGAGAAGCAACAATACCAACATAAATAGCACTTTCTAACGGTAAAAATAATGTACTCAAAAAGGTCAACAGAAAAGGAATAGCATCCGGTTTCGGTGCCTTCATTTGCTTAATAAAACCTGATACATCAAATAAATTCCAAGCGATAATCAAAATGCTGCCTGCCATTACAGGCACAGGAATATATTGCGTAATATCAGGTAGAAATAGTAGAACCCCTAACACAATTAAAGCTGAAAATAATATAGCGAACGGCGTTTTTGCACCGGCATCATAATTCCCACCTGATCGGGTAAAAGATCCAGAGCTTGGATAACACTGAAAAAAAGCCCCGACACAATTCGATAAACCTTGCCCATAGAACTCTTGATTACCATTAATGGCTTGTTTTGACCGCATGGCAATAGAACGAGCAATAGCAACCGCTTCAATTAAGCCTAAAATGGCAATAGACAACGCTCCTGAGCTCAATAGAAACACAGTATCCAAATCAAAGTCCGGTATAACTAAAGAAGGAAGCCCTTTTGGTAGGGCTTTAATCATATCAATTTGGTCCTGCGCGGGATCAAATAAAAATAAACATACGCAAGCTCCAATCAGCATACTCCCAAGTAAATAGGGAATGTTTTTTAGCCAATACTTCAGTATGACCGCACTAAAAATCGTCGCAAGACCAATGATAAGTGATGGTGTATTTATCGACTCCCAATATTTAGCAACCAATTGAAGGTATTCTATAAAACTAGAACCTCTAACCTTTGGTAAGCCTAAAAAATTGCCTAATTGACTCACGGCAATCAATAAAGCAGCACCTGCGGTAAAGCCTTGTACAACCGCATGAGAAATAAAATTCACTAGAAAGCCAAAACGTAAAAAGGAAAACGCCAGCTGAAAAGCTCCAACTAAAAACGTCAGAATAAACATCAAAGACAAATAGGATAAT
The DNA here is from genome assembly GCF_039939215.1 of Marinomonas sp. 5E14-1. Classification (NCBI taxonomy): domain Bacteria; kingdom Pseudomonadati; phylum Pseudomonadota; class Gammaproteobacteria; order Oceanospirillales; family Oceanospirillaceae; genus Marinomonas; species Marinomonas sp. 5E14-1. Next base: position 6,119 of record NZ_JBDXMW010000007.1, on the reverse strand, counting down.
TGAGACGCACCAAGCGTTTTTTCGATAATAATGGCGGATACAATAGAAAGCGCGGCTGTTGGCCCCGAAACCATATGCATAGAAGATCCAAAGAAAGACGCAATCACAGCTGAGAAAATAGCAGCATAGAGGCCAAACTCTGCAGGTAAACCAGCAATAAGAGCATACGCAATTCCTTGGGGAATCACTAAAAAAGCCCCTGTCAGCCCGGCGATGCTATCAGCTTTAAGACTATTTTTATTGACGATTTTTCTCCATCTCAAGAATGGAAAACCTGTTGTTTTCATAAGTCGCACTTTTCAAGAATAAAAAATGGGCAACATAAAATGTTGCCCTAAAAAAGTCCCCGGACGGACTAAAACTTATTGTTTTCGACGCCGTTGAATAACCACGACCAACAGTAAAAGTAAGAGACTAGGAATATAAACAAAGGCTTTTGATGGCTGCTTATTCGCTACTTCTAAGCCTTCTATCATTTGAAAAGGTTCAAATCCAGCTTCATAAGCATCACTGCCAATATCTACACTATCTATCTCGATTGTGTCACCACTTACATAAAGGTTAAGGCCTGCATTCTTCATGACCGTTTCTATATCGTTAGACTCACGGGTGATGATCATGTGGATTGAGCTTTCTGTTTCACCTGAATAGTTCTGCTCAGAAACATGAACTCTCAATGGCATACCTTCAGTCACAGAGTCACCTTGCTGCAAGAACTCCGACATAGCCATATAACGATACGGCTCCACTATTTTATCAATCCAAAAGTTAGGACGGAAAATACTGAATGCAATCAACAAGAGCAATGCCGTTTCCCACTTATTACTTTTTACAAGAAAGTAACCTTGAGTAGCAGCAGTAAAAATCAACATAGCAAGCGTCGCAATAATGAATATGAAGATTCCTTGAGCAATCGTTACATCAATTAGCAACAAATCAGAGTTAAAAATAAATAAGAAAGGAAGAATCGCGGTACGCAATGCATATTTAAACGCAATAATGCCTGTTTGAATGGGCCTTCCTCCCGACACAGCGGCTGCGGCAAAAGACGCCAAACCGACCGGTGGAGTCACATCAGCCATTAAGCCAAAATAAAAGACAAACAAATGCACTGCGATGAGTGGAACAATCAACCCATTCGACGCCCCAACTTCTACAATGACTGTCGCCATCAAGGAAGATACAACAATATAATTCGCAGTTGTTGGTAAGCCCATCCCCAAAACCATGCATAAAATGGCAACCAAAATAAGCATCAAAGTGATATTGCCAAAAGACAACACTTCTACTACATCAGCTAATACAGCTCCTACACTGGTTTGAGAAACCACACCAACAATCACACCAGCGGTTGCTGTTGCGATAGAAATGCTTGCCATATTGCGAGCACCAGACACCATGCCATCAAATAAATCTTTTACGCCACTCAATAACGAAGCCTGTTTTTCATCTCGAAATACACTTTCAAGGTACGGCTTTGTCACAATAATAAAAATGGTCAATAAAGCCGCCCAAAATGCACTCAAACCGGGGCTAAGGCGCTCAACCATTAAACACCAAACCAAAACAATGACAGGCAAAAGATAGTACATTCCGGATTGAAAGATTTGACTAGGTAACGGTAAAGATTCTAAATCTTGGTCCCCTGTATCATTCAGCTTTGGTAACTTGCTTGCGAAGAATAACAACATCACATAGCTGAGCAAAATAAGTACCGAAATCACGTAACTAGACGCATCTCCTAATACCACTTTCATCCACCCTAAAGCATAATACACAACGGCACTTAAGAAGCAGAAGCTTAAAAAGCCAAATAAAAACGATGCCAAAGTACGTACAAAATTTGCTCGTGAAGCAGGACGAGGAATTCCCTGCATGTTCGCTTTCAAAGCTTCAATATGAACAATGTAGACCAAGCCAATATATGAAATAAGCGCAGGTAAAAAAGCATGTTTAATGACATCTAAATAACTAATGCCTACATACTCAACCATCAAGAAAGCCGCAGCCCCCATCACAGGTGGCATAATCTGGCCATTAACAGAAGAAGCCACTTCAACTGCACCTGCTTTCTCAGCGGAGAAACCAACTTTCTTCATCATTGGAATCGTAAACGTACCCGTTGTCACAACATTGGCAATAGAAGAACCAGAGATCAAGCCTGTAAGTCCAGACGCCACTACAGCAGCTTTTGCTGGGCCACCTCTAAAATGGCCTAAACAAGAAAAAGCCAGTTGAATGAAGTAATTTCCTGCTCCGGCTTTATCGAGTAATGCACCAAATAGAACAAACAAAAACACAAAATCGGTTGAAACGCCAAGGGCAATACCAAACACACCTTCCGTAGTAATCCATTGATGATTAACGACTTCATAAAGATTGAAACCCTTATGAGCAATCATCTCCGGCATATAGTTACCAAAGAAGTTATAAAGTAAAAATACAATCGCAATTAATGGCAACGTAATACCAAGACTTCGTCGTGCTGCTTCAAACAATAGGGGGATTCCAATACATGCAACAATAACATCCTGCAAAATTGGCGCGCCAACACGAGTCGCAATACTTTGGTATTCAAGGAGATAATAAGAAGCACACAGACTTGCAACGACTGCAATACACCAATCGATAACAGGTATTTTTTTCGTAGAAGAACGACTACCAAAAGGAAAACTTAAAAAAACAAGAAATACCGCAAACATTAAGTGGATGGATCTTGCCTGATTACTATTCCAGCGTAGTAAATCCGTATCGATTAAATAAGGAAAAGGAGAAGCTATCCATAGCTGGAAACAAGCCCATAGAAACGCCACACTCAGAAGAATTTTTAGCTGTAACCCTTCAGGCTTTCGGCCGCCCATATCGGTTGATGAGACCAATTCATCTAAATCAGTCGAGCTATTGCTCTTTTTTACAACACTCATAACCCAGCTCCAGATGAGTACTCTTTAAAGCTGCCGAGCAATAATGCTCGGCACTAACAAATAGAGATAAAATATTAGCTTATTCTATCCAACCTCGTTCTTTATAGTACTTAACAGCGCCATCATGAAGAGGAGCTGTCAAACCTGCATGGATCATTTCTTGAGGATCTAAATTAGCAAAAGCAGGATGTAAGCGTTTAAAACGATCAAAGTTTTCAAATACAGCTTTCACTGTATTGTAAACCACCTCATCAGACGTTTCTGTAGAGGAGACCAAAGTCGCTTTTAGACCATAAGTATTAACGTCATTTGGTGTGCCTTCATACATTCCACCAGGGATAATGGCAGGACTGTAGTAAGAATATTTTGACAATAAACGATCAACCGCATCACCAGTAACATCAATAATATGAGTATCACATGTACTCGTCGCTTCTTTCACGTTTGCCACTGGGTGGCCAGCTACCATAACAAAAGCATCTACTTTGTTATCACAAAGAGCTTGTGACTGTTCAGCAGATTTAAGTTCACCCGCTAATCTAAAATCAGACAACGTCATACCGCCTTCTTCCATGAGTGTTAACATGGTTGCACGTTGACCAGAACCTGGGTTCCCAACATTGACACGCTTGTTTTTTAAGTCATCAAAAGACTTGATGTTTGCATCCGCACGAGTCACCAAAGTGAAAATATCAGAGTGAAGAGAGAAAACCGCTCTTAAGCCTTTATATGGACCTGCATCTTTAAAATTTGATGTGCCGTTATAAGCATGATACTGCCAGTCAGACTGAACTGTACCAAAGTTTAAACCACCAGAACGAATCGAATTTATGTTAGCAATCGAACCACCTGTTGACGGTGCAGAACAACGTAAATTATGGTCTTTAGAGTTACCATTAACCATACGACAAATAGATTGTCCAACGACGTAATACACACCCGTTTGACCTGCTGTACCAATTGAAAAATGCTCAACTTCTGCTGCTATAGTAGATGTAGAGCTAAGACCACTGGCAAGAATAACACCTGCTGCCGTACTTACTAACTTACTTTTTAATTTATTCATTAGGTAATTACCTCGTTTCTTTTGTGATTTTTTAGTTGAGCAAAAGCTCATAGAATTGCTTTATGCAATTTCTTTTAGGGATCACAACCTGAATATCAAGCTGTGATTCTTTTATTAATACAAAGCATATAAAGTTCAACGAACTTTTATGACAGTTCCACACTCCTTTTTGCGGCTTGTTGACAGCACGCTTCCATTAGCTGTTTCAGTATCGAATCGGCCATCAATGCTTCTAACCCTGCTTGCGTAGTACCATTCGGGCTCGTAACATTTTTACGCAATATTTCAACATCATCATCACTTTGCTCGATCAAATTGGCAGCACCAATCACCGTTTCCAAAGCCAATTCCTGCGCTAGGTTTTCATCTAAACCAAGTGTTTTGGCCGACTCAACAAAGCACTGGGCAAAATAAAACAAATATGCTGGGCCACTACCACTAATAGCAGTCACCGCATGCATCTGTTGTTCATCTGCAATCCAAAAAAAACGCCCCAAAGTAGAAAACAAACCTTCTATCAACTTCACAAACTCAGCCTGTTTATCGGAATAACCAACCATTACACCTTTGCCAATCATTGCCGGGGTATTTGGCATCACACGAACAACATTTTTTGCATTAGGAAGCATCTGCTTTAATGTTGCCACCATGATTCCAGCCGCTACTGAAACCAAGCAAGTTGAATCAGAAATCAAACGATTAAATTCCGTCACTTGCTGAATAATGACTTGTGGTTTAAGTGCCAATAAAAACACATCAAAAGTGATACCTGCTGGCACTTCTTCAACATTCTGAAAGGTATGAACCCCTTTATCTTTAAAGCCTTCTAGTGTTTCAAGACCTCGATCGATTAAATAAATAGAACTCGGAGTCATACCTTGCTGCAACCAACCATTTAAAATGGCAGAACCCATTCGGCCACCACCAACAACAAGAATCTTTTTTTCTAGTTCACTTTGTTCAGCCACATTACCCCCTAGTTTCCCTATAAAAGGACTACGATTCCGCCACTAATGCCTTATACAATTCACGAATACGGTTCACCATTGGACCTGGCTTGCCATCACCAACTGTGCGGCCATCAATTTTCACAACGGGTGTTTGGCCACCAAAAGTACCTGTCACGAAAGCTTCATCTGCGCCATATACTTCAAATAATGAAAAATCTTTTTCAACAACTGGAATGTTATTTGCCGCACAAAGGTCAATTACTTTCTGACGAGTAATACCGTTCATGCAGTATTTACTGGTAGACGTCCACACTTCGCCTTTACGGACAATAAAGAAGTTTGTTGAATTACAAGTCGCGACAAAACCTTGAGGGTCAAGCATTAAAGCTTCATCTGCCCCTGCTTTCTGGGCATGAGTCAGCGCCGTAATACAATTGAGTTTACTGTGAGAGTTTAACTTTGGGTCTTGGCTATTCGGCATACCACGAACCACATGCACCGTGAACAAGGTCATACCGTTTTCAAGCACTGTTGCACTGGGTTTGCTATGCTCAGCTATAATAACTGTCGTCGGACCGTAAACACTTAACTTAGGATCTTGGAATGGATGTTTTTTACGGCCCCTGGTCACCATTAATCGCAAATGAGCATCATGGGTCATTTCGTTTTCAGCAAGAGTATTATATAAAGCTTGCGTTAATTCTTCACGAGTAAGATCTAACTCAAAATCCAACACTTTTGCCGAATCGTATAAACGGTCTAGATGATCATTCAAGAAGGCTATTTTTCCGTTGTAAACTCGAAGCCCCTCCCAGATACCATCCCCCAACATGAAACCACTGTCATAAACGGAAACCACGGCCTCTTTTTTGGGAAGTAGTTCTCCATTTACATACACTTTAATTGATTCATTTCTTACATCTTCATCAGCTGAATGAGCGCTAAAAGAATGGGATGACATAACCTTACTCCAAGAATTCAATGATTGTTTTAACCTTTTCAGATCAAAATTAACCAATTCAGAGTAAAACCTCATAAAAATATTGTCAACTGTAGATTGTCAACAATACAACTTTTAAACATTATTTTATTTCTACAGTCGGTTATTTTTGGTATTGTTCCCTCGCCGCAGTATTCTGCATTAATTTGTAAAACTAGAGATTTATGTCGTTATCAACA